>JBHJIZ010000119.1:0-27703 GCA_050043005.1 Paracoccaceae bacterium
CCAAGCGCTGCTCAGACCGACACGACGAATGCGCTATAATCCTGCGAGCCCGCGTGGACTGCCGCTGCAAGCAGTTTCAGCCCCGCCTCTGGTGTCGCGAGCGCTGAATGTGACCCGACCCGACCGTCCGGAAACGTCGCGCGATGCGCGTCGGGCGGTCCATGTCTGTCGCCTGCGTGAGCCTTGATGAATGCCGCATCGATCGGCCGGGGCGGATCATCGGCCATCGGATGATGCACCCTGCGGCGCGTCGCCTGCGTGACCGCAACCTCGGACGGTGTGGCGTGCATCCCCTCCCAATCACCGTAAAGCTCACGCCGGATCGCGTTGACCTCGGCGAAATCCCACCAGCTTCGGATCCGCATTCCCGGGCGCCCTTCGGCGATCCGGTGCAGCGGCTCCAGATTGGCACCATGTCCGTTCACGACGTAGACCCGGCGAAACCCTTGGCTGGTCAGACCGTCGACGATCTGTGTGACCAAGGCGGAGAAAAGCTCGACCGAAATCGAGATGGTCCCCGGGAAGAGCATGTTGAACGGTGCAGGCGTCCATCCCAGAGCGGGCGCCACCAGCGCACCGGACTGCTCTCCCGCGCGGGTCGCGATCTCCTCTGCACAGATCGTGTCGGTACCGATCAGCCCGATTGGCCCATGCTGCTCCGTCGAGCCGACCGGCAGGATGATCCCGTCCGAGCGCGCAAGATACGCCTCGACCTCGAGCCACGTCGCGTGCGCAAGCTGCATCAGGCGCCCGTCGCAAGGAACGCGTCCAACCGTGGCCGGTATTCGGCCAGCTCCTGCGCCACCGGCGGCAAGACTTCGATCTGGCGGCGATAGCTCAGGACCGTGTTCGGCCACGTGATGTCAAACCCCATCAGCGGCGCCAGCTTGTCCAGCCAGGCAAAGCTGATCGGATACCCACACTCCGCCAGCGTCAGGCTCTGTCCCGCCGTCTGGTCGGCATCGCTCAGCCCCGCCAATTGCACAAGCCTTGCGTTCAGCTCCTCGGCGCGGTCCCTGAAAAAGCCGAAGGGCGCGTCCTGCCGCCCCGGCAGGTAGGAGAACAGCATCCGCAACACCGGCTCAAACCGGGTATCGTGAAAGCGCGATCTGTCCCGGACCAGCGCCCGGGCACCTGCACCTTCGGGCAACGCCGGGGGATCCGGATGGCACTCCTCCAGATACTCCGCGAGCGCCTCGCTGTCGCCAATCAGCAGATCACCATCTCGCAGTGCAGGCAGGTTCCCGCTGGGAACGACGGTTTTGTACTCGTCCGAGCCATAGCCCCCGGGCGGCGGGATCTCCTCCCAGGTCAGCCCCTTGTGGCGCAACAGGACACGTGTCTTCGCGCAGTAGAGGCTGACCGGAATGGCGTAGAGTTGCAGCACGGCGTCGGGTGGGGCCTAACCCCACCATCCCATCACGTCAGTTCGACAGCTGCCACGCCGTCGCCAGCGCATCGAAGAAGCCACGCTCCCGCTTCAGCGCAATCCAGGTGTTCACATAGTTGATCGACACCTGATCGCCTTGCGGCATCAGCATCGCGATCGGCGTGCGCGCCTTTGGCTCGGTCACCGGCTCAACCATCATCTCGGGATATTTTGCGACCAGTTTGTACGCCTCGACGTTCGAGGTGATGTGCGCATCGGCCCGGCCTGCCAGCACTTCCTGAAAATCACGCGCAGGGGCTTCGACGATCTTGTGCTCGGCGTTCGGGAAGAACTGCTTGACCTGCGTCTCCTGCGTCGTGCCCAGCGTCGCTGCCACGATCACACCCGCTTTGTCGAGATCGCTCCAGTCGCTGAACTTGCCCGCGTTGGACTTCAGCGTCAGCGGCACGGTCGCCAGCGAAAAATAGCTGTCCGAATAGCCCGCCACCTTGGCCCGCTTCGGCGCGACCGAGGCCGAGCCGGTGATGTGGTATTTGCCCGCGATCACACCGTTGACCAGCGTCTTCCAGTCGGTCGGCACGAACTCGACCTCGACGCCCAGATCCTTGGCCAGTTCCGTCATCACATCGATATCGTACCCCGTATAGGTGTCGGTGGCCGGATCCTTCATGGTCATCGGGTTCCAGTCGCCCGTCGTTCCAACCTTCAGCACCCCGCTCGAGACGATGTCCTGCAGCGCGGATTGGGCCTGCGCGGCACCCGCAGCAAGCAGGCTCATGGCGACCACGGCAGCGGTTGTGATCTGTTTCATCTTGTTCTCCCTCTTGGATAGCTTTCGGCCACCAGACCGGAAACCGCACGCTATGCAAAGGAAAACCATGTGCAGCGCAGCATTTTTCTGCATAGTCGACCCGGGGAGACGCCATGTCCGGCCAGATCATCCAACTTTCAGATGTCGTGAAGCGCTTCGGTGACTTCACCGCTTTGAACGGCGTTTCTATGGATGTCGCCGAGCGCGAGAAAATCGTGGTGTGCGGGCCATCCGGCTCGGGCAAGTCGACCTTGATCCGCTGCATCAACCGGCTCGAAGCGCACGATGCAGGCGAGATTTCTGTGGATGGTGTCGCCCTGACCGACAAGACTGCGGATCAGGTGCGCCGCGAGGTCGGCATGGTCTTCCAGCAGTTCAACCTGTTCCCGCACCTGAGCGTGCTGCGCAACCTGACGCTCGGTCCGATGCGGGTGCGCGGGCTGGATCAGGCCGCAGCCGAGACCAAGGCGATGGAGTATCTCGAACGCGTGCGCATTCCGGAACAGGCCGAGAAACGTCCCGGCCAGCTTTCCGGCGGCCAGCAACAACGTGTGGCGATCGCGCGCGCGCTTTGTATGGAACCGCGAATCATGCTGTTCGACGAACCGACCAGCGCGCTCGATCCCGAGATGTTCGCCGAGGTGCTGGACGTGATGGCGGAACTCGCGGACAGCGGGATGACCATGATCGTCGTCACGCACGAGATGGGGTTTGCCAAACGCGTCGCGGACCGGATGGTGTTCATGGACAAGGGTGAAATCGTCGAAACCGCCCCGCCCGAGCAGTTCTTCTCGGCACCCGAGACCGCGCGTTGCCAGACCTTCCTCGACCAGATCCTGGGGCATTGAACGTGGCGGCTCGGAAAAATGCCTCCTCTCTGACGCTTCCCGGCGGCGGGAGGGGACGCGTGTGGCTGGTGCTCGCACTTGGCGGTCTGCTGATACTCGGCGCCTGCGGTCAGAACTTCGGCTGGCATGTGGTCGACCCCACCCTGAAAGGCGGGCGCTCGAACCTCGAATTCCTGATCTCGGGTTTCTGGTACACGATCCTGCTGAGCCTGACCTCGCTGGCGATCTCGATCCCGATGGGGTTGATCATCGGCCTGTGCGGTTTGTCGTCCAACCGCATCCTGTCCGGCTTCAACCGCACCTACGTCGAATTCGTCCGCGCGATACCCCTGCTGGTGCTGATCCTGTGGGTCTACTACGGCCTGCCGGAACTGGACGTGCGGATCTCGCTGTTCTGGTCGGGCGTCATTGCGCTTGCCATCGGAGAAAGCGCCTTTCAGGCCGAAATCTTCCGCGGTGGTATCCAATCGGTCCCCCGCGGCCAGGTCGAGGCGGCAAAGGCGATCTCGCTCTCGCCCACCGACACCATGCGCTACGTGATCCTGCCACAGGCGATCAAACGCATCCTCCCGGCCATGGGCAACCAGTTCATCTATGTGGTCAAGATGTCCTCGCTGGTCTCGATCATCGGTGCGCCCGAGCTGACCCGCAAGGCAAACGAGCTGATCGTCACCGAATACAGGGCGCTTGAAATCTACACGATCCTGGCGCTGGAGTATCTGGCGCTGGTGCTGATCCTCTCCGCCGGTGTACGCTGGCTCGAGCGCCGCATGGGCGCAGACGAGAGGACCGCGAGATGAGCGCTTGGATCAGAATGATCCCCGACGACGAGGCCGACCCGGACCTGACCGAGGCTCTGGCCGGGGCCCGCACGCCGCATGGCACGGTCGACAATGTGCTGCGCGTGCACTCACTGCGCCCGAACACCATGCGCGGGCACATGAAGCTTTACAAAGCCGCGCTGCATGACGAGGCGAACACCCTGCCGATCTGGCTTCAGGAGGCAATCGCATCTTATGTCAGTGTTCTGAACTCCTGCGATTACTCCTTTGCCAACCACTGGGCGAACGCGCGCCACCTGATCGGAAACGAAGGCCGCGCCGATGCGATCGAAGCAGCGCTTCAGGCACGGCGCCTGGGCGATGTCTTCACGGGTCGCGAGCTTGCGTTGATGCGCTATGCCGAAAAGCTGACCCTGACACCCGGCCGGATGGAGGAAAGCGACGTCGCCCTTCTGCGCGGCGCGGGTCTGGACGACGGAGAGATCCTCGAGGCCAATCAGATCATCTGCTACTTCAACTACGTGAACCGATCGATCAACGGGCTCGGCGTCACGACCGATGGCGACATCGTAGGGTATTACACGACAAGCGGGGGAGACGACTCAGATGCCACATGACCGCTGCGCGGACCTGAAAGAAAGCTGACGGCGCCGACATGTCCTATGCCACCGCACGCACACTGGATGCCGACCAGATCCCCGTGATCGACATCGCGCCACTGCGCGACGGCTCGGACCCTGCGGGCGTGGCGCGCGCCTTGTTGGCGGCGAGCCAGGGCTTGGGCTTCATCTACATCACGGGACACGGCATTCCCGAGGCAACGATTGCGGCCGCGCGTGCTGCGGCGGGCGCGGTTTTCCGGTCGCCAGCGGCCGACAAGGAAGACGTCCGCGTCTCTGGTGCCCATCGCGGTTGGCTCGCGCCCGGCGGTGCGAAGATGCAGGACGACACCAAGGCTGATCTGAAGGAAAGCTTCATCTGGGGGATCGAGGCACCCGGTGGCGCCCTGCCCGACGATCACCCTTTGCGCGGAGCGAACCGCTGGCCTGCGTCGGTGCCAGGGTTGCAGGCGGTCTCAAACGCCTATTTCGACGCAGCGCACGGTGTCGCGCTCCACCTGATGCAAGGTTTCGCGATTGGGCTGGGACTGGAGTCAGACTTCTTCCTGCGGACGGCGGACCGCCCACTCAGCCGGGCATCCTACGTGTATTATCCCGCGCAACCACCGGACATGGGCGCGGAGCAGTTCGGCGTCGGCCCGCACACCGATTTCGGCGTGCTGACCGTGCTGTGCCAGGATGATGTGGGCGGCTTGCATGTGCAGGACGCGAACGGCGACTGGATCGAGGCACCGCCAATCCCGGGTTCGCTGATCGTCAATGTCGCCGACCTGCTGGCCCGATGGACCGGCGGCACCTTCAAGTCGACACCGCACCGGGTGGTCAACAGTTCAGGCCGCGAACGCCTGTCACTGGTGCTGGCCTGGGATCCGAACCCCGAAACCATGATCGACGCCCGGCACGTCCACGGGCCGGACTTCGCCGCGACCGACGACCCGATCACCTGCGGCGACTACCTGCTGTGGCGGTTCGGCAAGGCATTCGCCTATCGCAACCGGAGCGGGCAATGACCGAACTCTGGCACCGGCCCGTCGATCGTCAGGTCAGCCTTGTTGACGGAGACACGCGCAGCGGTGCCCGAAATCTGCTGCTGAACTGCGCCGGTCTGCTGGCCGGGCAGCGGATCGTGCTTCTCGCGGAAGACCCCGCCTTGGGCTGGTACGATGCCGAGGCATCCGGGATCACGGCAGACGTCGCGCGCGAGATGGGGGGCGATGTCACGGTTCTGCCGGTGGGCGCGCCGGACGCAGCGATACCTCCCGGTGTCGATCGGCTCGCATCACAGGCCGATATCGTCGTATTCTTCGCCCGGATCGGCGATCAGGCTCGCTTCTCGGCGCGGCGCTATCCCGGCATCTGTGTGATGGTTTACGCACGCACGGCCACGGCCTTGGGATCGCCGTTCGGCACACGACCGCACGGCGCAATGCGGGCTCTGAAGAAGGAAATCCATGCCCGTGTGTTCGGAGCACGCCGTCTTCAGGTCAGTTGCCCAAAAGGAACTGAACTGACGGGCCTGATGCCACGGATCGACCCCGAACGCGCCGCCGATGTCACCATCCTGCGCTTCCCGATGTGCGTACCGGCGCCGGTACCCGCGGCGACGTTCTCGGGCCGCGTCGCACTCAGCGGCTGGCTGACCCCGACAGGCTCGCGCGCCTATCATCCCGCATGCCTCAAGCTTGAGCATGACGTGATCGCACTGATCGAGAACGGCCGCATCGCGGGCTTTGACGGACCATCGCGCGCGGTCGAAGCGATCCGCCGCCACTATGACCGCGTGGCAAAGCAGTTCGATCTCGACGCGGATGCCGTCCATTCCTTCCACGCGGGCATCCATGACGGTTGCGTCCACCCATGCGCGGCCGAGGACGATCCGGACCTCTGGTCGAACACGGTCTTCGGCTCACCGCGCTACCTGCATGTCCACACCTGCGGGGCCGAACCGCCCGGCGAGATCTGCTGGATGGTGGAAAACCCGACGGTCTCGGCAGACGGCATCGCGATCTGGTCCAGCGGCACGCTGATCCCGGCGAACTGACCCCGTTTTACCGACGCACAACGCGAAAGCGATTGACCGCAAGGCCTTCGATCTGTCTAACTTCCGCCATCGGAGATGAGAGAAAAAACGAGATGACCGTCTCACTCAGCATCGCCACACTGCGCCGCGCAACGGGGTGCGACCTGGTCGACTGACCCGGAGTGTCGGCGCCTGCGCGCCTGATCCCGCCTTTCCCGCTCCGTTACGGCACTCCACATGACACCTGCTGACAACCTGCGACTCGCCATCGATATCGGCGGCACCTTCACGGACACCGTCCTGATCGACGCAACCCGGCGCGTGCTCGCCACCGCCAAACCCGCGACGACACCAGCGGCCCCGGCGCTGGGTGCGCTGGCCGGGGCCCGCACCGTGCTCGAGACCGCCGAAAAACCGTGGAGCAGCGTGACAGGCTTCATCCACGGCACCACGCTGGCGCCCAACGCACTCATCGAACGGCGCGGCGCGCAGGTCGCAACGATCACGACCCAGGGCTTCCGGGATATCCTCGAGATCGCGTACGAGCGCCGCTACAGCCAGTATGCCATCAACCTGGAAAAGCCCGACCTGATCGTCCCGCGCAAACATGCCTTCACGATTGGCGGGCGCATGGATGTGCACGGGCGGGAACTGCACCCGCTGGACGAAGACGCGATGCCCGAATTGGTCGCGACCTTGCGCGGCGCTCAGATCGATGCCGTCGCGATCTGTCTGCTGCACGCCTATGCCAACCCGGCGCACGAGCTTCGCCTGCGTGATCTGCTCGCCGCCAGGATGCCAGAGCTTGTGATCTCGCTCAGTCACGAGGTCAGCCCCGAGGCCCGAGAATTCGCCCGCCTCTGCACCACCATTGCAAACGCCTACATCCAGCCGCTGATGGCGTCCTACCTGCAAGACTTCGCCGATCGGTTTGCGGCCGAAGGGCTGACCTGCCCAATCCTGATGATGACGGCGGGCGGCGGCATGACGACGATTGAAACAGCGGCGCGCCTGCCGATCCGCCTGGTCGAATCCGGACCTGCGGGCGGGGCGATCCTGGCCGCCCGCATCGCGGCCGAGGTCGATGCGGATCACGTCCTGTCCTTTGACATGGGTGGTACGACCGCGAAGCGCTGCCTGATTGACGGCCAGCGTCCTCAGACCGCCCGCACCTTCGAGATCGCGCGCGCCGCGCGTTTCGTCAAAGGCTCTGGAATGCCGGTGCGGATCCCGGTTATCGAGATGATCGAGATCGGTGCGGGTGGCGGATCGATCGCCGCCGTGGACCGGCTCGGCCGGCTCACCGTCGGGCCGCACAGCGCAGGGTCCGATCCCGGTCCGGCTGCGTTCTGTAAGGGCGGTGTGCGACCAACGGTGACGGACTCGGACATCACGCTTGGGCTGATCGACCCGGCCCGCTTCGCCGAGGGCCGCTTGCCGATCGACCCGAGCGCCTCGGCAAAAGCGCTGGCGCAAGATGTCGGCACGCCCCTTGGGCTCAAAGCCGACCGCGCCGCATTCGGTGTCTCCGAGATCGTGGACGAGGCCATGGCCAGCGCAGGCCGGATGCACGCCGTTGAGTCGGGCAAGGACCTTGGCCCGCGGCTTATGATTGCTTTCGGCGGGAACGGACCGTTGCACGCCACCCGCGTCGCCCGTCGCGCACAGGTCCGACGTATCCTGATCCCGCGCGATCCGGGCGTCGGCTCCGCCGTTGGCTTCCTGTTTGCGCCGGTATCCTTCGAAATCGTCCGCTCACGTTACGCAACACTGGACACGCTCGACCTCGACGGATTGAACGCGTTCCTCGCCACCATGGCTCAAGAGGCCCGCGAAGTCGTTCACGCAGGCGCACCTTCCGCGCCCCTCAGCACCCGGCGTGTCGCCTTCATGCGCTATCACGGCCAGGGCCACGAGATCGAGATCCCCCTGCCCGACGGTGTGCTAACCGCGACCGACCTCCCCGCACTGAGAGCCGCGTTCGAAACCGAATACCGCCGCCAGTTCCGCCGCACGGTGCCCGGCATGACGATCGAGCTCCTGCACTGGGCGCTCTCTGTCGCCTCTCCCGCGCCACCGCGCACCGCGCAGGGGTCGATACCTCCCCCATCACCGCGCCGTCCGCTGACCACTCGGCAGATCCTGTGTGATGTCACCGAGAGCTGGCGCGACGCGGGCGTCTTCGACCGGTCCGATCTTTCCCCCGGCGACCAAATCGCCGGACCGGCCCTGATCATCGAGCCGCAGACGACCACGCTCGTCAGCGCCGATTTTGACGCCACCATCGACGCCTCTGGCAACATCTGGTTGACCCGGACCGAGGAGACCGCCGCATGACCGCCGACACCCGACTGCACGTTATGTGGAACCGTCTACTCGCCGTGGTCGAGGAACAGGGGCAGGCCCTGATCCGCGCCGCCTTCAGCCCGATCGTGCGCGAATGCGGCGACATCTCCGCCGGGATCTTCGCCGCGCACGGCCGGATGCTCGCGCAGGCCGTCACCGGCACGCCCGGCCATATCAACACGATGGCCGAGGCCGTGAAGACGCTCGCCGCCCGTTTCCCGACGCAGACCATACGCCCCGGCGACATCTATATGACCAACGATCCTTGGATCGCCTCCGGCCATCTCAACGACTTCCTGCTGATGATGCCGGTGGTCCATGCGGGACGCGTGATCGGCTACACGTCCTGCACGTCGCATCTGGTTGACCTGGGCGGGCGCGGCATGGGGCCGGAAGGCGAGGACATTTTCGACGAAGGCCTGCTGATCCCGCCCTGCAAGCTGGTCGACGCGGGCGACGTCAACGCGCTGTTGCTCGACATCGTCAAAGCCAACTCCCGCGAGCCGATTGCCAACGAAGGCGACATCTATGCGTTGATTGCCTGCTGCGAGACCGGTGCCGGGCGACTGGCTGAAATGATGACCGAGTTCGGCTTGGACGATCTGGACACGCTTGCCGACTTCATCATCGACACATCGCGGCGCGGCACGTTGGACGCGATCCGCGACCTGCCACAAGGCACTTGGCAGAACGTGCTGACGGTCGACGGCTACGGCGCGGCGATAGATCTGCACGCCGCTTTGACCATCGCCGAGGACCACGTTCTGCTCGACTTCGACGGGACGGCACCGTGCGTGGCCAAAGGCATCAACGTTCCACTGAATTACGCCACCGCCTATTCGGTGTTCGCGCTCCGCTGCATCATCGGGCCGGACATCCCGAACAACGCGGGCTCGCTCGAACCGTTTCGCGTTACCGCCCCCAAGGGCTGCATCCTGAATGCCCAGCCCCCCGCACCCGTCGCCATGCGCCACACGCTGGGGCAGATGACACCGGATCTCGTCTATGGCTGCCTGTCCCAGGCCATGCCCGACGCCGTACCAGCCGAAGGCGCGTCGTGCATGTACGATCTGCCGCTGCGCCACGCGCCCGAAGCCGCCGACCGGGGCGATACGCAGTTCGCGCTGGAATTGGTGTTCAATGGCGGCACGGGTGCGCGCCCAGGGCTCGACGGGCTTTCGGCCACCGCCTTTCCCAGCGGCGTCTGGGGCAGTCAGATCGAGACGACCGAAGCGGTCGCCCCGGGCCTGTTCCACCACCGCGAACTGCGTCCGGATTCCGGCGGCGGCGGCCGGATGCGCGGCGGGCTGGGCCAGCGGATCGAACTCTCGGCCTCATCGGCGCAGGATCTTATGCTCTTCCTGTCGGTCGAGCGTGTCCAGAACGCGGCACGCGGGCGCCATGGCGGCCTCGACGGCGCGCCAGGACGCATCCGTTTGGGACAGGACGGCCCCGATCTGCCCGGCAAGGGCGAAATCCGCATCCCCGCGGGCGAGACCTTGGTCTTCGAGACCCCCGGCGGTGGCGGTTTCGGCCCACCCGAGGATCGCGATCCGAACGCCCACGCCCGCGACATCGAAGCAGGCCTCGTCACACTGATGGAAACCTCACCATGACCCAATCCCGTGGCCGCGCCCGGCTGGGCGTTCTGGTGCCGTTCACAAATACGAACCTCGAACCCGACCTGGCGTTGATGTGCCCACCCGAAATCTCGGTGCACATAGCGCGCCTCGGCGGATACGATGAGGACGAAATCCCCGACGAAGCCCAGATGCAGGGCCTAGGTGCCTCGGACCTCGACGAACCGCTGCACCTACTGATGGGCGCCAAGCCGGATGTTGTGCTGTACGGGTGCACCTCGGCAACGCTGACCCATGGGCCAGAGTTCGACACCCGTCTCGGCGACCGCCTCCGTCCTGCCAGCGGGGCCGGGACCGTCACTGCGGCGGGCGCCCTGGTCAACGCGCTGAAGATCCTGGACGTCCGCAAGATCGGCTTCGCCTCACCTTACGTGCCTTCGATCAACGACATGGCCGTGGATTTCCTCGACCGCATGGGCATCCGCACCGTCCAACGCTCCGAAGTGACCGAGACCCTGGACAACACCGGCCTGGGCGCGCTCGACCCCGACGCCGCCTTCCGCCTTGGTCTGGGCGCCGAGCACGCCGAGGCCGAGGCGCTGGTCCTGTCCTGCACCGACATGCGCGCGGTCGAGACGATTGCGCGGCTCGAAGATACGACTGGCAAACCGGTCATCACCTCGAACCAGGCGATGCTTTTCCAGGCGCTGCAACACCTGAAGATCCCCGACCCGCTGCCAGGATTTGGCCGCTTGCTCGGGAGCATCGAGCGATGACCAGGGAAGCGCCGAAGATCCTGCTCCACAACGCAGAGACAGACCGCTTGACAAAGGCCCTGAACGCCCGGTTCCCCGATCTCGCATATGCCGAATGCAGAACCTACGAAGACCTGCCCGAAGCGATCGCACAAATGCGCCCTGACGTCGTCTACTCGGTCCGGTTCGCTGGCACTCCGGGCTTCCCGCGTGAGGCTCTGTTCGACCAAGGCGGTCCAAGCTGGATCTCGAACGGCGGTGTCGGCACCGACCATTTCGGCATCTGGGATCCCCGGCGCACCCCGGTCACCAACGCCGCCGGGGTCGCCGCCGACATGATGGCCGAATACATCCTGGGCGGATTTCTCCACTTCACGCTCGGCGTGCCCGGTCTGCAAGCGGATCAGGCGACGCGGCGTTGGGACCCGCGCCCGATGCGCCCGCTGAAGGGCCAGACGCTTCTGATCCTTGGCCTTGGCCACACTGGTCGCGCGATCGCCGCGCGCGCCAAGGCCTTCGGCATGACGGTTCTCGGCACCCGCGCCAATCCCAAACCCACGGACCATGTCGACGAGGTCCACGCCGCCAGCGATCTGCCCAACGTGCTGCCCCGCGCCGATTTCATCGCGATCTGCACCCCGTTAATTGACGAGACGCGCCACCTGATTGGCGCCGACGAGATCGCGCGGATGAAGACCGGCGTGATTGTCGGAGATGTCTCACGCGGGACCGTCGTCGATCAGACCGCCCTGCTTGCCGGGCTGCAAGAAGGTCAGATCGGCGGCGCCGTCCTTGATGTGTTCGAAACCGAACCGCTGCCTATTGAAAGCCCGCTTTGGGGTGCGCCAAATGTGCTGATCTCGCCGCACAGTTCTTCGGTCTACGAAGGATGGGAGGATTACTCCTTCACCATGTTCCTCGACAATCTGGACCACTGGATTGCGGGCAAGCGTTTGCAAAACATCGTCGATCCGATGCGGGGATACTGACCCGCCCAGATCCAGCAGTCGCTTAGCGAAACCTCAATACAGGGGCGAAGGTCCGCGCGAACAACGCTACCAGATCCTCCGTACACCCCTGTATGGCGCCGCTCAGTCGCCCCTGATCTGGCTGAGTGTCGCGCGCGGCGTGATCGCTTCGGGATCGATCATCAATTCCAGAACAGCGCCGGTGGCCGACCCCATGGCGCGGTCGAATGCAGAGGCAAAGTCCTCGGTCCGCGTGACCCGTTCGGCGTGATATCCGAACGCCTGCCCAAGCTGCACGAAATCCGGATTGGTGATCGCGGTCCCGGCGGTCCGGTGGGGATATTCGCGCTCCTGATGCATCCGGATCGTGCCGTACATGCCGTTGTTCAGGATCAGCACGATCGGTTGGCAGTCCGACTGCAAAGCTGCCCCCAGTTCCATCCCGGTCATCTGGAAATCACCGTCGCCCGCGAAGCAGACGACCGTGCGGTTCCGGTCATGCGCCTTCGCGGCAACGGCGGCGGGCACGCCTGCGCCCATGGCGCCCGACTGGGGTCCGAGCAGCCGCTGGTTCGGCCCGAAGCGGAACAGCTTGTTGGGCCAGATCGCGAAGTTGCCCGCGCCGTTCGTCAGGATCGCGTCCTGGGGCAGCACGTCGTTCAGGTGCCGCATCACGGCCCCCATGTCCAAGGCACCGGGCTGCGGCGGCAGATCGAAGGTCGTCTCGTACCCGGCGCGGCCCTTCGCCGTCCAGGCGGCGCGGGTCTCGGACGCCGCAAGCGGGGTGCCCGACACCGCTGTCAGGAAGCTTTCGGGATGCGCATGGATCGGAAGAACCGGTTGATAGATCTTGCCAATCTCGCGGTCCGAGGCATGGACATGGATCAGTTTTTGGACCGGATCGGGCGCCGTGAACAGGGCGTAGCCATCGGTTGTCGACTCACCGAACCGGGGGCCAAGCGCCAGGATCACATCGGCCTCGCCGATCATCTGCTTCATGTGCGGCGACATGCCGACACCCGCATCCCCGACATAGTTCGGCGAGTGGTTGTCCATCAGGTCCTGGAACCGGAACACGCAGGAAACGGGCAATCCACTGCCCTCGGCAAATTCCTTGAGAAGGGCGCGGCCGCTGTCGGTCCACCCGCCACCGCCCGCCAGCACCAACGGACGCTGCGCCGTTGCCAGCATCGCCATCGCCTCGTCGACCGCTGCCGGATCGGGGGCCGGACGCGCGACACGGATCGCCATGCCTTTTGCTGCATTCGTTGCGGATGAGATCATGTCCTCGGGCAGCGCTACGACGACCGGACCAGGCCGCCCCGACAGGGCTGTATGGAACGCGCGAGAGACAACTTCGGGCAAGCGTTCGGGATCATCGACCTCGGTCACCCATTTCGCGACCGACCCGAAGAACGCGCGATAATCGATCTCCTGAAATGCCTCCCGGTCGCGCATCCACGTGGCGATCTGCCCGACAAACAGGATCATCGGCGACGAATCCTGCATCGCTGTATGCACACCGATCGAGGCATTGGTCGCCCCAGGCCCGCGCGTCACCATCGCGATACCGGGTTGGCCGGTCAGCTTGCCGTGCGCCTCGGCCATGAAGGCTGCGCCGCCTTCGTGGCGCGGCAGAACCAGCTCGATAGCGGTGGCGTCGTGCATCCCGTCGAGCGCCGCCAGATAGCTCTCGCCTGGCACCGCGAAGACGCGCTCGACACCCTGCTCGCGCAGACAGTCCACCAACAGCATTCCGGCATGACGGGCCGTCTCGCTCATATTCGCCTCCCTCTGGTTTGGCGGCATGGGACGGGTCCGGTCATATCAAGTCAACCCACCAGTGTGATGCCAGCGCCGGTCATGGCGAACCACCGACGGCGCGTCTGTTCAGGAAGCCGTTCACAGCACGCGGACAACATGGCTGCCTCTGCGCATACCAAGGGCCGGGCTGACCTTACGCCCAGGCTTGGGAGCAGACCGGCGCCGCATCGTTGCCTGTCGCAGGCGGCAAAGAGTGTTATCGCAGACACGCAATAGCATCTGGTCTGCACCTACTGGATCTGAGCCCGCAATGCCGACCGGACCATCCGATCCAGCGTATCCAGAAACCGCGACCGGTCCTGTTTGGTGAAGCCCTTGCCACCGCCGCCCTGGTTCAGCGGGTTTGCGGCACGCAGATCGGTCATCAGATCCCGCGTCGCGAGCGCATTGCCGACATTGCGTTCGGTCAGGCTCTCGCCATTGTGTTTCAGGACCGCGCCACCGTTCTCGATCACCCGCGCCGCCAAGGGAATATCGCCCGTTACGCAGATGTCGCCGGGCTGGATGCGATCCGCGATCCACATGTCCGCGACATCGGGGCCGTCCGGCACGATCACGGTCTCCACCAATGGATGAGGGTCGGGCCGGATTCCACCATTCGAGACGACAAAAACCTGGAGCTTGTGTCTGTCTGCGACCCTGATCGCTTCGCCCTTCACCGGACAGGCATCGGCATCAATGTAAAGCTTCACCATACGCGCTTGATGCCGCCGGGATCGGTCAGATGCAAGCCGCAGACGGGGACCGAAGATCAGATCTCGATCAGGCCACCGATCAGTGCCTTGGCAAGCGCGTGTTCGCGGGTCGCTGCGTTCAGTTTCGAGCGCGCATTGCGCAGGTGGAACTCGACGGTGCGGTCGCTGATCCCCATCCGTTCGGCAATCCGGTCCGATTTCAGGCCTTGCGCCAGCCATTGCAGACACTCGCGTTCACGGGCCGCCAGAGGATTGCCGTCAGAGACGCCGCAGGGCCGTGGGCGCATCAACTCGTAGATCCGCGTATGCGCCACCACTGCATAGAGGTTCAGCGTTGTTGCAAACTCGTCGAGCCAAAGATCGAACTGGCGTCCATCCCGATCGGTCAGGAAATTGACCGACGCGGCGGGTGCTGCGCGCGACTCGCGAAACGGCACAAAATACGACCCCCGCGCCTTGAAGGACGTCATCTCCTCGAACATCGTCCGTGCCCGGCCCTTCGCCGTGTAGGTCGGGTGGCGTTCGTCGAAGCTCATGTGGATCGGACCGGTTGCCGTACGGACGCGCTGCAATCCGGGATCGATCCGGAAGTAACTCGACCCCTGGTAGTGATCCAACCATTCTCGCGGCATGGTTGAGTGGTTGATGGTGCGCGACGGATCTATGATCGTGCGGTGCGAGAAATAGGCGATGTCCTGCGTCGCCAGTTCGCCGCGCATGGCTGAAATGACCTCATCGGGCGTGGTCGCCCGAGCGGCCTCGTCGATGAACTGCATGTGCATCTCCAAACCTAGGGAAATCCCCAGCTATCCGTGCCGGAACCGTCATGCCACACCGCCCTGACCAGACACAAGACAGGGCGGACACGCCCTTCTCAGGTTGGAACATCACAGCTTCCGCAGCGCGGAAAAATCGGAGGTCATGACCATGTTCTCGTTCAAACACTTCAACCTCGACGCGATCATGCCCGCTCGCGCACCGATCGAGGACTTCGATCTCGACATCGAGATTGACCTGTCTTCGCTGGATACAATCGTGTTCGAACCACAGATCGACACAAGGCTCGCCAACACCTTCGGCGGCGGATCTGCCTCGGCCACAGGCCTCGGCAGTGCCTCGGCCTCGTTCTTTGGCACCGCGTCCGGATCGGGATCTTCGTCGGTTTCCGCTTCGGCCTATGCCTACGTCGCCCCGGACGGCAGCAGCTTCTCCTCGGTCAGTGGATCGGCGTCCGGCGACAGCTTCTTCGGCACGGGCACGGCACAGGCTGGCGGCGATGTCGAGAGCTTCAGCTTCTCGAGCGTGCCTTTCGAACCGATCGCAGTCGATCTTCCAGACCTTGAGCCGATCGTGTTCGATGTTCCGGACTTCGAACCGGTCGCGTTCGACTTCTCGGCGTTCCTGATCTGAGCGGCGACGGACAACTGGCAGGGTGGCATCTGCCTGACCCTGCCGGTTACCCGTCTGGACCGAAGACACACGGCGCACGCCACACGCTGTTCAAGGGCATGCTTCAGTCACTCACCGAACCCGTGGTCGGTCGACCTTGAAGATCTCTTTGGCTTGTCGGAGGCGCCATCGCGTGGCGAACTCCTATGCCCTTTCCTGGTCGGCAAACGGATCGAGCCAGGCGCATCAGACGCGCAGTCGAAAACCGTTCATCTCAATTCCCACGATCGACGATCTGTACGAGATTCCCCTTGTAGTCACCCTGGAGCGCCGGGTTCTTCGGATCGACGCCACCGTGACGCAAAAGCTTCGCGGCGCGCTGCTTGAACCACCGCAACCGAAGGAAGTCGGGCATACGTGAGTTGGACCGCAATGCCCCCTCCAACGCTGCAAAAATGATTTCGGACCGATAGGCTCCAAAACTCTGAGATGATTGCTGAAAGTACGTATTGCCGTTTACTCGGAGGATCTGGACCGATGGCGGTTCCGAGGCACATCCGACCCCGCCCACCCCCTCGACAGGTCTGACCCGCCGCGGCAGTTGAGCCCTGAACAGCGTCCGGTTCGCTCTGTTGAAATCGCGCAACGCATCAACGACGGCCGTCTGCGCCGTCTCATCGCGCATGTAGATTACAACCGTGTCGGCCCGATCGAAAACATTGCCATCAGCATCCCGCAGACCGGGTGCCGCGACCTTGGCTCTGTCCAAACCAGGCACGTCCTTGATCATCGACAAAAGCCGGCGGAAACTTCTGCCGCGCCCCACGGGCTTTAGATTGACATAGACGCGCTGGTTTGTCGGCATGGGTGCCTTGATGAAATGGAAGAACCCGCCAGCAACATACTCCAGATGCATTTGCTCCAGCGTCGAAACACTCAGGTTTGAGTAGGTCGTGTCGCGCTGTAGGTCGACCTGAAATGAGGATAGCTCAAGCTTGGTCATGGCCATCTGCAACGCGAACTGGTTCAAGTCCGGATCACGCGCTTCCTGGGCGGTGAGGTTCTCGGTCACTTGCCCGCCCAATGCGCCAGTGTAATAGCTGTAAATCATTTGGGTGCCGCGATTATTGCCGAATCCGCGAACATTGGCGGGACGTCTCAAATCTCTTTCAGGCAGTCGATTGCCGCGACCGTCCTGTTGTGCCCGACGCATGATCTCCTGACGGTTCCGCCAGGCCCAGTTCAACCACTTTTCCAGATCTTGATTCATCTTCGAAACGCTCCATCCAGCTCATGCCAGCGACGCTCATGCGCCCTTTCACTGGGTAGTCGCGCCGGGACCGGAGACGGTTCAATCAGGCGATGAACAGAATGTGGTCGATGTTCACGGCACCGTGCTTGGTCGACACCGTCGTCCCCTCGATCAACGGCAGCACCTTCAACCTCGAAGGGGTCGAGCGGGACGTGAATGCAAGCCTAAGCTTGTTGTAGCGAGCGCTGGGACAGCAGTTCGGTCGAGACTGTGTTCAACACCACCCTACAGCACATACCGGCTGATATCGGTCGAACGGGCCAGATCGCCCAGATGCTTCTCGACCATGGCAGCGTCCACCGTCACGCTTTCACCCGAACGATCGGGGGCCGTGAAGGACAGATCCTCGAACACGCGCTCGAGCACCGTGTGAAGACGTCGGGCGCCGATGTTCTCGACCTCGGCGTTGACCTCGGCCGCGATCCGCGCGAGTGCCGCGATTCCATCCTCGGAGAACGCGACCTCGACACCTTCGGTGCCCATCAGCGCCGCATACTGGCCAGTCAGCGCATTGGCGGTCTCGGACAGGATCCGGCGGAAGTCTTCCTCGGTCAGAGCGCGCAACTCGACGCGGATCGGCAAACGCCCCTGCAATTCCGGCAGCAGGTCCGACGGCTTGGCAACGTGGAACGCGCCCGAGGCGATGAACAGAATGTGGTCGGTGTTCACAGCACCGTGCTTGGTCGACACCGTCGTCCCCTCGATCAACGGCAGCAGGTCGCGCTGCACGCCTTCGCGTGAGACATCCGCCCCGCGCGTCTCGGCCCGCGCGCACACCTTGTCGATCTCGTCCAGGAAGACGATCCCGTTCTGCTCGACCGCCTCGATGGCCTCGCGCGTGATGACCTCCTGATCGATCAGCTTGTCCGCTTCCTCGTCGATCAAGAGCTTGTAGCTTTCCTTGACCGTGGTCTTCACGGATTTCGTGCGTCCGGAAAACGCCTTGCCGAACAGATCACCCAGGTTCGCCATGCCGATCTGCGACCCACCGCCTGGGATCTCCATGAACGGCATCGGATTGGAGGAATCCGCGATCTCCAGCTCGATCTCGGTATCGTCCAGCTCGTTGTTGCGCAGCTTGTTGCGGAAGAACCGCCGCGTCGCATCCTTCGAGTCGCCCTTGACCAGCGCGTCGATCACCCGGTCTTCGGCGGCGTCATGTGCGGCCGAGCGCAGGCCGTCGCGCTTCTGGTCGCGGATCATCACGATCGCATGCTCGACCAGGTCACGAACGATCTGCTCGACATCGCGGCCAACATAGCCGACCTCGGTGAACTTGGTCGCCTCGACCTTCAGGAAGGGCGCATTCGCCAGCTTGGCCAGACGGCGCGAAATCTCGGTCTTGCCGACGCCGGTCGGCCCGATCATCAGGATATTCTTGGGGTGGATCTCGGCCTGCATCTCGGCGTCGAGCTGCTGGCGACGCCAGCGATTGCGCAAGGCGACGGCCACGGCCCGCTTGGCATCGGCCTGGCCGATGATGAAGCGGTCGAGTTCCGAAACGATTTCCCGGGGGGTCAGATCTGTCATGGGCGCGGATGTAGGCCTTACCGTCAGATGTGACAAGCAGAACACAGCGCATTCCGCGCGCGTGAACAGCCTTGATTTGTTCTTTGCGGCCCACGTGGCGAGGTTCCCCGCACGCAAACGGAAAGGACCATTCTCATGCTCAAACCATTCATCACCCTCGCAGCGGCAGCCCTGCTGGTCGGCGCCTGCGCCCCAGCCGCACAGAAGGCTCAGGCCCCGGCCCCTTCGGTCACGCTGGCCCAGGCGGCCGACGCGGCCGTGACGGCGCGCGGCACCTTTGTCGGCAAAAGCAAGCACGTCACGACCGGCCATGCCTCGATCGGGCGGGTCGGCAAGCAATGGGTCGTCATTCTAGAGGACGATTTCACCTTCGACGGCGCGCCCGACCCGCATGTCGCCCTGGGGAACAACGGATACAATCAGGACGCCCGCCTGGCGCTGCTGTCGTCAAACTCGGGCAAACAGGTCTATGCGATCCCGGCCGGTCTGGACGTCGCGCAGTTCAACGAGATCTGGATCTGGTGCAAGAAATTCTCGGTGCCGCTCGGCGTCGCGACACTCAGCCTGACCTGACCCGCGCCTGACCCGAACCGGGTTCGACCAAGATCGGGCCTGGCCTGATCCCGGGCACTGGCGCTTCAGGCATAGGGCCAGTAGCGCCAGACCCATCCGTCCCGTTCGCGCGGGACGCGCCCGCCCGGGCCAAGCGTCCATCCAAGCGACAGGGACAACCGGTGCACCCGGGGCCAGACGGCAAGATCGAACGCCAGGATGATCAGAATGATCGCCGACCAATCCGCGATGTCCGGTCGCCAGCCCGTCGGTGCGGTCACGGCCAGGATCAGCGGTTTCATCAAGGCCAGATGCACGGCGCACAGCACGGCGACGCGATTGATCCTCAAGGCCCAGTAAAAGGCCGCGATCCAGACCGTCAGAAGCAGCACGATGTCGCTGGGAAACGGATAGATCGCCAGCGCCCGCCCGACCACAAGCGCGACAACCCCGGCACCGATCAGATGCAGCGGCCGGGCCGAGGCAACGCCGAAATCGTCGCCCTTCAGATCCAGACGGCGGGCCAGCACGACGGCGCTCAGGCCCAGTATCCCGAATGCCGAGGCCCAAAGCGGAGAATTCATCAACGCCGACAGGATACCGCGCGCGCTCAACCCCTCGACCCGCGCCAGGCTTTCCTGATCCGCCCCGTACATGCCGAGAAACAGCGCCACCACGACAAAGGTGATGATCGGCGAGACAAGCCCCGGCAAGCGGAACCGCACCAGGAAGGCCAGCATCCCAAGGGCAGCCACGCCCGAGATCGTCGCCAACGCTTCGGCCGGCACTGCCGCGCGCAATTCCGGCGTCGCCATGCTGACACCGAATCCCATCGACAGGGATCCCGCGATTGCCATCGCGCTCGCCGGCCAGATCTGCGCGCGCCAGGTCCCGACCGCCTCGGCGCCCAGCCAGGCGACGACGGCGAGCGAAAACATGAAGATCGCAACGACAGAGCGGTCCGAATCGCGCGTGGCCCAGAAGAAAAGTGCCAGAAGAGCAAACCAGCCAAGCAGAATCCCAAGGGCGACAATCGCCTGCCGCATCCGGCCTTCCAGGGGCCGTCCCGCCGGATCTACACGCGGTTTTCGGACAGGTTCGACAGGTTCAGACACGCGAACTCCTCGATTAGGCCATACTCTGATCCCCCGCGCCGGAAAGATGAGGCAGAACCGAGCAACCGGTCAACGGTCGATCATGTCACGCACCAATCACATCCACGACAGCGTTGCCATTGGTGTAGACACAGATGGATGCGGCGATCTCCAACGCCTTGCGCGCCATGGTCTCGGCATCCAGATCCAGATCCGCCATCGCCCGCGCAGCCGCCAGCGCATAGTTTCCACCGGACCCGATGGCCGCGATCCCGCCTTCTGGCTCCAGCACATCGCCTGCTCCGGTCACGACCAGCAGTTCCTTGCCATCGGTGACGATCAGCATCGCTTCCAGATTGCGCAGGTATTTGTCGGTCCGCCAGTCCTTGGCCAGTTCGACGCACCCGCGCGTCAGTTGCCCGGGCGCGGCCTCCAGCTTCGTCTCCAGTCGCTCCAGCAGCGTGAACGCATCCGCCGTCGCACCGGCGAACCCGCAGATCACGTCATGCCCACCCGGCGACAACCGGCGTACCTTGCGGGCATTGCCCTTGATCACGGTCTGACCCAGGCTGACCTGGCCGTCACCGGCAATCGCGACGGTGTCGCCCTTCTGGACCGCGACGATGGTGGTGCCGTGCCAGCCGGGAAAGTTCTGATCCTGCATACAAGTCTCCTTCGCCTGTGCCATTTAAGCGCCCAGCCGGACGATTGCGAGCGCCCGATCCCTGCCCTATAGAGTGCCGCAACGCAATCAGGGCACGCGGATGAGACAGGCAAAGCGCACGCGCAAGACAGCCGAGACCCAGATCACGGCGATGCTGGATCTGGACGGCACCGGCCGGTACGACAACCAGACGGGTGTCGGGTTCTTCGACCATATGCTCGACCAGCTTGCACGGCATTCGCTGATCGATCTGACGGTTCACGCGACCGGCGATCTGCACATCGACGACCACCACACGGTCGAGGATGTCGGCATCGTGCTGGGCCAAGCCCTGACCGAGGCGATGGGCGACAAGACCGGGATCCGGCGCTACGGCTCCTGCCTGCTGCCGATGGACGATACGCTGGTGCGGTCGGCGCTTGATCTGTCGGGACGTCCGTTTCTCGTCTGGAAGGTCGACTTCACGGCACCGAAGATCGGCACCTTCGACACCGAACTGGTCCGCGAGTTCTTCCAGGCGTTCGCGACGCATGGCGGCATCACCCTGCATGTCGAACGCATCGACGGCATCAACAGCCACCACATCGCCGAGGCCGCCTTCAAATCCGTCGCGCGCGCGCTGCGCGAGGCACTCGAAACCGATCCGCGAAAATCCGACGCGATCCCGTCGACCAAGGGCGCGCTCTGATGGAAACCACGGTCTATACCATCCATCACAAGCAAGGGCGCGATCTGGAGGCGGTGACCGACCGGTTCGACATCTTCGCGCTCGCGGTTCCGTTGATCTGGGCGATCTGGCACGGGCTCTGGCTGACACTGGCAGCACTCGCGGCGGTGATGGGGCTGGCCTGGCTCTTCGCGCCCGCCGCACCGGTGCTGGTCATGTATGCCGTGGGCTTCGTCTTCGCCTTCGAAGGCGGCGCCGTGCGCCGGATGGAGCTTTGGCTCTGGGGCTGGCAGGAACGCGGCG
Source organism: Paracoccaceae bacterium (assembly GCA_050043005.1). Taxonomy (GTDB): domain Bacteria; phylum Pseudomonadota; class Alphaproteobacteria; order Rhodobacterales; family Rhodobacteraceae; genus Thermohalobaculum. Next base: position 22,151 of record JBHJIZ010000119.1, read on the forward strand.
TGGTCCAGGCCGCAACTCCGGAAGGTGCCGAAGAGCAGTTCCTGAACGGCAAGGCGGCGTGACCGGCTCATGACGACCGCGATCATCGATTACGGCTCGGGCAACCTGCGCTCCGCCGAGAAAGCCTTCGCGCGCATGTCGCACGAGGTCGACGGCGGCAGGATCATCGTCACCGCCGATCCCGATCTCGTCGCGCGGGCCGACCGGATCGTTCTGCCGGGTGTCGGCGCGTTTGCCGATTGCCGCCGCGGACTGATGGCCGTCGACGGTATGTTCGAGGCGATCTCGACCCGCGTCCAGGCGGGCGCGCCGTTCCTCGGCATCTGCGTCGGCATGCAGCTCATGGCAACGCGCGGACTGGAGCACGGCGAGACGCCGGGCTTCGACTGGATCGGCGGGGATGTCACGCGATTGACGCCCTCGGACCCTGCGCTCAAGATCCCGCATATGGGCTGGAACGATCTGGCCGAGATTGCGGACCACCCGGTCCTGACCGGCATAAGGCCCGGCGATCACACCTATTTCGTGCATTCCTACCATCTTGCACTGACCGATCCCACGCATCGCCTTGCAATCGTCGATTACGGTCAGGCCGTCACGGCAATCGTCGGGCGGGACAATATGTTTGGAACCCAGTTCCATCCGGAGAAAAGCCAGGCGACGGGCTTGCGTCTGATCGGCAACTTCCTGAAATGGACCCCATGACCCAGCCCCGTGAAGACGACACAGCCCCGGAACTGACCGAGCATGAAAAGCGCCTCAAGCGCCTGCGCATCCGCTGCTGGCGCCGCGGCACCAAGGAGATGGACTTGCTGTTCGGGCCCTTCGCCGACGGCGCCATGGCCGATCTCTCCCAAGACGATCTGGACGCGTTCGAGACCCTGATGAACGAGAACGACCAGGATCTCTACCTCTGGATCTCCGGCACCCAGCCCGTGCCCGCCCCGCTCCTGCCCGCCGTCCAGATGGTCCGCGACATCCACAAGATCGCCTAGACACTGTCGTCAGCACAACAACATGCTTTCTTCCGCTCAGCGGCGCGCCTCAACACGATATTGCGCTGCCGACAAAAGTGTCGTCGCGCACTTCGGCCGCGTTACCCGTCTCGTCCGGGTTCGTCCGGATTTTCAGAGAAAAGCGCGATCTTGTTGCCTTGGGGATCGCGAAGGTAGCCCACATAGAACCGAGCGCCATAGGAGGCACGGAAACCCGGCTGACCCTCGTCAGAGCCACCTGCCGCAAGGGCTGCGGCGTGAAGGTCGCGAACCTGCTGTTGATTGCGCGCCTCGAACGCGATCATGGCACCGTTCCCGGCCGAGGCAGGGCGTCCGTCGAAGGTCGGTTTGACGTAGAATTCCGGCAAAGCCGCAGACTGACCCGGTCGTTCGGGCAACGCGAAACTCAGGCCCTCGGGGCCTTCCGTCATCCCGTAACCAAGCGCTGGCAGGACCGCAGAGTAGAACCGTTTCGCGCGCACGATGTCATCGGCTCCCACGGTGACGTAGGCAATCATGCTGCGTGTTCCGTTCTAGATGTTTGGCCGTCGCACCAGTGTAGAGCAGGACACGGTTCGGCTCAACAACCGCTGCGCGAAACGGTACCCTGCTGACAATCAACGCGCCCAGCTGCTCGCCCAGCGCGCCAGACGTCCCAACGTCGGCGCCGTCACACTGGAACCGGCGGCTCCGAATTGCTCGCTCGAAACTGTTTCAGGTCTTCGCTCAGCATATCGATGAAGCGGCGGACACGCGGCTCAAGCAGGCGTTTATGAGGGTAGAGCGCAAGGATTGGAATCTGACCATGGTCCAGCCCCGGAAGCACCCGTTCCAGACGGCCCTCTGCAAGATCGGCGCCGACCAGAAGCTGCGGCAGCAGCGCGATGCCCAGGCCGTCCAGCGCAACCGCGCGCAGCGCTTCGGCACTGTCCAGGCGCAGGCGGACCTGACCCTGGGCGCGGACCCAGGTTCCGTCGTCCTCTTGCAGATGCCAGCCCTGCCGCCCGCTACGCGTTGCAAACTGCAGCAGTTGGTGACGCGTAAGCTGTTCGATGGTCTGCGGCCTGTCCCGTCCCTCGAAATACGAAGGGGCGGCGCACAACACCGCGTCATTCCGCAAAAGTGTCCGTGCAATGAACCCTTGGTCGGGCGGGCTGACACCGACGCGGATCGACAGATCAAAACCCTTCTCGATAATATTGTCCACGCGGTCCGACAGCGACAGCTCGATCTGTGTCTCCGGCCAGGTGTCCAGATACCGGCGTACTGTCGGCAGCAACAGCCTGCGTCCCAAGGCGTCAGGGGCAGTGACACGCAACACGCCGCGCGGGATGCCGCTGGCACTGGCAATACTGTCATCGGCAGCCTCGATCGCCTGACGAATTGCCTGCCCATGCTGATAGAGGCGTTTTCCCTCTTGCGTCAGGTCCACCGAGCGTGTGGTCCGGTTCAAAAGCCGCGCGCCGTAGCCATCCTCCAGCCGCGCGATGGCCTTCCCGGCGGTCGAGCGTGACAGGCCGAACATCTTACCCGCGGCCACGAAACTCCCGGTTTCAACGACCGAGAGAAACAGAAGAATGTCGTTCACCTTCGATCCGATCATGGCTCTTTGTAGCACTATATTCGAGGCTGAAGCGATCACGATTCGCCAGACAGCGTGTCTATGTCTCTCGGCGTCACCGCCATTGGAAGGAGCAAGACATGTCCGCTGCAATCGATCGTATGAACCCTCCAGCGTTGCCGGATGCTGGCAAGATCGGATACTCGCAAATCTCGATCGCGCACTCTGGCCGGTTGGCCTTCGTGTCCGGCCAGGTGGCCTGGCGACCCGACGGTGCCCCGGCACCCGGATCGCTGGCCGAGCAGACCGCGATGGTGGTCACCAACCTGCAGGCAGCGCTCGACGCGCTTCAGGCGTCGACAGACGACATCGTGCAGATGCGCATCTACGTGACCGACCTGCGGTCCGAAACGCAGGAGATCGCCATGACCGAAATCATCCGCTTCCTCGATGGCGCGAAGCCCAGCCTGACAGGGATCGGCGTAACCGCACTCGCCGCGCCGGACCTTCAGATCGAGGTGGAAATGGTCGTGCAGGTCACCGTCTGATCAGGATCAGGGAAACGCACCGATGACACCAGATCAACGGCCGCAGGTTGATGAGGATCGCATGAGACATCGCGCCGTCTGTGCGTTTCCGTGCCCGTCTGTGCCTCGGGCTCATCGACCTCACTGGTCCGGTGTTACCGGAACGTCGTCTGCTCGAAACTCGGGCCAGTTCTGGTTGCTTCGGGTTCCGTGGAAGGCGTAACTTGGACAGCCTGACGAGCGCTTCCGCGCGGGCTGGCTGCAGGTTCAAGACCGCGAAACTCCAGGCCGGGCTGAGCCCGCGAAATTAACCTTTTCACCGCGTCGAGCAATAATCTTTCGTGGAAACCCGGGCACCTTGAGCGGGTTGGATCGCACCCTCTTTTCATCCCGGATATCCGCTTAACGGAAAATTACGTGAAGAAAGTCACGTCGGATTTCACACCGTCCCGGGCCGCTTTCCGGCATGGTTTAAGTGAACGAAAGTGTTGCGCGTTTGGCCGACCCAGCGCGCGCTCCTCGCCAATCTCCGCTGACAAGCGACCCAATCCCGCCTAGAAGAATTCGAATCACATCAGGGGAGGGACAGATGGCGAAGATCGGCTTCATCGGACTGGGCAATATGGGCCTGCCAATGGCGAAGAACCTGCTGGCGGCGGGGCATTCCGTGACCGGTTTCGACCTGAACGCCGAGGCTCTGGCCGGGCTGGTCGACGCGGGCGGCGTCGCCGCCGAACTGCCCGCCGATGCGGTCGCCGGGGCCGAGATTGTCGTCACCGCCCTGCCCGCCGCCAAACACGTCAAGCTGGTCTATTGCGGACAGGGCGGCATCCTCGACAGCGCGCCGAAGGGCTGCGTCTTCATCGATTGCTCGACCATCGATACCGCCTCGGCGCGCGAGGTGATCGCCGAGGCCGAGGACCGCGGCCAGATGATGGTCGACAGCCCGATGTCGGGCGGCATCGGCGGGGCGACGGCAGGCACGCTGACCTTCATGGTCGGGGGCGCTGAGGCCGCGTTCTCAGCGGCGGCGCCCGCGCTCGAGGCGATGGGCAAGAACATCTTCCACGCCGGCGGACCCGGCGCGGGATCGGCCGCCAAGATCTGCAACAACATGATGCTGGCGATCCAGATGATCTCAGTGGCCGAAGGGTTCTCGCTCGCCGAACGGCTCGGGCTGGATGCGCAAAAGCTCTACGACATCTCTTCGACCGCGACGGCGCGCTGCTGGTCGCTGAACGATTACTGCCCGGCGCCGGGCCCCGTGCCTGCGGCCCCGTCCAACCGCGACTACCAGCCGGGCTTCGCCGCGGCCCTGATGCTCAAGGACCTGCGGATCGCCATGGAAGCGGCCCAGGGAGCGGGCGCCTCGACACCGCTCGGCGCGCACGCCACGCAGATCTACGGGATGATGGATCTGGCCGGTCAGGCCGCCCTCGATTTCTCCGGCGTGATCCGATTCATAAACGGTTCACGGTAAAGCAAACGATATTGCGAAAAATTTTCGAGGATTAACCTCCTGTTTGCAAACAATGCACAATGATCCCCGTGTTCCATTGACGGTTCGGAGTACATCATGAGCATGACCGCCGAGGTTGTCCCCTCGTATGAGGACGAAGCCGGCCACGACATCTTGTCGGGCTATCTCGAAACTTTGGCGCTGATCGAGCGCCTGCACCGGCTGCTGCTCGATGTCATCAAAGATGAATTCGAGCGAGTCGGACAATTCGATATTAACTCAGTCCAAGCCCTGTTGCTCTTTAATATCGGCAACAAGATCATGACTGCGGGCGAACTGAAGAACCGCGGCTACTATCAAGGTTCGAACGTTTCCTACAATCTTAAGAAGCTCGTCGAATTGGGGTACATCAACCACCAGCGTTGCGACGTCGACCGCCGATCAGTCCGGGTCCGCCTCACGGACAAGGGAATGGAGGTCCATCAGATGATCGCAGATCTCTTCCAGCGCCACGCAGATGAGCTGAGCTCTTCTGACCGGCTCCGCGCGCAGGGGATCGACGGGATGAACAATGACCTCCGGTCGGTCGAGCGTTACTGGACAGAAGAAATACGCTACATCTATTGAGCGCGGAGTCTCTTGAGCGACGGTAGCAGGGCGGGAACCCGCGCCCTGTACGCCGCGAACTCAGGACGTGTTGCTGCAAGATGTTCCTCTAGCAGCGGGATGCCGGACACTCTGAGTAAGAAGACGGTGATCAGGATTGGGGATACTACTCCCAGCCATGCACCCCCCTCGGCACAAATACACGCGACCCCAACCCAGAATACTATTTCACCAAAGTAATGCGGGTATCGGACGATGGCGCGCAAGCCAGTCGTCATCAAGGCACCTCTGTGCTGTCGACGCCGGAAAGTGTCGAGTTGGAGAGCAGCTATGGTCTCGATTACCAGCCCGCTTGCTGCCATGACGCACCCTATCCAACCAATCACGCCAAGCGGCGACGAAGGC
>JBHJIZ010000120.1:0-28198 GCA_050043005.1 Paracoccaceae bacterium
GTTGCGCAGGGGCAGGATCGTCGTTCCATCGGGCGACGAGGGACGCCCGGAGCTCCCCATCATGCGCGGCTGGGAGGGGCCGTAGACATCCGCATCCAGAAGTCCGACGCGCTTGCCGGCGGCGGCCAGCGCGACCGCAAGATTGGCCGAGACGGTTGACTTGCCGCCCCCGCCCTTGCCGGACGCAATCGCGATGATGTTGGACACGCCAGGGATTTTCTTGTCGGCTGGTTCAGCGGGCTTCTTGCGGCCGCCGATGCCCAGGTCAGGGGGCGGTCCTGCCGGAGTAGAACGCCGGGACGGCGTCGGATCGGATGAATGCGCGGTCAGGACCGCGTTCACGCGCGTGACACCGGGTATGGCTTCGACAGCGGCCTGTGCTGTGGCTCGTAGCGGTTCGGCCTGCTCGCCAAGAGCGGGGTCAACTTCGATGACGAACGTCACACCGCCTTCGTCGCCAATCGTAATGGCTTTCGCCATATCGGCTGTGACGAGGTCCTTCCCGGACCCGGGGTCGATGACCTTGGACAGCGCGGTGATCACAGCATCGCGGGTTACGCTCATGCGGGGTCACCGGTCTCGATATCACCTTCGACCACGTGCTCGAGACTTGTGCCGTCGATTGTCAGGACGACACGGGCCCGCAGCGGACCCTTCGGCCGTTCCGAGCGCACTGTCTCTTCAATCTTTTGTTGAGAGGTCACGCCCACCTGTTTCAGGAACTTGCGCATCGACATGTTGAACGCATCTTCATTCATCATCTGCCCCCTCTCGTTGGTTGAGGAGTCAGTGGGGGCGCGCCCGGCGAATGTCAAGTTCACCCCATTGCAGCCCGCGAGTACTTGGTTCGCGCGCGGTCTTTTTTGCTTAACATTCTCGAATTGCCTTTTCCGGGACTTGTTGTTAGAGCACCGGCGAACTGCCTCACGGGGTGTGGTGCGCGCTGTCGTTTCCATTGCCCGTCGAGCCGTATCGAAACACAGCGGTCGCGAAGGCCGGAGAAGAAGAGGAAGTGGCATGAGCGACATTGCAGACCGCGTCAAAAAGATCGTCGTCGAACACTTGGGTGTCGAAGACGAAAAAGTCATTGAGGGCGCGTCTTTCATTGACGATCTTGGCGCCGACAGCTTGGACACTGTCGAGCTGGTCATGGCGTTCGAAGAAGAATTCGGTATCGAAATTCCGGACGACGCTGCCGAGTCGATTCAGACATTCGGCGATGCGGTGAAGTTCATAACCGAAAAGAGCTGAGACTGCCGATTGACGACACTTGCGGCCCCGGGGCGACCCGTCGGGCCGCTTTTGATTTGACGGACCATGTTCGCGGGGCAAATGCCGCGCGTTGAACCGTCGAAGAAGGAGATCAGATGCGCCGAGTCGCTGTAACCGGGCTGGGACTTGTGTCTCCATTGGCGTGCGGTGTCGAAGACTCTTGGTCGCGATTGCTGGCGGGGAAATCGGGCGCGGGCCCGATCACACGGTTCGATGCCAGCGATATGCCAGCACGGATCGCCTGCGAAATTCCCCTGGGTGACGGCACGGATGGCACCTACGATATGGACGCCTGGGTGGCGCCCAAGGATCGCCGCAAGCTGGATGCGTTCATCACCTATGCCATCACGGCTGCGACGCAGGCTGTCGAAGACGCCGGATGGGCACCTGAAGACGATGAGGGCCAGGAGCGCACGGGCGTGATGATCGGCTCGGGTGTCGGCGGGATCGAGAGCATCTCGGAAGCCACGATGATCCTGAACGAGCGCGGCCCACGCCGGATCTCGCCGTTCTTTATTCCAGGTGCCCTGATCAACCTGTGCTCCGGGCAGGTGTCGATCAAATACGGCTTCAAAGGCCCGAACCATGCCGTGGTCACAGCATGTTCAACCGGGGCACACGCGATCGGCGACGCCGCGCGGATTATCGCGCTCGGCGAAGCCGACGAAATGTTGGCTGGCGGAGCCGAAAATCCGGTTTGCGCGCTGTCGGTTGCGGGATTTGCCGCCTGCAAAGCGCTCTCGACCAGTTACAATGATACGCCAGAGAAGGCTTCACGCCCTTATGACAAGGGACGTGACGGATTCGTCATGGGCGAAGGCGCGGGCGTTGTCGTCCTGGAGGAGCTCGAGCATGCGCGGGCGCGCGGCGCCAAGATCTATGCCGAATGGCTCGGCTATGGTTTGTCGGGTGACGCCTATCATATCACGTCGCCATCGCCTGATGGGGACGGTGGGTATCGATCGATGAAAGCGGCGTTGAAAAGTGCGGGCCTGGAGGCATCGGCGCTCGACTACGTCAATGCGCACGGCACATCGACACCGGTTGGCGACGAGATCGAGTTGCGCGCGGTCGAAAAGCTGTTGGGCGGGAACGGCGCGGGCGTCACGATGAGTTCAACCAAATCCTCGACCGGGCATCTCTTGGGTGCCGCGGGTGCGATCGAGGCGATCTTCTCAATCCTGGCGATCCGGGATCAGGTGGCACCGCCGACGCTGAACCTCGAGGATCCGTCTGTGGTGACGAATCTGGACCTCGCACCGCAGTACAAGAAAGAGCGCGAAATCAACTTCGCGCTGTCGAACAGTTTTGGCTTCGGCGGGACAAACGCCTCGATCATCTTTGGCCAACCTCCTGAAATGTAGGATTTAATTGGATCGTCGCCATGAAGATGCGCAACATTGCGGCAAACATGATGACGATTCTGATTGTCGGCGGCATCGTGTTGACCGGCGTGATCGGTCTGGCGCGTCAGCAGGTAACATCGCCCGGGCCACTGACCGAGCCACTTCGCTATTCAGTCGAGCGCGGCGCGCGCTTTGATGCGGTGGCCGAGGAATTGGCCGAACAAGGTGTCGTCGAAAACCTGATGCTGTTCAGGCTTGCCGGCCGCTACGGAGGGCAGGCGAACCAGTTGAAGTTTGGCGAGTACGAGTTTGCTGCGGGCGCGTCGATGCAGGACGTGCTGGATCGTCTGGCGAAGGGCGGTAACGTCAATTACTCCGTGACCATTCCGCCGGGCATGACCGTATCCATGGCGATTGACCGGCTGAATTCGCTGGAGCCGCTGAAAGGTGAGATCACGCAACTGCCCCCGGAGGGTTCGCTGTTTCCCGATACATGGGCCTATCAGCGTGGCGGGACACGCGCGGCGGTCATCGAGCGTATGCAGACGAAGATGCGCGAGGCAGTGGACGAGGTCTGGGAGACGCGGGCACCGGACAACCCGTTGGAGACCAAGGAGCAACTCGTCATCCTTGCCTCGATCATCGAGAAAGAGACAACGCCGCGCGAACACAAGAAGGTTGCATCGGTTTTCATCAACCGTCTGAACAAAGGCATGAAGCTGCAGACCGACCCAACGGTGATCTACGGAATCACATTGGGTCAGGCGCCTTTGGGGCGCGGGCTGAGGCGATCCGAACTGGCCGCACCCACGCCGTACAACACCTATGTCATTCAGGGACTGCCCCCGACGCCGATCGCAAACCCGTCGCGCGAATCGTTGGAGGCCGCTGCAAATCCGGTCGAGACGCCTTATCTGTATTTTGTTGCAGATGGCACCGGCGGGCACGCTTTTGCCGAGACGCTGAGCGAGCACAATCGCAACGTCGCCGTGTGGCGGCGGATCGAGCGAGAGCGTCAAGCAAACCAGTGAGTTTCAGGCTCTATCAGGCCAAAAGTAGCAAATTCGTTAATCAGGCGTTAACGCAACTCATTGATTTTAATACAATATTTCCGAAAAACCGATTGACTTCCCGGACGCTGTCGGGTATCACTTAAAGCAAGCTACGAGAAGTGGGCGAGAATGAAGCGCCGCTTCTGAGCAATCTCAGGCAAACCGGCACCACGGATTTAGTTCGGACGAGCTCCGAACCGAAGCGCCGTTCTCTTTGCGATTTGTGACTGCTTTGCGATCCGTCGTCCGAAAGACGTTGGCATCGCTGTGGTGTGTGAGGTTCAGTGGAGCACGGGGGATGCATGTCGAGAACGACGATCAATGAACTCGTTGATCGGCGCGGGGGTGAGTATTCGCAGGAGGATCTTGAGAACTCCCTGACGAATGCGCGCAAGCTGTTGGCCGATACGTCGAAGGTTCTGCAGTTCGAAGTCGATCGGAATTTCGAAACCGAAGTCGATCGGATGGACACGGACAAAATCAAAGAGGTGAAGAGCCTGATCCAGCAGGCACAAAAGGGAATTCAGCAAATTCTGGATCTAGAGGCGAAAATTGGACTGACCAAACTGGTCGGTGGAAGGGAACTGAATCTGGATGAAGCGCGTGCGGAAATCCTGCGCAGTCTCGCTCGCCTCACTTCCTGAGGAGAAGCGCCTCGCGTTTCTTGACGAGCTGTCAAACAACGCGGTCGTCGGCATGCCATGGATTTGGGATGTCTGGGCAAATCCACTGCATCAGGTCGAACCAGACGGAGACTGGCTGACCTGGGTCGTTCTCGGGGGACGCGGTGCGGGCAAAACCCGTGCGGGTGCCGAATGGGTGCGCGCACGTGCGGAAGGTGCCACGCCGCGCGCGCCCGGTCGCTGCCGCCGCATCGCTCTGGTCGGTGAAACGCAGGATCAGGTGCGCCAGGTGATGGTGGAGGGAGACAGCGGCATCCTCGCGTGCACGCCCCCGGACCGGATGCCTAAGTTCGTCGCCAGCCGGAATGTGCTGATCTGGCCGAATGGCGCCGAGGCGGTTCTGATCTCGGCATTCAACTACGAGTCCTTACGCGGCCCGCAGTTTGACGGGGCCTGGTGTGACGAGTTGGCCAAGTGGCGCCATGCGCGCGAGGCGTGGGAAATGCTGCAATTCACCCTGCGCCTAGGCGATGATCCACGTCAGATGGTGACGACGACGCCGCGCGATACGGCTGTGCTGCGGGAAATCCTGGAGGATTCGAGCACGGTGGTCAGTCATGCGGGTACAGCGGCGAATGCGGCGAACCTGTCTCCTGGCTTTCTGGAGCGTCTGGAAGCGCGATATGGCGGGACGGCCCTGGGCCGCCAGGAATTGAACGGCGAGTTGATCCGCGAACGCGAAGGTGCGCTTTGGACTCGCGACATGATCGAGGCATCACGCAAGCCCACGTCCGGTTCGCTGACCCGCGTGGTGGTTGCCGTCGATCCCCCCGTCAGCTCGGGCCGCGATGCTGATGAATGCGGTATTGTTGTTGCCGGTGTGGATGCGACAGGTCCGATGCGCGACTGGCGGATCGAAGTCCTGGGTGATCTGACCTGCAAGGGGCACTCGCCGCAAGGATGGGCCGAGATCGCCGCAGCGGCGTATGAGGAGTTCCAAGCCGACCGCCTGGTGGCCGAAGTCAACCAGGGCGGCGATCTTGTCGAGACAGTGATGCGGCAAGTTGCGCCGCAGATCGCGTTTCGTGGGGTTCACGCACGTCAGGGCAAACGGCTGCGCGCCGAGCCTGTGGCAGCGTTGTACGAACAAGGTCGCGTACACCATGTCGGCATGTTCGAGAAGCTGGAGGACCAGATGTGCACGTTCACCGGTCGGGACAGTCGCAAGAGCCCCGACCGCCTGGACGCGTTGGTCTGGGCCCTGACCGATCTGGTAGTGGCGGCTCCCGCGCCTTGTGGTGCGCGCGTCCGCTCGCTGTGACCTGAGCGCCGGTGGCTGACCACCGGCATCCCTGAATCCGCTCCCGGACCTACCGGGGCATTGCTTCCTGGAGACTCACAATGGCCTTCAGCCTGTTCCGCCGTGGCGCGCAACCGGATGATACCAAGGCGTCGGCGGCAGCACCCGTCATGGCCTTTCATGGGACCGGGCGCGCTGTCTGGTCGCCGCGCGATCACGCAACTCTGGCGCGCAATGGTTATGAAATGAACGCCATCGGATTCCGCGCTGTGCGGATGGTGGCGGAAGCGGCGGCCTCGGTGCCGTTTCATCTGATCGAGAACGGCGCGCGTATGGGCGAGCATCCGGTGCTGCGCCTGCTGGCGGCACCGAATCCCGGTACCGACGCAAGCGGATTTCTGGAGGCGATTGTTGGGCATCTGCTGCTGAGCGGCAACGCCTATGTCGAGGCAGCCGTCCACGATGCGCTGGGTGTTCCCCGCGAACTCCACGTATTGCGTCCCGATCGGATGCGGGTGGTGCCAGGAACGGATGGCTGGCCGGCAGCGTACGAGTACGCGGTTGGCCAGAAGAAGCACCGCTGGTCGATGACCGGCGAGGTTCGACCAATCCTGCACATCAAAGGGTTTCACCCGACGAACGACCATTACGGCATGGCTCCGCTGGAAGCCGCCGCCAGCGCGATCGACATTCATAACGCTGCGCAGAAGTGGGCAAAGGCGCTGCTGGATAACGCAGCGCGGCCCTCGGGTGCGATTGTCTTCGCCGGGCAGGACGGCGCGGGCACCATGACGGAAGAACAGTATCAGCGCTTGATCAACGAGATCGAAGAGAACCACGCCGGAGCACGCAATGCCGGGAGGCCGATGTTGCTGGAGGGCGGGTTGGACTGGCGCCCGATGGGGTATTCGCCCTCGGACATGGAGTTCCTTTCGACCAAGAATGCCGCGGCACGTGAGATCGCGTTGGCGTTCGGTGTCCCGCCGATGCTGTTGGGCCTGCCGGGCGATAACACATATTCGAACTATCAGGAGGCCAACCGCGCGTTCTATCGCCAGACTATCCTGCCGCTGGTGACAAAGACTCTAAGTGCCATCGCCTGTTGGCTGAGTGAGAGCAGAGCGGTCGACATCAAGATCGAGCCCGATCTCGATGCGGTTCCGGCACTCTCGGTCGAACGTGAAGCTCTGTGGAAGCGCGTCTCGGACGCGGCGTTCCTGACGGATCGCGAGAAGCGGAGCCTTCTGGGATTGGCGCCTGAACCAGCCAGTTCCTGAACAGATCCCGCCACGCACGAATTCCAACCGCATCGTCTTGTGAGGACAGCATGACATTTCACCGCCCGGCCCCGGGTCAAACCGGGCTCGAGATGAAGTACACAGCCTTGTCGGCCATGACAGAGACCGGCGAGCGCGGTCGCATAAAGGGTTATGCGTCGCGATTCGGCGAGCCGGATCAGTCCGGCGACACGGTGATGCCGGGCGCGTTCACGGCCTCGCTGGAGCGTCTGCAAAGGGCAAACCGCGGCGTCAAACTGCTTTGGCAGCACGATCCGGCCGAACCGATCGGGATCTGGCACAAGGTGCTGGAGAACGACACGGGCTTGTGGGTCAGCGGCGAGGTTCTGACCGACCTGAACCGAGGACGGGAAGCAGCCATCCTGATGAAAGCAGGCGCGATCGATGGACTGTCGATCGGCTACCGTGTCGTGCGCTCGGAACCCGACCGTACGACTGGCGGGCGCCTACTCCACGAAATCGATCTGTGGGAAGTGTCGCTGGTGACCTTTCCGATGCTGCCGTCGGCACGCGCGCAGCAAGACACCGTCGCGGAAGCTCTCACACCGGCGGACGATATCGCGACGGCTCTGGCCGCAGCGTTGGCGGGCTAGTGCCTGTCGCTCGAGGCGCCGACGCGGTCCGAGATCGCGCACGGCTCCATCCCTACCACCAAGCAAGAGCAGGAAACCGAGATGAGTGAGACCGACCTTACGGCGGGTGTCTCGGCCGAGGCAAAATCGGCTGCGACGGAATTTCTGAGCACGTTCACGGACTTCAAAACCACCATGACCAAACAGATCTCCGAGATGGGTCAGCGCGTTGATGCGCTGGACCGCAAGTCGGCTGACACGCGCCGCCCGGCTTTGGCAGCGACGGCAGACGCCGAGGTGCCGCACACAAAGGCGATGGCGTCGTACATCCGCAAGGGTGAAGAGGACGCGCTTCGGTCGCTGGATGTCGAAACCAAGGGCTTGAACACCGGCGTCGCCGCCGAGGGTGGCTACCTGGTCGATCCGCAGACGTCGGAGAGCATCGAGAGCGTTCTGCGTTCAGGCGCTTCTTTGCGGGCGCTTGCGAATGTCGTTCAGGTCGAGGCCGGATCATATGACGGTCTGGTCGCCCACAATGACTTGGGCTTCGGCTGGAATGACGAAACGACGCCGACCGGGGACACCCAAGCGCCGATCGTCGACCGCGTTTCGATCCCGCTCTACGAGCTGTCGGCCTCGCCGACCGCGTCGCAGCGCATCCTGGACGACAGCGCGTTCGACATCGAAGCTTGGCTTGGAGAGCGGATCGGCGAGCGTTTTCTGCGCGCCGAGTCGGATGCTTTCGTGAACGGTGACGGCGTCAACAAACCGACGGGCTTCCTGACAAAGTCTCAGGTTGCCAACGGTTCGTGGAGCTGGGGCAACATCGGTTATGTCGCCACCGGTTCGGCAGGTGATTTCGATCCGAACAACCCTGCCGACGCATTGGTTGATCTTGTCTATGCACTGAACGCCGAGTACCGCGCTGGTGCTGCCTTCATCATGAATTCGCAGACCGCCGCCGAGGTCCGCAAGATGAAGGACAACCAGGGCCGGTTCCTGTGGATGGACGGTCTGCAGGCTGCTCAGCCGCCGCTGCTGATCGGCTATCCGGTTCTGATCGTGGAATCCATGCCAACGATCGAGTCGGGCGCCCACGCGATCGCCTTTGGTAACTTCCGCAAAGGCTACACGGTCGCCGAACGTCCGGACCTGCGGATCCTGCGTGACCCATACTCGGCCAAGCCGAACGTCATGTTCTACGCGACCAAGCGCGTAGGCGGCGACGTCTCGGACTACGCGGCGATCAAGACCCTGCGCTTCGCAGTGTCCTAAGCGACCGAGCGTACGAAGCACCTTTCAAGAAACAACAGGACCGGCCGCCGAAAACTCGGCCGGTCCTTTCCAATCGATCACGAAGCCGCGTCTCTGCGGCGGGATGAGGGGCCATGCCAAGCATCATTGTTGCCAAGATCGGTCCAGGCGAGGACTTTCCAACACTCGCCGCCTGGGCGGATGCCCTGCCATCCGACCTGACCATTGCGGACGAGATCCGCATCGCAGAATTGCTGGACACGGCGGAAGATCCTGGGAACGTCCTGATCTCGACCACATGTGACGAAACACGTCATGTGATCGTGCGGGCATCCGCTGGGATGAGCGTTGCCGATCTGTCGGATCCAGCCACAAGTCCGTTGCGGATCGAGTCAGGCCAGGGTGCGATGATCCGTGCCGTGACCGGAGATGCGATCCGGCTTGGTTCGACAGCAACCCGCGCAGAAGTCCACGGTTTGCAGATCGAGGCCCAGGCGGGCGCTGCACTGACCGACAATGGCGGTCAGTTTACGGCCGTCTCGGGGTGCATCTGCTCGGGCGACACTGCTGGTGCAGTGGAGGCAATTCGGGGCAATGCGTCAATCATCCAAGCGTCGGCAATCATTCAACACGGCAGCGGTGACGGAGTCGAGCTGAGATCCGGCGCGCGTGCAGACGGGTTGACGATCTTCAAGTCAGAGCGCCCGGTTGCAGATGGCTTCGGCGTCTTCGCCACCGGTTCTCCGGATTCAACGGTCATAAAGACGATTGCATTCGGGTTTGGTCAGGCTTTCGGATCCGGCATCGGGTCGGCGTCCGCGCTCGCGTCTGATCAAATGAATTTGTTGAGCGCGCCGGATGACTTGTCGGCGCCAGCGTGGACTCGGGTCAGCGCGTCGATTGATCCCGGCGACACAGTCGTCGGACCCTCGGGCGTTCTGTTGCAGAGAGTTGGGAACAACCTCAACGGGTTCTCCTATTTTGGCGCCGAGCCGATTGCGGCGCTGGCTCCGGGCGACCGACTGGCGTTCAACATTGTCGTAAGCGACGTCACCGCGGTCATCAGCGCGTTGCTTCTCGACTCGACAATCGGGAAGCCGGAGCTTCGTGTGGATTGGTCGACAACACCGCCAAGTGTGACCGTGCTGGGTGCTTCTTCGACATTGCAAGCGACCAATGGTACGCTGACAAATCTTGGCGGAGGCGCATACAGGATGTTCCTCGAAGCCGAGAACACCTCGGGCGCGCCAATTGACGTTACTCCGATCTTCTATGTCACGCGCGGCGTCGAGAATGTTGGCCTGGACGTGGGCATGTATGCGGGAGCGGCGATGGCCGGGAATGGTCATCTCGGCGCAGGTTTCGTTCTTCCCGGCGCGGTTCCCGGATCCAATCCGGTTGAAGGTCTCGCTCCGACCGCTGCTTTGGTCTCCGCCGAGGGTTCTCTACCGGACTTGCGACCGATCGCTGGAACAGAGCTTGAGCTCTCTGGCGGGACAACCGTTGTGTCAGGTCGGGATATCTACGGCAGGCCACGTCGTGATCCGGAGACAATCGGTGCAGTAGCACTCAATGCAACACCATCGACCGTTCCGAGCCCACTCGCCGTTCCGACGATGATCGAGGCTGCACATGCATTGGATGAGCGCGAGATCCTCGCGGCATATCGTGCGCGCACCGTTCTGCCAGCCAGTCCCGCCCGGACCATCAATCCTTGATCACACGACCGACTGCTTCCGAGAGGAGATTGAACCATGCCAAAGCTGCTTGGCGAAAGTGCCGGGGATGCCGGCTTGGGCTATATCAGCGCGCACGCCGCGCTCTTAACGCTATGCGCTGGCCCGACGACATCCGCAGACGCCGCGAAGACTCCGGTCTCGGCGGGAGGCGTGATGCTGGCGTCGCAAATCCTGAGCCCCGCGACTGCTGCGACCTTTACTGTCGCTGGTGGCGCCGGCGGGGGCAGGCGACTGCTTGTCGGTGGGCTTTCGGAGGTCGCCGGGCTCGAGGCGGGTTTGGCGGATCACGTCGCGCTGATCGATACGGCCGCGAACGAACTTCTGTTGCTGACAGAACTGACCGACCCGCAACCCGTCGAGGCCGGGACCGTCATATCGGTGCGGTCCTTCTCCGCCGAAATTGGAGCCCCCGTTTAGGGTGGACGAAAGATAGGACCAGACATGAGCAACTACTTTGTCAAGAATCCTGCATCCTCGCTGGACTACACGTTCGACTGGGGTTTTCAATTTCTGGACGCGGGTGAAACGATCGCTGCGGATCTGGGCTGGCGGATCGAACCTGACGAGGCCGCGACCGGCGGGCTGGCGATTGACAGCGCGGCGCTGACTGCCACCGCGACGACCTCCGTCGTATCAGGCGGTGAGCCAGGCAAGACCTATTCGATTTCAAGCCGGATCCGGACGTCGGCCGATCGTGAGATCGAGCGATCGTTGATCGTCCGCGTTGCCAACATCTGAACCATACATCCGACTTTCCTGGAGCGAATGAATGCTGCTGAAAGAAGTAATGCCGGCCACCCGAACGCCGGTTCCATTGCGTGAATTCGGCGCCCACCTGCGCCTTTCACATGGTTTCAATGATGACGGCTCTGAGGACGGTTTGCTTGAGCTGTATCTTCGCAATGCAACCGCGATGATCGAGCGTAAGACGTCTTTGGCGATGATCAATCGGGTGTGCGTGCTTCAGGTTCCGTGCTGGAACCGCGACGGCAACATGATGATGCCGATCGGGCCCGTCACAATGATCGACAGCATTCAATTCAAGTCGCCGTCATCAACTGTAGACCTGGACCTTAGCGACTGGGCTCTTCAACCCGGTACCGTTCGTCAGAAATTGACCGGATCCCTTGGCGCGGCCCTCTGGCCGATCCCGCGCGGAGCGATCGCCGAGCTGCGTTTCACCGCAGGCTTCGGCGCCACCTGGAACGACGTTCCACCCGATCTGCGTCAGGCGGTGATCACTCTGGCAGCACATCTCTACGAGCATCGTTTCGGCGAACTCGCGGGCAGCGAGACGGGCGACATGCCCGTCGGTGTGTTGGCCACAATCGAACGGCACCGGCCCATCCGCCTCTGACCGCAACGAACGCACCATAGCAAGGAGAACCGACATGTCCGCAGTCGCCATGAATACCGAACTTGTTCTCGAAGCCCCTCGACGCGTCAGTGACACTGGTGGTGGTTTCGAGGTCGTCTGGTCCCCGATCGGAACACTTTGGGCCGACATGCGCTCGATCGGCGCCCGCGAGCGTGTATCGGGCGTACGCGAGTCTTCTCGTGTAACCCATCGGATCACCCTGCGTTCAGCGCCTGCGAACTCTCCGCGGCGTCCGACGTCTGAATGCCGTTTCCGTCAAGGCGAGCGCATTTTCGCGATACGCGGCGTTGCGGAGGCGGACGGCCGCAATCGGCATCTGACTTGCTGGGCCGAGGAAGGCCCGTTCGCATGACATACGCGCTGGCATGGCCCCTGCAGGAGGCGCTGTTTAGCCTGATCTGCAACAGCCCCGCCTGCGCGGAACACTTCAATGGCCAGGTCTATGATGCGCCGCTGCCATTCTCGGGCGAGGCATCTCCCGAGGGGCTGTATCTGATCCTGGGCGACGACGAGGCCGAGGACTGGAGCAGCGCCACGGATGCCGGCGCCGTTCACCAGGTGCGGTTGAACGTCCACGCCCCTCGGCGCGGCTTTGCCGAAGCAAAGCGGGCCGCAGCGGCGCTTTCCGACGTGATCCTGAACAGCGAAATCGTGCTGTCGCGGGGGCGCGTCATCAACGTGCGGTTCGTGAACGCGAAGACTTTCCGAGCTGAGAGCGATGCGCTGCGTCGGATCGAGCTTCGCTTTCGCATGACGCTTGAGGACACGATCTGAACAATCGTGTGACGCAAGTCGAGAAATTCATTCTAGGAGACAGCCGATGAGTGCCCAGAAGGGTAAGGACATCCTGCTGAAGCTGGACGAAACCGGCAGCGGCGCATTCCAGACCGTGGCAGGTTTGCGCGCGACGCGGATCAGCTTCAATACAGAGACCGTCGACGTGACCACCGCCGAAAGTGCTGGTCAATGGCGTGAGTTGCTGTCCGGCGCGGGCGCGAAGACGGCAGCAATTTCGGGCTCTGGTGTGTTCAAGGACGCCGCATCCGACGCTGCCGTGCGGAGAATTTTCTTTGATGATGGTATTCCATCCTGCGAGTTGGTGATCCCGGATTTCGGCACAGTTACCGGCCCGTTCCAGATCACGTCGCTGGAATATGCCGGAAATCATGATGGAGAAGCGACGTTCGAGATCTCACTGGCCTCGGCCGGTGCTCTGGCCTTTGCGGAGCTGTGATGATGCCGAACCCGCAACGCGGCGAAGTCTCCCTCAAGATCAACGGCGAAGCGCAGACGTTGCGACTGACATTGGGTGCGTTGGCCGCGCTCGAGGCTCGGCTGCAGAGCGCGTCGCTGATTGAACTGGCCGAGAGGTTCGAGTCCGGGCGTATCTGTGCCTCAGATCTCTTGGCGTTGCTGAGCGCCGGTCTGCAGGGTGCAGGTGCATCCGTCAGCGAGGAAGATCTGGCAGCGGCCGATATCGACGGTGGTGCTGTTGAAGCCATGAAAGTCGGATTGGCTTTGCTTTCGTCGGCTTTCGGCACTGGCGACACGAATGCCGCCTGACCGTGTCGACTGGGCAGTCTTGATGCGATTGGGCCTGGGTGCACTGCGCCTGCCGCCCGATGTGTTCTGGGCGATGAGCCCGATCGAGTTTCAGTTTGCGCTCGAAGGGGCGGGGCTGATCGCGATTGGCGGTCAGCCTGCCTTCGGGCGCGAAACGCTCGAAACGCTGATGGACGCCTATCCGGATGCGACGCCGTCCATCTAATTGATACAAGGATATCCAAATGCGCGACGACGATCTGTTGCCATCATCCTTTAGCAAGGACCTGTCCCCCGCTTTGCGTGAGATGCGAGGTCTCGCGGCCGGCTTCACAGGCGAGCTATCTGCTGCCAGTCAGGCGATGAAGGTCTTGGATGGCCAAGCCGGAAAACTGTCGCGGTCTTTGTCGTCATCTCTGAAGTCCGCATTCGACAAAGCTATCTTCGGTGGCGAGAAACTCTCGACCGTGTTCCGCGGCCTTGCAAGTTCGGTTGCGGGCAAAGCACTGGACGCCGCCATAAAGCCGGTCACGGGAAGTCTTTCAAACGTCTTCACGGATGCCTTTAGCGGGATCGGAACTTCGCTCTTCTCCGGTCTTGCTTTCGGCAATGGTTCTGCATTCTCGGCAGGGCGTGTCCGTGCCTTCGCACGAGGCGGCGTGGTCGATGGGCCAACCACGTTTCCGATGCGAGGTGCAACAGGCCTGATGGGCGAGGCAGGACCGGAAGCGATCATGCCGTTGTCTAGAGGACCTGACGGGAAGCTTGGTGTGGCGGCGCGCGGCGGTAATGGCGGTGCGAATGTAACGATCAACATCTCAACGCCCGACATCACGAGCTTCCGGCGCTCGCGCGGTCAGGTAGCAGCTCAACTGGCACGCGCGGTCCAGAGTGGCCAGGGCAATCTCTGACGCAACCGGAAATTCAGGAGCAGGCTATGAGCTTTCACGAAATCCGGTTTCCGAGCGCAATCTCGTTCGGTTCGACCGGTGGGATCGAGCGGCGCACCGAAATCGTCACACTCGTCAATGGGTTTGAGGAACGCAATACGCCGTGGTCGCAGTCGCGCCGGCGCTACGATGCAGGTCTGGGCGTAAGGTCACTCGATGATCTGAGCAAAGTGCTCGCTTTCTATGAAGCACGGCACGGCCAGTTGTATGGATTTCGTAGGAAGGATTGGCTCGACTTCAAGTCATGCCCGCCATCAGCCGAGATCGCACCGACGGACCAGGTTTTGGTCGCTGATGGTTTGGCGGACCAGTTCCAGTTGTTACGGCGCTACGAAGACGCGGCAGGGTCGTATATCCGCACGATTCGCAAACCCAACCAGAGTTCAGTCCGCATTGCGGTGGATGGAACCGAATTGATTGGCGGAACGGAGTTCTCGGTTGATGCTGAGACTGGTGTCGTGACGCTGAACCAGGTGCCTGGAGAAGGCGCGTCCGTAACTGCCGGCTTCGAGTTTGACGTGCCGGTTCGCTTCGACAGCGATACGATCGACGTGAACATCCGGGGATTTGAGGCGGGGGAGATCCCATCGATCCCGATCGTGGAGGTCCGCATCTGATGCGCGTTGTACCCTTTGAATTACAAAACATGCTTGATAGCGGCGCCACGACGCTTGCCCGATGCTGGCGGATCAATCGGAAGGACGGCGCGGTTCTGGGATTTACGGATCACGACGGCGTCTTAACCTTTGACGGCATCACCCACACGCCGCAATCGGGTTTCACTGCAAGCGCGGTAGAGGCGGGAACCGGACTCGCTGTCGACAGTCATGATATCACAGGCGTTCTGACATCAGATGAGATCGAAGAGTCCGATCTGAAACGCGGCCTTTATGACGGCGCGGATGTCACGCTTTATTTGGTGGACTGGCAACGACCGTCGCAGAACGTCATTCTCGCGCGCGGACAGATAGGTTCCATCCGCCAGAGCGGCGCGCGTTTCGAAGCCGAGGTGGTTGGGCTGAGCGCACGCCTAAACCGTCCCTACGGTCGAGCTTATCTGCATTCATGCGATTGTCGACTGGGCGACGCAAAATGCGGGATCAATCTTGAGCAAGCGGCCTATCGCGCGACCGCAGAGGTTCAAGAGATCATTGAACCCAATGCGTTCAAGGTCGGCGGTTTGAGTGCGTTTCAGAATGACTGGTTCACCAATGGCAATCTGACCTGGCTGACCGGCGAGAACGCTGGGACAAGCCAGCACGTAAAGCTGCATCAGCGCGTCGGCGCGTCGCCACATGGGTTGGAAACCTGGCTAGCGCCACCGTTGGCGACAGCTGTCGGAGACACTTTCACAATCACGGCCGGTTGCGAGAAAACTGCAACGACTTGCCGGGTGAAATTCGGGAATCTGCTGAATTTCCGAGGGTTTCCGCATATGCCCGGGGATGATGCCGCAGCGGCCTATCCAGCAAGCGGGGGCGGCCATGATGGTGGATCCTTGTTCCGCTAGTCACCAACGAGCGGAGATTGTCCGCATTGCGCGGTCTTGGATCGGAACACCTTACATCCACCAGGCAAGTGTGAGAAAGATCGGCACGGATTGTTTGGGGCTGGTGCGCGGTATCTGGCGAAGCGTTATCGGGCCCGAACCCGAGGTGCTCCATGCATATTCGCCCGATTGGGCCGAGGCTTCTGGTCGCGAAGATCTATTGACCGGGTTGCGCCGCCACATGCTGGAGCTTCCCTGTGAGGTCGCGCAGCCTGGCGACGTTGTGATCTTCCGAATGCTCGCACGCGGCCCGGCGAAACACTTGGCAGTCCTTTCGTCTGACGCAAGTGAGTTTGATGCAGCCGCCATGATCCACGCCTACTCCGGACACGCCGTCTGCGAGACTGTGATGGGACCCGCGTGGGCGCGCAGGGCGATATCAAGCTTTCGGTTTCCGCTAGGCTAACCTTCCCCCACTCGGCGCAGCGTTTCTTTGGCGCGCACGACCTTCACCTCGAGGACATCATGGCAACTGTCGTTCTTTCCGCTGTCGGCTCGGCAGCCGGGGGTACATTAGGCGGATCGGTGCTCGGCATCAGTTCGGCCGCAATCGGGCAGGCAGCAGGCGCTGTTGCCGGTTCGCTGTTGGATCAGCAACTCCTTGGCAGCGGGTCGGCCGTTGTCGAGACTGGCAAAGCGAAAAGTCTGAGGATTCAGACATCAACCGAAGGGGCTCCAGTCCCTCAGGTCTTTGGTCGCATGAGGGTCGCCGGTCAGGTCATCTGGTCCACACGATTTCGCGAGAGAGTAACAACGCGAACAGAAGGCGGCGGCAAGAATACACCCACACAACGGATCTCGGAGTACTCGTACTCGATCTCCTTCGCCGTCGGTATTTGTGAAGGCCCCATCAAGCGCATCGGTCGCATCTGGGCAGACGGCGTTCTACTGAACCGGCGCAGCTATACTCATCGGATCTATCTTGGCAGCGAATCTCAGAGACCAGATCAGAAGATCGCGGCAGTTGAAGGCAGCGCAAATTCACCAGCCTACCGGGGCTTGGCTTATATCGTCTTTGAAGACATGCCTCTGGAAGATTTCGGCAATAGAATTCCTCAATTGAATTTCGAAGTCATTCGCGAACCAAGCACGCGCCAGACCGGACCAGAGGCAGGAGAACCTTTGCCTGAGTTAATCAAGGCTGTGACGATGTCGCCCGGAACTGGCGAGTTCGCTTTTGATCCCGAACCAGCGCGTTACATCTTTCCAGCAGGTGGTGGACAGTACGCCAACGTGAACAATTCGACCGGTCTACCCGACATGGTCGCGGCACTGGATCAGATGGATGATGACCTACCGAACTGCTCCGCAGTATCGCTGATCGTATCCTGGTTCGGAAACGACCTGCGATGCGGCACATGTGTGGTCGAACCTAGGGTTGAAGAACCGGGCCGCGTCTCGGGACCTGATCCGTGGTCCGTAGCAGGGGTGACGAGTGATACTGCCAAGCCTGTGTCACGTGATGCCGATGATCGCGTGAACTTTGGTGGTACACCAAGCGACGGGTCCGTCGTCCGAGCCATCCAAACACTGAAAGCCCGAGGCCAAAAGGTAACACTGTATCCATTCCTTTTGATGGATATCGAGGCTGGGAATGGTCTGCCAGATCCGTATGGCAGATCTGAGCAACCCGTCTTCCCGTGGCGCGGACGGATTACACTGGCGAATGCGCCTGGAGAATCGGGCAGCGCTGATCTGACCGGCGCCGCGTCATCTGAGGTCGCAGAATTTTTTGGGACCGCGTCAGCGACCGATTATGCGATCTCGAATGGCAAAGTGATCTACTCAGGTCCGGTCGAATGGACCTGGCGACGCTTCGTTCTGCATCTGGCTGCTCTTGGGGCTGCTGCTGGCGGCGTGGACTCGATCTGCATCGGCACAGAATTGCGCGGCTTGACAACGATCCGTTCTGGAAGAACATCATTTCCAGCCGTGGACGAGTTGATTAGCCTTGCGGCTGAAGTGCGGGCGCTGCTGCCTGGGACTAAAATCACGTACGCCGCCGACTGGTCTGAGTACTTTGGTTACCACCCAACCGATGGGACGGGCGATGTCCTTTTCCATCTCGACCCGCTTTGGGCGGACGCAAACATCGATGCAATTGGTATCGATGACTATACGCCATTGTCGGATTGGCGGCACACCACATCACACGCGGATGCAGAGGCCGGATCGGTCTATTCGCTGCAATACTTGAAAAGCCAGGTCGAAGGTGGAGAGTACTACGACTATTTCTACCCAAATCAGTCCGCACGCGACTTGCAGGTCCGCGCGCCTATCGAAGATGGAACATACGGCGAACCTTGGGTATTCCGCGCGAAAGACATTCGAAACTGGTGGTCATCGCCGCATCACAACCGAATTGACGGAGTACGTTCGACCACTCCGACGGCGTGGGTTCCAAGATCGAAGCCCGTCTGGCTGACGGAAACCGGCTGCCCTTCAGTCGATCTTGGCGCCAACATGCCGAACGTGTTCTACGATGGAAAGAGCTCTGAAAGCGCTTTGCCCACCGCATCTCGCGGCGCGCGAGATGACGAGATGCAGCGCCGGTTCCTGCAAGCCAAGATCGGTTACTGGTCTGCCGCGGGCGTCAATCCGACAAGCGGGATTTACAACGGACAGATGATCCCACTGGACCGGATCTATATCTGGACTTGGGATTCGCGACCGTGGCCGGACTTTCCAGTCAGGGAGTCAATCTGGACAGATGGACCCTCGCATCGTCTTGGACATTGGATCACCGGGCGTTTGAATTCGGGTTCGCTCGCCGAGATTGTCACGGAGATTTGCCTGCGGTCAGGTTTAAAGCAAGAGGACTTCGATGTGTCCCGTTTGCACGGAGCCGTCGACGGTTACCTGCTTGATCGAACTCAAACCGCGCGCGAGGCGTTGCAGCCTCTCATGAAGGTTTACGGATTTGATGCGTTCGAGAGCGCGGGCGTTCTGGTTTTTGCAAGCCGAGAGAATCCGAGGCCTCTGGCGATCGACCCAGGTCGTCTGGTGGAACCAGAAGCGATTAACGAGGGGCCAATCGAACGAGAGGCGATCCGCGACACGGAACGCGCTGATCAGGTTCGGTTCTCATATATGCAGTCGGAGAACGACTATCGTCTTGGGGCGGCAGAGGCACGTTTGCCGGGCGGCGATCTGCAACGCGTCTCGGAAAGCTCGCACCAAGTGTTGATGGCAGGTTCGAAGGCTCAGCAGGTTTGTGACCGCTGGTTGGCAGAATCCCTTCAGGCCTCTGGAAATGCGCGCTTCGCAATGCCGCCTTCAATGCTGTCCGTGGAACCAGGTGATATTGTCGACCTGGGCGCGGACGGCAGACAGGAGGCTTATCGTATTGATCGCGTGTCCGACACTAACGGACGCGAGGTCGAGGCGACGAGTACTGAGCCAACGCTCTATCTGCCAACGCGAAGCTCAGAGCGTCAGATCGAACCAGAGGCTGAAATCCTGGCGGGGCCGATCGAGGCAATCGTTCTGGACCTGCCTATCGCAAACGGGAGTGATCTGGATCATCGGCCCTGGTTCGCAGTGTCGGCCGATCCGTGGCCTGGCGAGATGGCTTTGTTCAAATCGGCATCAGGTACGTCATTCAACTTTTCAGGTCGCATCCGCAGTCCGGCGGCGATTGGTAAGTCGCTTCAGGAACTGCCCGGCGGTGCGCCCAACCGGTGGCAGCGCGTGAACTGGATCGTTCTGATGTCCACGGGATCGCTTCTATCGTCGGAAAGACTCGACGTGCTGAATGGCACAAACCGGCTCGCTGCCGAAACACCTGATGGGTGGGAGATCCTACAATTTGAAACCGCGGAGCTGATCGATCAGGACACGTACCGTCTGGGCAATCTCTTGCGCGGCCTGCGCGGCACTCCGTCAGGTCCAATCGCTGCTGCCTCACGCTTGGTTCTCTTGGACGATTCAGTCGAAACACTTCCCGTCGATGCCAGCGAGTGCTTTTTGCCTAGGACTTGGCGGGTAGGACCCGCAGAGTTCGACCTTTCACATCCAGCATATGTTGAGTTGGTGCACACGCCCAAGTGTGCCGGGCTGATCCCATTCGCGCCGGCTCATCTACGTGCTCGGAAAGTCGGAGAAGACTTCGTAGTTAGTTGGCTGAGAGCAAGTCGATTGGGAGATCGCACCTTCGAAGCGGTCGAGGTCCCGCTTGCGGAGGAGACGGAACGTTACCGGGTCGTCGTCTCTCAAGGAACCGAAACGTTAAGGTCTGCTGAGACCGGGGTCCCAGATTTCACCTACACCGCAGCCATGCGGGCCGAAGACGGAGCGTCGGGGGTGGTTAAATTTGCTGTGAGCCAACTTTCAAACACCGTCGGTTGGGGCCGTGAAAGGAGCATAGAGATCAATGTCTGATACAAGAAACTTTGCGATGCCTTTATTGGATGCAGCACAAGCCCAGAAACATGTGACCGTGAACGAAGCAATCGTTCGGGCCGACGCTCTGGCAGCGAGGCAGGTGCAAAGCCGCTCGGAATCCGTACCGCCCGCAACGCCGGCAGATGGAAGCGTCTACATCGTCGGAGCATCTGCCAGTGATGATTGGGCGGAGCATGATTTTGATTTGGCACTGTTCCTGAACGGAGGTTGGGCGTTCGTTGCGCCTTGGGAAGGCGCACACTTCTGGATCGTAGATGAGGCTGTCACCGCGAACTTTATCGGCGGGACATGGATCCTAGAACGGATTTCGAACTCCACGGGCGGCGCCTACTCGTTCGCTCGCGTGATCGAGGTCGATCATGAACTCGCTGCGGCCCCATCTTCGATCACGCCGAACGTGATCCCAGACAAGGCCATTGTTTTAGGCGTGACCGGGCGCGTGATCCAAGAGATTACAGGAGCGAACGATTGGTCACTTGGTGTGCCCGGCAGCGTGAACCGCTACGGCACAGGCTACGGCACCGGTCTTGGAGCGTTCGCGCACGGCGTGACAGGACAGCCGCAAGCCTATTTCGGCGCTACACCAATCGAGATCACGTCGAACGGTCCAGCTTTCACAGGTGGCCTGGTCAGACTTGCGGTGCACCTGCTCGAGCTCTCGCCACCTAACGAGACGGTTTAGTAGAGGGAGCGCGCCCGCCGCTTAAGCGACCAAAGTTGCCTCGGTCTGCGCGTCGACGTCTTCCTTGGTGACTTCAGGGGCGAGTTCAACGATGCGCAGTCCGCCGCTCACGATGTCGAAAACGCCCAGATTGGTGATGATACGGTTTACCACGCTCTTGCCTGTGAGCGGCAGAGTGCATTCCTTCAGCAGCTTGCTCTCACCGCGCTTGTTGGCGTGGTCCATGATCACCAGAACGCGACCGACACCAGCGACGAGGTCCATCGCGCCGCCCATGCCTTTAACCAGCTTGCCCGGGATCATCCAATTCGCGAGGTCGCCGGTTTCCGAAACCTCCATAGCACCGAGGATGGCCAGGTTGATGTGGCCACCGCGGATCATTCCGAAGCTATCGGCGGATGAAAAATAGGACGTGCGGTCGAGCTCTGTAATAGTCTGCTTGCCCGCGTTGATGAGGTCGGCATCGATCTCGTCTTCAGTCGGAAACGGACCCATTCCGAGAATGCCGTTTTCGGATTGCAGCGTGACATCTACACCTTCCGGAATGAAGTTTGAAACCAATGTCGGGATACCGATCCCGAGGTTGACATAGAAGCCGTCTTCAAGTTCCTGCGCGGCCCGTTCGGCCATCTGATTGCGATCCCAGGGCATGTGTCTCTCTCCTTAGGTCAGACGGTTCAGGCCGCACGTACGGTGCGCTGTTCAATGCGTTTCTCGTGCTCGCCCTCGATAACGCGCTGCACGAAGATGCCGGGCGTGTGGATCGTATCCGGATCGAGCGAACCAACCGGGACGAGTTCCTCAACTTCCGCAACCGTGACTCTTCCACAGGTCGCCGCCATCGGATTGAAGTTTCGAGCCGATTTTCGGTAGACGAGGTTGCCTTGAGCATCACCCTTCCACGCCTTGACCACTGAAAGATCGGCTACGATCCCGCGTTCGAGCACGTAGGTAACGCCGTCAAAGTCCTTGAGTTCTTTACCATCCGCAATGACCGTGCCGACGCCGGTCTTGGTATAGAACCCGGGGATGCCAGCACCGCCGGCGCGCATGCGCTCGGCCAGAGTCCCCTGAGGGTTGAACTCGCTCTCCAGCTCCCCTGAAAGATACTGCTGCATGAACAGATCGTTCTCGCCGACATAGGACGAGATCATCTTCTTCACCTGTTTGTCCTGTAAGAGCAGTCCCAACCCAAAATCGTCGACTCCCGCATTATTGGAGGCAACGGTGAGACCCTTGACACCGCTCTCCTTGATCGCGGCGATCAGGTTTTCGGGGATCCCGCAAAGGCCAAAGCCACCCGCGGCGATCAGCATGTTGTCTGACAGCAGGCCATCCAGCGCTTCAGCCGCCGTCGCATAGACTTTCTTCATCCGTTCCTCCTGACACCGCCGCGTATCAACCGGCGCCGCTTATAGGGTAATGCTGCGCGCGCGAACAAGTGAATGTTTGGGCAATTCAGCCCTCGGCGGCGATGCCCCGTAATGTTGTTCGCGCGCTCTCGGTCAACGATCGCGGACGGCGTGTCTGCTCATCAACATAGACATGCGTGAAGGTTCCCGCAGCCGCTGCCTGCTCGTCATCATCTTTGAAGATTCCCACGGCATATGTCACCGACGACGAGCCTATTCGATCCACGCGAATGCCTGCCGTCACGGTATCCGGGAAAGAAACCGGCGCGAAATAGCTGCATTGCGAGTCTACACAAAGGCCAATCGTTTCTCCGTTCCGGTAATCAACCAACCCGTTATCGACCAGCCAGCCACTGACCGCCGTATCAAAGAAGGAGTAGTAGACGACGTTGTTGACGTGACCGTAGACATCGTTGTCCATCCAGCGCGTCGTGATTAGCCGGAAGGCCTTGTAGTCGGAACGCCTGGGCGGCTCTGACCTCACACGCCGGCCCTCTGGCGCTGTTCCTGCGGGGTGCCACGTTCGCGATACGGCGTTCGTTCAAAGTGGTTCCGATAGCACTTCGAGAAATGCGACGGCGAGGTGAAACCACAGGCGAGCGCCACATTGATGACGCTCATATCCGTCTGCAGCAGCAGGTTGCGTGCCTTCTCCAGCCTCAATTCCATGTAGTACCGCTTTGGCGAGCGATTGAGATAGCGACGGAACAGCCTTTCCAACTGACGTGTGGACATGTTCACGCCCTTCGCCAGTTCTGAGGGCGAGATCGGTTCCTCGGTGTTTTGCTCCATCGTTTGAATAATTGAGACAAGCTTCGGATGCCGTACACCAATCCGCGCAGGGACCGACAAACGCTGCTCATCGGTATCGGTACGGATCGGCGCGTGCACCATCGCGTCCGCCACCAGCGCACCCAGATCCGGGCCATGCTCTTCCGTGATCTGCTGGAGCATCATGTCCGCCGCAGACGTTCCACCAGCACAGGTGAAGACACCGTCTTCGGCACAGAACAGAGTATTCGAAAGCTCGGCCTCCGGGAATTCTTCGGCGAACGCCGCCTGGTTTTCCCAATGGATAGTGCACCGCTTGCCATCGAGCAGCCCGGCTTTCGCCAGAACATGCGACCCCGTACAAACCGCACCCATCTTCGCACCGCGCCGTGATTGAGTCCTAAGCCAAGACAGAATCGCCCGCGTCGTACCCTCCCGAACCTCCAGTCCGGCACACACCACGATCGACGTGCCGCGATCGACGTCATCCAACCCCATATCGGCCGAAAGCGTACAGCCGTTCGAGCACGTGACGCCCTGTCCGTCCTCACCAACGATCCGCCAGCGATAAAGTCCCTTGCGCGACATTCGGTTCGCCTGCCGCAAGGGTTCGATCGCCGCCGCGAAGGCCATCATCGAGAACTGTGGCAGCAGCAGGAAGACGAACTCCCGCGCCTTGACCTCGTCACCCCGTTCCATGTTTGGCCGCGTACCTTTCTCCCGGCGCTTTCGCGCACTTTTGTTTCGCGACCTTTCGCCATGGATTCAGGTCTCGTCAAGCATGGAATCCCGCAAATGCCTTCAACTTGAGCAGCGGCACTGGCAACGGCTGTACGCCCACGCTATAGCGGGCCCCTTATTCGGAATCGGAGACCAGAGCGATGAACGGGACGTGGTCGAAATCAAGCTGGCGCAACCAGGACGGGCTGCAAATGCCCGAGTATCCGGACAGCGACAAGTTGGCAGCCGTCACAGCGAAGCTTTCGACTTATCCACCCTTAGTGTTTGCAGGTGAGGCGCGCGATCTGAAAGCCAAGCTCGCAGGCGTTGCGAAGGGCGACGCTTTTCTGCTCCAAGGTGGTGATTGCGCCGAGAGCTTTGCCGAATTCTCCGCCGACAACATCCGCGATGCTTTCCGCGTTTTTCTGCAGATGGCGGTCGTACTCACCTTTGGGGCGCGCAAACCGGTCGTGAAGGTAGGTCGCATGGCGGGGCAGTTTGCCAAGCCGCGGTCGTCGTCCGTCGAAAAACAGGGCGATATCGAGCTGCCATCTTACCGCGGCGACATCATAAACGGGTTCGACTTCACGCCAGAAGCGAGGATCCCGAACCCTCAGCGCATGGAGCAGGCCTATTTGCAATCAGCGGCCACGCTGAACCTGCTGCGCGCCTTCGCCCAGGGTGGCTACGCTGACCTGGCGCGGGTCGCTGCCTGGAACCTTGGCTTTGCAAAGGGCAGTCCGCAAAGCGAGCGCTACCAGAAGATGGCCGAGCGCGTTCAGGACGCTGTGGATTTCATGGCTGCAACCGGTGTCAACTCCGACAACGCTCATCCCTTGCGCGGGGTTCACTATTATACGAGCCATGAAGCGCTTCTACTCGAGTACGAAGAACCTCTGGCTCGCATGGACTCGACTTCTGGGGAGTGGGTTGCAGGCTCGGGCCACATGATCTGGATCGGTGACCGGACCCGCCAGGCCGACGGTGCACATGTCGAGTTCTGCCGGGGCGTCATGAATCCAATCGGTCTCAACTGCGGCCCTTCACTGGCGCCCGACGATCTGATTCGCCTGATCGATGCATTGAACCCGAATGACGAAGCGGGCCGCCTGACCCTCATTTGCCGTACTGGTGCGGGCAAGGTCGCAGACTACCTGCCCGGATGGATCGATGCGGTCGAACGCGAGGGACGCACTGTCGTTTGGTCCTGTGATCCGCTGCACGGCAACACGATAAAATCGGACTCGGGTTACAAGACCCGGCCATTCGACAAGGTCCTGCAGGAAGTGCGGGAGTTCTTTTCGGTCCATTCCGACAAGGGAACTTACGCTGGAGGCGTGCATTTCGAGATGACCGGCCAGGACGTGACGGAGTGCATGGGCGGAATGCACGAGGTATCCTCGGAAGACCTTCGCATCCGGTATCATACGGCCTGCGATCCGCGCTTGAACTCGTCGCAGGCGCTCGAGCTTGCATTCCTGCTGGCCGAAGCACTCGACAATACAGCCAACGGCAGGAAAAGCGTCGCTGCCGAGTAATCGGCCATGGCGTACTACGTCGTGCTGACAGCCTCGCCTCGGGCGGGGCTGTCGGATGCACAAGTCACCGAGGCCTGCGAACAGATTCCTGGCGCAGGCACTCCAAAGCGCCTGTCTGCCTCGGCGGTCGAGATCATGTCGCCCGCGCCGGTATCGTTCGAAATCTCAGATGCGGACGTGAACTGTATCCCGGCGAAGAACCGCCGAAAGACACTACTGATTGCGGACATGGACTCGACCATGATTCCGGTCGAGTGCATTGACGAAGTCGCCGACTTCGCCGGCGTCCGCGAGCAAGTCGTCGCGATCACCGAACCCGCGATGCGTGGCGAAATCAGCTTTGAGGAAGCGCTTCGGGCACGCGTCGCGCTGATAAAAGGCCTCTGCGCGGACAAGCTCCAGCAGGTGTATGACGAGCGTGTCTCGCTGAACCCGGGCGCACGAACCCTGGTTCAAACCATGCGGGCGCACGGCGGCCATGCGGCCCTTGTGTCCGGAGGCTTCACCTTCTTCACCGAACGGGTCGCGATGGCGGCTGGCTTCAATGAGAACCGCGCAAACATCCTGACCATCGAAGACGGAGCACTCACCGGCACGGTGCATGATCCGATCCTGGGGCGCGAAGCGAAGGTCGAAGCACTGAACGAGATCACGGCGCGGCTGGGCATTGGCCTCGGCGACGCACTCGCGGTCGGCGACGGCGCCAATGATCTCGGAATGATAGATGCGGCAGGGCTTGGCGTCGCCTACCACGCCAAGCCTGTCGTTGCCCAAGCTGCGGACTGTGCGATCAGCCACGGCGACCTCACCGCACTTCTGTACCTTCAGGGCTACTCAGAAAGCGAATTCGTAACCGGCTGAGGCGATGGTCAGCCTCCCTCAATCCGATCCCCGGATGTCGAAGGTGCGGAAATCACGAGGAACTGTACAGGCTCGGAGCTGTCGTTCCGCACTTGGTGCGCGCTGCCGGGATCAATTGCCATCGCCTCATGTGCGCGCAAACAGAAGACCGACCCACCGCTCTCCATCGTAAGTTCACCACTTAGCACGAAGAAAACCTGACGGGCTTGGGCGTGATGATGCCAAGCCTCGCGGGTGCCGGGCGGCATCTCCTCATGCTTCACGGACAGATCCGGAGCGGCCAGCAGGTCCCAAGCTTGGCACCCATCTCCCCATCCCGAAGATGAAACAGTCTTTCTGCTGACGATCACGGCGTACCTGCGCTTTTACGATCCTGAAATCCTTCTGACCTCAACGTGAGTTGGATGTCATCCCCTCAGCGTCTACTTAAGTACCATCGGAATTCAGGCAGGTGACATGATCAATATCCGCAAACCACGCTGGAGCGTCAGCGAAAATCTCGTCACGCCGGAAAGCGTGTTCTTGAACCGCCGTCAGTGGCTGAAATCAGCGGGTCTGATCGCCGCGGCATCGGCGCTTCCAAACCTTGCATCTGCTGCGGTGCCTGGCGATCCGTGGGAACCCGCTCCGGAAACCAATCCGAGCTTCGCAGATCCGGGCCGCCCGATCACGTCGGAGGCGGACAACACGACCTACAACAATTTCTACGAATTTGGCTCGCACAAGCAGATCTATGACGAGGCGCAGGCAC
Organism: Paracoccaceae bacterium; assembly: GCA_050043005.1. GTDB lineage: Bacteria > Pseudomonadota > Alphaproteobacteria > Rhodobacterales > Rhodobacteraceae > Thermohalobaculum. The sequence goes on from JBHJIZ010000120.1 coordinate 27,015, forward strand.
TTCAGACCGATGGTTGGAGCATCAAGATCGACGGTATGGTCGAGCAGGAGCAGACCGTCGGCGTCGAAGATCTGATCACAAAGATGCCGATCGAGGAACGGATCTATCGCCACCGCTGCGTCGAGGCGTGGTCGATGGTCGTCCCGTGGATCGGTTTCCCTCTGGGTGAATTGGTCAAGATGGCGAAGCCGCTTTCCAGCGCGAAATACGTCCAGTTCCAAACCTTCCTCGACCCGGACACCGCCCGTGGTCAGCGCCAGCACTGGTACCCTTGGCCCTACACCGAAGGCGTGACCATGGCCGAGGCAATGAATGACCTCTCGCTGATGGTTGTCGGCGCATACGGGAAGATCCTGCACAAACCCTTCGGCGCACCGATCCGCCTGCATCTGCCTTGGAAATACGGCTTCAAGCACATCAAGTCGATCGACAGGATCACGTTTACCGACAAACGCCCTGTCAGCTTCTGGGAAGAACTGCAGGCGAAGGAGTACGGCTTCTGGGCCAACGTGAACCCAGAGGTTCCACACCCGCGCTGGTCGCAAGCCACCGAAAAGGTTCTCGGCACGCAGGATCGCATCCCGACACTGCTGTTCAACGGCTACAGCGAAGAGGTTGCGCACCTCTACACCGATGTGAACGAGGGTGATCGCCTCTGGCGATAGAGGCAAATCGACCAGGTCGCGATCCGAACTGTGCCGGGCGTTATTCCGGACTCCCGGCAGCGCTCAGCGGTCCCGGGTCAAGCCCGTGACACACCGGAGTAATCGGCACCGGATCGCCTCACTAGAGCCAGTCACGCAGGATCGGGATCAGTGGGATATCCGCGGGCGGCATCGGGTAGGTGCCGAAGTCACGCGGCTTGGCCCATGCGAGCGCCTGCCCCTCGCGTCCTTGAACGATACCGTCCCACTTCCGGCAGGCAAACAGCGGCATGAGAAGGTGAAAATCCTCGTAGCTGTGGCTGGCAAAGGTTAGTGGCGCCAAACAGCTTTCCCAGGTGTCGATGCCGAGTTCCTCGTGCAGCTCGCGGATCAGGCAGGCCTCAGGCGTCTCACCCGCTTCCACCTTGCCGCCCGGAAACTCCCACAGCCCCGCCATGGACATGCCTTCGGGCCTCAGCGCAAGCACCACTCGCCCGTCGGGCTCGCTCCGCGCGACCGCTGCCACTAGCCCCACGCTAC
>JBHJIZ010000121.1:0-51259 GCA_050043005.1 Paracoccaceae bacterium
TGCGCCACGCCAAACGAAAGCCGACGCCGATGACAGATTGGGTGAACGGGTTGCTGGAGAAGAAACCATTCCGGCTTGTCTCGGTCGCGCTCGCAAACAAGCTCGCCCGCATCGCCTGGGCGGTGCTCACCCGCGGCGAGATATACAGACCCACGGGCTCTCAGCCTGACGGCGCACGGCGCAGACCGAATTGGCAATGGCAGTCGATGATGCGTAACGATCGAGCCAATGGCGAGGCAAACCCGTGTGATTCAACGCGCCTAAAAAGCGCGCGAGCTTGATCAGGAACCTCACCGGCGGATTTCCATCAGGGCCAGCGGCAGAACAGGCACCGCACAAACAGACCGGACATAGGAAAGCAACCGATCACCGCAACACAACAAAATCAGCTCTTGCCATAGGCGAAGTCCACATATGAACCACATCTCAGCCCAATTGTGAATCTCGCTTATGTCTCCTGAGCATAGGAGAAGGAGGATGAATTCCGGTTCATCTGCAACTTCCAAGCGGATCACTGCAATTGGGGCTCTCCATTTGTCGGCATCAGCTTTGGTTGCTCCCCACATGGTATTGTATCGGATTACCATATGGCCGCAGTCATAGAGATTTAGGATTTTTCTACCGCTCCGGGTTTCTCGGTCTCTGTAGAAATCGTTGGTGAGTTGATTCTCACCTCCGATATCCTTGTCCTTCTTCCAGGACTTCATCCCCTTTTTAAAACCCCAGTTCTTTCAGAAGGCTCTGGTTTATTTTGAATGCTGAATAGATTAGCTGCTTGGTGTGCTCGTTCATGACGATTGTAAAATCGATATGGCCCGAGCAAATCCCTACTTTGACGACTGGCGCGACAGCGGGCGTTGGCAGACCATCCGCTTAAACTTGGCCATGGCGACGCGCAAACTGGAAGGCCGCGAGCCGCAACCCACAGCGGGCGTGATCGATAGTCAGAGCGTGAAAACCACCGAAAGCCTTGGGATTGCGGGCTATTGCGCAGGAAAAAACCAAAGGTCGAAAACGTCATGCCGTCGTCGATACCATCGGGTTGCTGTTCGGTCTGGTCGTCCACGCCACCGATATCCAAGACCGCGACGGCGCGCCTGCGGTGCTGAAATCGATCCGCCACGCCTGACCCTGGATGCGCCATATCTTCGGCGATGGCGGGTATTCCGGGCCAAAGCTGCGCTGTACGTTGGACAAGATTGGCGAAGGGACCATCGAGATCGCTAAGCGATTGTATACTGCCAAGGGCTTCGAAGTTCTGCCCCGCAGGTGGGTCATCGAGTGGACATTCGCCTGGCTCGGATGTTGCCGCAGGCTGGCCAAGGATTCGGAACAATCCATCGCCTCCACCGAGGCATGGATCAACGTCTCCCACATCCGTCTCACAATCCGCCGCATCGCAAGATATTGATGTGTCTGATCAAGTTTCGAATCAGGCTCTGAGATAGGGTCGCCGATTTGAGGTGTGCCTCCCTGAGGTCCGCGCACTCCGTTCACGCATCGCCGAGGTTGCCCCCTCTAGCCGCGCGTTGTTCAGATTGACGCCGATCAAGAATGCGCTGTTCAGGTTCGCGCGGCGCAGGTCCGCACCGGAGAGGTCTAGATCGCCAAGGTTTGCCGTGCGGCTGGACCAGAGTTGGTCCCATTCCGTGCGAAACTCTGCGTCGAGAGCATCGAAGAAGCGCTGGCAATCTGCGGTCAGGATCGCGCGCTTGGATTTTTTGCACCAGTCGAGACGGCGGCGGTCCAGATGTTCCGGTGCCGGTTCGGCTTTGGTGTAGAGGCGCCCGCAGGCTTCCAGGGCGATGCCCTGGCGCTGGCACCAGATCTTGCGAAATCGACGGCGTTCGGTGTTGTGGTCGAGCAGGTTGCCGGGATTGGGGACGAGGTTGACGCCTGCCAGTTCGGCGCGGGGGAAAAGGTCCCAATCGCTGTCGGAGGCGATGGCTTGGCCCGTCCAGGAGGCGGCAAAGCTTTCCGTCATTTGGTCCAGGGGCCAGATGAAGGGCAGGTTGCGGACGATTGCCTCTTGCAGTTCTGCGCGTTCCTTGGCTTCGCCGTTGCGGAAGAAGCAGTAAGCGGCCTTGTTGTTTGGGCCGATGAGATCGGCTGGCCTGACTGGGTCGTCTGGGCAGGTGTGATAGATCTGGCGGGCTGGGATGTCCCGCATAGCAGAGTTCCACACCGCCACAATCTGGTCGAAGCGGTGGTCGATCCCGCCTTCGGTCCGGGCCCAACTGAGCGCCAGGACGCACAGGCAGAGGACCACGAAAAGCGCTCTGCGGAGCCAACCTTGCCAGGGGGTCTTGCGCGAATTCAGCCTGCCGTTCTTGCGCAACAAGATCGTGGCACGCCAGTTCGAGGTTAGCCCGACATAGACCGCCAGCATCATGGCGGCAGCGATGCCCAGCGTCATCCATTCGTCGTGGCGCGGCATGGAGCGCCACCAGAACCCGGCCAGGATCAGCGGCGCCGCCGCCCAGACCAGCCACCATGTGACGATGCGCGAGAGGGCGGCGAGCGGGCGGTGTTTTAGGGCGCCATCGGTTCGGCGCGCGAGCGCATAGTCGGAGATCAGCCAGGGATAGACACGCTCGGAAAGTGGCTTTCCATCGATTTCAGGAGATGGGGCGGCCAGTGCCTCCCACAGTTTGACGAGTTGCAGGTGGAGGTAGGCATAGAGCGCGGCGCCGAGCGCGGGCGCGAACCAGAAGAAGGATGAGGTCGGGATCGCAACATTGACCAGCGGAAGCTGGGTCTGGCGGGCGGGAACGAAGAAGTCGGCATCCTCGACCCCCAGCAGCGTGACGCCGACAAAGGCGAGGTAGGCGAGCAGGCCGAACCATGTCGTGCGGGCGAGCGCCGAGATTTCGTTGATACGGGCGATTTGTGCTGGGACCGGATCCGGGATCGGTTCGGGCGGGGGTGGCGTATGGCCATGGATGCGGGGCAGTGGGGCCGAGCGTTTCGGAGCCTTGGATGCGCGACGCGGGCGGGGCATGCTACTCACCTGTCAGATCTTGGGACAGAGTATCGTGCAGGACAGCCGAGAGTCTAGGCGTTGGCTGTTTCGCGGAACCAGTCGCTCAGGGCCTGGGCGACGGTGCGTTCCGGGGCGTCCTGGGCGGCGGAGCGGCGGACCACGGCGTTCCACGTCATGTCGATGCCCTGGGTGCCGAGTTGGGTTGCGCTGAGGGTTCCAAGCTCGAGATGCGGTGTCATCGCCCAGCGGCTGAGGATTGCGACGCCGAGCCCGGCCTTGACGAGTTCGCTGATCGCCTCGACCGAGCCGATCTTCACTTCGCGGGCGGCGTGGCTTTCGGCATCCTTCCAGAAGCGGTCCCATTCGAAGCCCGGCTCGCGCACCATCGAGGAGGTCAGGTTCGTCTCGGTCTGGAAGTCGGCGGGCGGCACGAAACCCTGTTCGGCGAAGGGGTGGTCCGGCGTGGTGAAGGCGACGAGTTCGTCCGAGAACAGCGGGCGTCGCTCGAAGCCGGGCGGCACCGTGAGCCCGGGCGAGAGGACCAGATCGACGCGGTCCGCCGCGAGGTTCTCCAGCGGGTAGAGCACCGCGTCGGCTTCGACGTCGATCTCGATGCTGGGGTGGTCGTCGCGGAACCGGCCGAGGAACGCGGGCAGCCAGTGATAGCTGTTGTAGATCGCGACGGTGATCCGGACGATGTGGCGCACGCCGATGGTCGTGGCGACGGCGAGCTGTTCGGCGCGTTCGAGATCCGGGAGCAGGCGTTCGGCGGTGTCGGCCAGGATTTCAGCGGCCGTGGTTGGGCGGAGGTTGCGGCCCTGCTTCTGGTAGAGCAGCACGTCGAGCCGGCGTTCGGCCTCGCGGATCCGGTGGCTCAGGGCCGAGGGTGTCACGCGCAGGGCGCGCGCCGCTTCGCCCAGGGTGCGTTCCTGCTTCAGGGCGAGCACCATCTCGAGATGGCGGATGTCGAGGCGGCTGGGCATAATAGATGAATACCTCTCATCAATTTCCCACGAATTACGAGATTGTTTCATCAAAGCACAGATGCCATGTTCCTTGCAACGAAACACCAACCCAAGCCAAAGGAGGGCATGATATGCCGATCGCATTCTACTACCCCGAGCACTGGAACGCTGTTCTGGCCGCTCCGCGCCCTGGTCCGCTGGATGCGTTGGTCGCGCTGCTGCGGAGAGGCTGACCGATGAACGTCGTGCATCCGGTATCGGCCATGCACGACATTCTCGACCTGCACCGGTATCCTTTGGACAAGCCGGGATCGGCAGCGTGGGGTGATCTGGTCTCGCGCTGCCAATCCGATCTCGCGGCAGACGGGATGTTCAATCTCGAGGGCCTGGTCCGGCCCGCGGCGCTGGCCCGCGCGATGGACGAGATCCGCCCCGTGATGGAGACGCTTTCGTTCACCCATCGCAGGCGTCACAACGTTTATTTTCGCGCAGATGTGCCCGGCGTCGATCGGGATCACCCGGCGCTGGCCGAGGTCGAGACCGCCAATCACACGGTCTGTTATGATCAGATCCCGCAGAGCGTGCCGGTCTGGATCTATGAGTGGCCGCAGTTCGCGGTGTTCCTGGCGGCCGTCATGAAGAAGACAGCGCTGTTTCCGATGCGCGATCCGCTCGCGCGGTTAAACGTGATGAGCTACCGCGACGGCGAGGCGCTGAACTGGCACTTCGATCGCGCCGAGTTCACGACGACGCTGCTGTTGCAGAACCCGACGCGCGGCGGCGCGTTTCAGTTCCGCCCCGAACTCAGGAGTGATGTGGATCCGAACTTCGAGGGTGTCGCGCGGGTGCTGTCCGGCGACGACCCGGACGTGCGCACGCTGTCGCCGCAACCCGGTACGCTCAATGTCTTCAAGGGCAAGAATACGCTACACCGTGTGACGCCCTGCGAAGGTCCGGACGACCGGTACATTGCGGTGCTTTCCTATTTCGACCGCCCGGGCGTATGTTTCTCGCGGGAAGAACAGATCGGCTTCTATGGGCGTGCGATCTGCCAGGGCGACGCGGGGGGTACCCTATGCTGACATCCAGGTATGCCGAACTCACGACGGCTCTGCGGCGGGCGGAAGAGGCGACCTACGACTCGGCGTGGTCGATGCCGAGCGTCTACTACTCCGATCCGGATCTGCTCGCGCGCGAACGCGCACATCTGTTCGGGACCGAATGGATCTGCATAGGCCGCACCGAGGAAATCCCGGAGCCGGCAAGCTACATGGCATTTCAGCTGTGCGACGAACCGCTTGTCGCGGTGCGTGGTGACGATGCGCAGATCCGGGTCTTCTCGAACGTCTGCCGCCATCGCGGCGCGTTGATCGCCGAGGGCACCGGGCGTCACAACCGGCTGGTCTGCCCGTATCACCAATGGTCCTACGATCTCGAAGGGCATCTGGCGGCGGCCCCGCAGATGGAGGCGCACACCGGGTTCGACCCAACCTCCTGCCGCCTGCCCGCGTTCGCGGTCGAAACATGGCACGGTTTTCTGTTCGTAAACCTGTCCGAGAACCCGCCTCCACTGGCACCCAGGTTGGGTGGGCTCGATGCGCTGATCCACAACTACCACATGGAGGAGATGCGGCTGCGCTATGTGGCCAATGAGGTCTGGGAGACGAACTGGAAGTGCCTGATCGAGAACTTCATGGAGGGCTATCACCTGACGCCGCTGCACCGCTCGACGCTGCATCCGGTCAATCCGACCCGTCTGTGCAGCCACTTCCCGGCCGGTGACGCTTACTTCGGTTACAATGCCGGGTATTCATCCGACATTGAACGTTCAACCAAGGGCCATCCGGATCTGACCGAGCCCGAGATCGACAACTGCGTGATGTTCGCTGTTCCTCCGGGCCTGGTGTCGGGCTGCGGTGGGGACTATTCGTCGTTCATCTGCGTGCAGCCAGAAACGATCGGCCGTGTTCGCGCCAAGCTCGGGCTGATCTTCTACGGTGATCACTGGACCGAGGATGACGTCGCGCACGCGGTGCAGTTGTTCAACGACACGATGGACGAGGACAAGGCGGTTCTGACGAGACTTATGCAGGGCATGGCCTCGCGTCACCACAGCGCTGGACCGCTCGCTCCAGCAGCGCTGGAAGGCCCGGTCCTCGATTTTTACCGCTACTACAGCCGTCGTATGGACGAGAACCTGACCTGAGGATTTGTAAGAGCGTTCGTACGGGACTTTATGGTGGGCGGTACTGGATTCGAACCAGTGACCCCAGCGATGTGAACACTGTGCTCTACCAACTGAGCTAACCGCCCGGAGGCGCCGGTGATACGCGGGCGGGTTTGTATCGTCAAGCGCTGGCAATCACTGGCACCAGTCTTGCCACGGCTCCCGGAATCTCGGAATAGCAGCCGACGATCGCGTCGGGTGCAAGCTCGTCCAGCGGTTCTGCAGCGAACCCGAATTCAGTCAGGATGCATGGGATGCCCGCGGCCCTGGCGGCGTTCAGATCGGTGCTCGTGTCGCCGATCATGACGCAGCGTGCCGGATCTGCTCCACACCGATGGGCGGTGACACGAACGTGCTCGGGATCCGGTTTGCGCACGGCAAGCGTATCGGCGCCGAGGAGCGCTCCGAACCGATGCAGCACGCCAAGCGCCTCGAGCACTCCTATCGCCATCCGCTCTGGCTTGTTGGTGCAGACACCAAGCATCCAGCCATCGGCATCGAGGTCATCCAGGCAAGCTTCAACCTTTGGAAAGAGGACCGTATGCACGGCCAGCGCGGCAGAGTACGCTTCGAGGAGTTCCGGATAAATCGCGTCCGTGAGTGAAACCTGCGCTGGATCGTCCGGATCCCGTCCCGCGAGCACGATGGAGCGGCGGATCATCGATCGCCCGCCACGACCCGCGTAGGACCGGTCATGCTCGAGACTGAGCAGTGGCAATCCGCGCGGAGAGAGCGCTGAATTCGCTGCATTGAGCAAGTCTGCCGACGTATCGGCCAGGGTCCCATCGAGATCAAAGATCGCGCCGCGTTTGCTCATGCTTTCACTCCCAGCCAAACCGCGATCCGTATAGGCAGCACGGCAATGATCTGAAATCTTTTCTGAAGGGCACAGGGGTTTTTTTTGACCGCGCCCGCCGATAAGGAGGCAGCCGAGGCCAGGAGCAGAACAACATGGCACGAACAAGCGCGGTCGTGATCCTTGCCGCAGGTAAGGGCACGCGAATGAAATCGGACCTGCCGAAGGTGCTGCACCCGATCGGGAACGCACCGATGTTGCATCATGCGATGCAGGCGGCGTCGGCCCTTTCTCCGGACCTGATGATCGCAGTCGTTGGTCATGGCGCCGAGGCTGTCGCGAAGGCCGCGCTGGATTTTGATCCGGAGGCAAAGTCGTCCGTTCAGACAGAGCAAATAGGGACTGGTCATGCCGTGCTCGCCGCGCGCGAGCATCTGGATGCGTTCGAAGGCGATTTGTTCGTTTTGTTCGGCGACACACCTTTCATCAGCGCCGATACGCTTGCGCGGATGCGCTCGGCACGCGCAACGGCGGACTTTGTGGCGCTGGGCTTCGAGGCGGCGGATCCAGGAAAGTACGGACGTTTCGTATTGGAAGACGACGACACGCTCACCGCGATCGTCGAGGCAAAGGACGCGACGTCTGATCAGCTTGCGATCCGGATCTGCAATTCTGGACTGATGTGCGGCGACTGCCAGACGATGCTGCGCTTGCTCGAGAAGGTAGAAAACGACAATGCGCAGGCTGAGTATTACCTGACGGACGTGATCTCGCTGGCGCGGGCCGATGGCTTCCTCTGCCAAGCGGTCCTGTGCGACGAGGCGGAGACCCTTGGCATCAATGACCGGATCCAGCTGGCCGAGGCCGAGGCGATTTTTCAGGAATCCGCACGCCGGAACGCAATGGCGGAAGGCGCGACTCTTGTGGCGCCGGAGACGGTTTTCTTCAGCCTGGACACCAAGATCGGCCGGGATGTTCTGATTCACCCCAACAACGTGTTCGGTCCGAAGGTGTTGATTGGCGATCACTGTGAGATCAAGCCGTTCTGCAATCTCACAGACACGGTGCTGGAAGCGGACGTGAAAATCGGGCCGTTTGCCCATACCCGAGGCGGCTGTCATCTTTCGAATGGCGTCCGGATCGGCAACTTCGTGGAGTTGAAGAACGCGACGCTTGGCGAGGGGACCAAGGCCGGGCACCTGAGCTACCTTGGCGACTCCCAACTTGGGGCCGACGTGAACGTCGGTGCGGGCACGATCACGTGCAACTACAATGGCTTTGAGAAGCAACGCACCACTATCGGCGACGACGTGTTCGTCGGGGTGCAAACAGCGCTGATCGCTCCGGTCGAAGTCGGCGACGGCGCCTATATCGGTACGGGCACAACCGTGACGAAGAACGTGCCAGCAGACGCGCTCGCGCTCAGCCGGACCCCGCAGGTCAACCGGGACGGGCTAGCGCCGCGGCTTCGCGAGAAGTTTAAAGCAGACGGCGAACGTGCGAAGGCGCGCAAGAACGAGGCAGGCTAAATGTGTGGAATTATTGGAATCCTCGGGCAGCTTGATGCGGCGCCGCGCATTCTTGATGCGCTGAAACGACTTGAGTATCGCGGATATGACAGTGCGGGCCTGACAACACTACGCGATGGCGCGGCGCTTCGTCGGCGCGCCGTCGGAAAACTGGCCGAACTGACAAAAGTTGTTGCATCGGATCCAGCGCCGGGAAGCGCTGGGATCGGCCACACCAGGTGGGCGACGCATGGCGGTCCGACAGTTGAAAACGCCCACCCACACGCCGCCGGGCCAGTGCACGTTGTACACAATGGTATCATCGAGAACTTCCGCGAACTGCGCGAGGAACTCGCCCAGCATCAAATCGCCTGTAGCACCGAAACCGACACCGAGGTCGTCGCGCAACTGGCGGCGCACTTCATGTCGCGTGGTCTCTCGCCGCTCGAAGCTGTTAGCAAAACGCTCGAGAAGGTGAACGGTGCATTCGCACTCGCGTTCCTGTTCGAAGGTCAAGAGAACCTCATGATCGCAGCGCGCTACGGCTCGCCGCTGGCGATCGGCTGGGGCGATGACGAAATGTTTGTCGGATCGGACGCGCTGGCATTGTCGCCGATGACACAGAAGATCACCTATCTTGAAGAAGGTGATCGCGCAGTCATCACGCGCTCGGGCGCGCAGATCTACGATGCGAACGACAAGCCGGTCGATCGGCCAATCAAGGCAGTCTCGATCGAATCCGGCATGGTGGACAAGGGCGAATACCGCCACTTCATGGCGAAGGAGATCCACGAGCAGCCCACGGTTCTGGGCTACGTTCTCGGCCGCTATATCTCTCCCGAGCGCGACCGCATTCTCTCGCCCGCAGCGGACATCGCTTGGGAAGACCTGAACCGGTTGATCATCGTGGCTTGCGGCACGGCTTCATATGCCGGGCATGTTGCCAAGTATTGGTTCGAGCAGATCGCTCGCCTTCCGGTCGAACTGGATGTCGCCTCCGAGTTCCGCTATCGCGAACCTCCGATGAGCGCGACCGACGCCGCCCTGTTCATCAGCCAGTCCGGCGAGACGGCGGACACATTGGCAGCGCTTCGCCATGTCGCGGGCCAGGTCAGACGGACAATCGGTGTGGTGAATGTCGAGGAAAGCTCGATCGCGCGGGAAGTCGAGACCGTTCTGCCTACACTTGCAGGGCGAGAGATTGGTGTTGCCTCGACCAAGGCTTTCACCTGCCAACTCATGGTTCTGATGTCCACTGTGATCCTGGCGGCGCGCAAGCGCGGCGTACTTGATGCATCGCGGGAGCGCGAACTCATCCAGTCGCTCACCGAATTGCCGCGCATCATGAACGAGACCCTGGCGTTGGAACAGCAGGCCGACAGGATCAGCCAGGAGATGTCGATCGCGCGGGACATCCTTTATCTGGGGCGCGGGCCGATGTTCCCAATCGCTCTTGAAGGCGCCCTGAAACTCAAAGAAATCAGCTATATACACGCTGAAGGTTATGCAAGCGGAGAGCTGAAGCACGGGCCGATCGCACTCATCGACGAGAGCGTTCCAGTCGTCGTCATGGCGCCACGCGACCGGCTGTTCGACAAGACGGTGTCGAACATGCAGGAGGTCATGGCACGCGGTGGCAAGGTGGTTCTGGTGACGGATCGTGAAGGCGCATCTATCGCAGGAGACGGCGTTTGGCACACCATCGTTCTGCCAACCATCGATCCCGATATTGCGCCGATCCTGTATGCCATCCCAGCGCAGCAGCTCGCCTACTACACGGCGTTGGCGAAAGGAACTGACGTTGATCAGCCACGGAATCTGGCCAAATCGGTAACAGTCGAATAGGCGCTATCCAGTCCGAAACATCGGCGACCGATTTGTGATCGGGTCGATGCGACATCTGCTCGAAAAAATGCTGGATTTACTGTAGCCTATCGTTCAACGGACCAAGAAGCCGACCAGTTGGGACAGGGGATTCGGATGCAGCGCCTGCTAATACTATTCATGCTCGTGACATTGGCCGCGTGTGCGGGGCAGTCAAAGAAACCAGCCAGTGACCTCGACCCGCACGCCAAGAACCTGGTTCCGAACTGCTACACGGTCGATCTGTTTGACCCGTACTTCCTGGAGTACCCGGACGAGACAGTTTCGGACGAATCCCGGGCCTTTCTAGGCGTCTGGCGACAAGGGGCCTGGAACGGTGAGTGGTGTCACGATCTTTATGTGACGGCAGTCTACCCAGATGGATCGGTCGACGTGCTCGATCTCTACGGTCCATTGTACGACGCCAACATCGAGGCGACCGTCTTCAAGCGCAAAGGCCAGATCCGCGAAGGTCAGTTGGTGATCAACAGCATTGGCTTCGCTCAGTCGGTCTATCGGCGCGAGGGTCGTTATCTGCTTGGGAAGCGCAGCGGTATCCACGGCGATTTCAACATTACGATGCTGCGCGAAGAGCGGGTCGCGGAAGTGCCAATCCCGCCGATCAATCCGCGCCGGAGCTGACGCACCGGAGAGCCGCGTTATCAGCCAACCGATGGACGCCCCGCACTGTGCTTGGCAGTCTGAATGCCGTTGCGCATTCACGAGGCACATCTGATGGACTTTTCGCTGACGCCGGATCAGCAGAGCCTGATCGAGGGACTCGCCAATGCATTGGAACCTTTCGATGATGCCTATTGGCTTGCCTGCGACCGCGACGCCCGCTTTCCGGACGCTTTCGTGCAGGCCATGGCGGATGGCGGATGGCTGGGCATTGCCTTGCCGGAAGAGCATGGGGGGGCGGGCCTGGGTGTGACCGAGGCCGCCCTGATGATGCTGGAAGTCGCGAAGAAAGGCGGAATGTCAGCGGCGTCCGCAATTCACATGAACATCTTCGGACCGCGGTCTTTGGTGAAATTCGGCACGGCGGACCAGTGTGCGCGGTGGTTGCCCGACATCATCTCGGGAACCACACGCACCTGTTTCTCGGTGACCGAGCCGAATACCGGACTTGATACGACCAAGCTGACGACCCGCGCCGTGCGCCAGGGCGACCGCTACACGGTCAACGGGCGCAAGATCTGGTGTTCGACCGCGCAGTCAGCGCACAAGATCATGCTGCTCGCGCGGACTGCGGATTACGACGCAGAGAACCCGACCGGGGGGCTGAGCCTGTTCTTCACGGACCTCGACCGCAACGCCGTCGACGTGCGCGTCATCGACAAGATGGGCCGCGCTGCCGTCGACACCAACGAGCTGTTCATCGACAACTTCAACATCCCAGCCGAGGATCTGGTTGGGCAGGAAGGAATGGGATTCCGATATATTTTACACAGCCTTAACCCTGAGCGTATCCTGATCGCGTCCGAGGCCGTTGGGATCGGTCTCTCAGCCCTGGAGCGTGCCACGCAATACGCCAAGGACAGGGAGGTGTTTGATCGCCCGATTGGCCAGAACCAGTCGATACAGCATCCGCTGGCAGAGGGCTGGGCAAAGCTCGAGGCCGCGCGCTTGCTGTGTCTGAAAGCCGCCACGCTTTACGATGCTGGCGAGCCTTGCGGGGTCGAGGCCAACGCTGCCAAATACTTGGCCGCTGAAACCGGTCTGGACGTCTGCCGCCAGGCCGTAGCGACGCATGGCGGCATGGGATATGCGCGCGAATTCCACGTCGAGCGCCTGTTCCGGGAAATCATGGTGCCCTATCTTGCGCCAGTCAGCCAGCAACTGGCGCTGAGCCACGTCGCCGAACGCGCTTTGGGTTTGCCGAAGTCCTACTGACTGAAGCACCGGCACATACCTTTCACCGGGGTTGGCGGCGGTGGGTTGATCGGGTGTCGAGCGAAGTCTTTCTCTCCGTTGCCCGACCAGCTCTCGACGTTGCCCGGTCTTCCCTTCCGGAACCTCACCCGGTCTTTCGCGCGACCACAAAATGGCTGGGAGGCTTTGCCGGATAATTGCCGGTCTCGACGATCTCGAACCCCGCTGTGCGGATTGCGTCCTCCAGTTCTGCGACGGACAAGATGCGTACAGGTGGTGCGATCCCCGCACGGCGCAGCGCCCAGATCAGTGGACGGAAGTACCACGCGCCATCGGCCAGGCAGGGTGTTTTCGACATGAACAACCCGCCCGGTCGCAGCAATTCCTGGGCACGCCGCAACGTATCGGACAGATCAGGCACCAGGTGCATCAGATTGAAGTTCATCACCGCGTCGAAGCTGCCAGCCAACTGCTCTGTGGCGCGGTCATCTCCGGTCACAAAGGTGACGTTGTCGATTGGCTCGGATGAACGCTTTTCCTCGGCAATCGCAATCATCTCGGGCGAAACATCGGTCGCCACGTACTCACCGACGGCCGCAGCCAATTTCAGCGCAGTCGTCCCGGTCCCACACCCGGTTTCAAGAACCCGGTCCTGTTCGGAAAGATAGGTACGAACGCGCTCCAGCGTCGTTTCGTAGGCATCGAGGTCGCGGACGGGTCGGGCGGCATACTTCCGCGCGGCGCGGTCCCAGAAAGCGGCATTCGTGCTCATGGATCAGTTCCTTCGTTCTGTTGAAGCGCACATACCCATGCGGATCTCACATTGGAATTGCCTGATTTGGCAGAGCTGCTATGCGTTTTTGCATGATACCTGAGATGGACACATTCGACTGGACCCAGGTGCGCGCCTTTCTGGCCGCCGCCGAGACTGGATCGTTTTCCGCCGCAGCCCGATCCTTGCGCCAGACACAGCCAACGCTTGGCCGTCAGGTCGCCGCACTCGAACGGGATCTGGGCGTCACACTGTTCCAGCGCGGTGCACGCACGCTGGTGCTGACGGACGCAGGTCTAGATTTGCTGGAGCATGCCCGGTCCATGCGGGATGCGGCAGCTTCGCTGGGGCTCGCGGCGACCGGTCAGGCGACAACGATCGCGGGAAAAGTGACGATCTCGTGCAGCGAGTTGATGGCCATCCAGCATCTGCCGCCGATCATCGCGGAACTGAGCGCACAGGCGCCGGGTCTGGAGGTCGAGATCGTTGCATCAGACGCTTTGAGCGATCTGCGGCGCCGAGAGGCAGACATCGCGATCCGGCATGTCCGGCCCGAACAGCCGGATCTGATCGCCAAGCTCGTGCAGGAGACGACAGCACATCTCTATGCAACGAAGATGTTTCTTGACCGGCATGGGCGTCCGTCGACAGCGGAGGAGGTCAGCGCCCTGCCCTTCATCGGCATCGACGAGCCTGACCGGATCCTGCCCTATCTGAACGGTCGCGGCCTAAGCCTGACGCGCGACAGTTTCCGGTGGCATTCGCAAAGCAGTGCCGTGATCTGGGCACTGATGCAGCAAAATCTGGGTGTCTCGATCCTGACGGCACGCACGGTCGTGGATCAGCCGAATATCGAGATGGTCTGGCCGGCGTTTGAGCCAATCCCGGTGCCGGTCTGGCTGGTGACCCACACCGAGTTGAAGACCAGCCCGCGCATCCGATTGGTGTTCGACCTGCTCGCAGACCGGTTGGCGGTGTGGTGACGGAGAACTTTGCGATTATGCCTTCAGGATCGATCGCCCGGCATAGATCGCTTGGCTGCCCAGTTCCTGCTCGATCCGGATAAGCTGGTTGTACTTGGCCAGCCGGTCCGAGCGCGCGAGCGAGCCCGTCTTGATCTGCCCGCAATTGGTCGCAACGGCGAGGTCGGCGATGGTCGCATCCTCGGTTTCGCCCGAGCGATGGGACATCACTGCAGTGAAGTTGGCGGCATGGGCCATGTTTACTGCATCGAGTGTTTCGGACAGCGAGCCTATCTGATTGACCTTGACGAGGATGGAGTTGGCCGAACCCTTTTCGATCCCCTGAGCCAGCCGGACGGGGTTCGTGACGAAGAGATCGTCACCGACGAGCTGGCACTTCGAGCCGATCAGATCAGTCAGGATCTTCCAGCCTTCCCAGTCATCCTCGGCCATGCCGTCTTCAATCGAGATGATTGGATAGTCTTCGACCAGGGCCGCGAGATACTCCGCCATGTCGGCGGGCCAGAGCTTCTTGTCTTCGCCCTTCAGGTGGTATTGCTGATCTTCGAAAAATTCGGTCGAGGCGGCGTCGAGCGCGAGCATGACGTCGTCCCCAGCTGTGTACCCGGCCTTGTCAACGGCGGCCATGATGAAATCCAGCGCATCGCGGGTCGAGGCAATGTCCGGCGCAAAGCCGCCCTCGTCGCCAACATTGGTGTTGTGGCCCGCGGCTTTCAGTTCGCCGCGCAGGGTGTGGAAGATCTCGGACCCCATACGGACCGCCTCGGTGAGGCTTTCGGCACCGACCGGCATGACCATGAATTCCTGGATGTCGATCGGGTTGTCAGCGTGTTCGCCGCCATTGATAATGTTCATCATCGGCACCGGCAGCGTGCGCGCGGCCACACCACCGACATAGCGATAGAGCGGCAGCCCCGAGGCCTCGGCGGCAGCCTTCGCGACGGCGAGCGAGACGCCGAGGATCGCGTTGGCGCCAATGCGGCCCTTGTTCGGCGTGCCATCGATTTCGATCAGCGTCTCGTCGATCGCGCGCTGTTCGGTCGAGTCGGCGCCCAGCAGGGCCTCGGCAATTTCACCGTTCACCGCCTCGACCGCCTTGAGCACGCCCTTGCCCTTATAGCGATCGCCGCCATCACGCAGTTCGACCGCTTCGTGCGCGCCGGTGGAGGCGCCGGAGGGCACGGCGGCGCGGCCCATTTCGCCATCTTCCAGGATCACGTCGACCTCGACGGTCGGATTGCCACGGCTGTCCAGGATCTCGCGTCCGGTGATATCGACGATGGCGGTCATGGCGGGCTCTCCTGCGGCGCGGTTCGGGATCTGCCGCGGTGCATACTGGATCGGCTCGCTGCGGTAAATCACCCGGCGCCGCGCCCGATGTCGCGGGGTGCGTCTCGCGGGCCGCTTCTCGTCGGGAGTGTGTGGCGGGCTCGGAGAGACCAGGGCGTTGGAGGGTGCCCTTACGCTGAAGCGCGTCAGATTCCGGACTTCTCCGCCGCTTTTGCCTGATCCCACAGTGCGTCCATTTCCGAGAGCGTGGCGTCCCGCGGGCTGCGGTTCTGTGCCTTGAGGGCTGTTTCGATCGATCGCAACCGGCGTTCGAACTTCGCATTGGCGCGGCGGAGTGCGGTCTCGGGATTGACATTCAGGTGCCGTGCAAGGTTGGCCATGACGAACAGCAGGTCGCCGTATTCTTCCTCGGTCCGATCCTGATCTTCCCCGATTTCGGCAACAAGCTCGGCGGACTCTTCCTGGATTTTGCCAAGCACGTCCTGAGGATCGGTCCAGTCGAAGCCCACCTTGGCAGCGCGTTTCGTCAAGGTTGTCGCCCGGCTGAGGCCAGACAGCGTGTGCGGAACACCATCCAGGATCGAGTCCCGGACCTCGCCCTTCTCGGCCCGTTCCTGCGCTTTCAGTTCCTGCCAGTTCACATCCTCGGGCTTCGCGCGCGGCCCGCCCTGCTCAAAGCCGAACACGTGCGGGTGACGGCGCAGCATTTTGTCCGAAACGGCGCGCACCACATCCGCAAAAGCGAAGGCGCCTTCCTCCTCGGCAATGCGGGCGTGGTAGACGACCTGCAACAGCAGATCGCCGAGTTCCTCGCACAGATCGCCCAGATTGCCCCGTTCGATCGCATCGGCAACCTCGCACGCTTCTTCGATCGTATAGGGTGCAATCGTGCCATACGTCTGTTCCCGGTCCCACGGGCAGCCATCTGGCGCACGCAGGCGTTCCATGATCTCGAGCAGTCGTTCAATCCCGGCCTCACGATCATAGACCATGGCATCGGAACTGGTGCGGTCCGGGGTCTCGGTCATGCGGTGGCTCCGGGGCGGCGCTGTTCGGCGCGCAGGTTTATGGTGTTGGCAATCAGGATCAACCCGGCACCCAGCGCGACAGCGAGCGTCAGGGGTTCGAGATAGGCCAGCCATCCGACCACTGCGATAATCGGCAAACGGGCAAAATCCAACGGCGCGACGACCGAAGCCGGCGCGAGTGTCAGCGCCTTGGTAAGTGAGATATGAGCCGTGAGCCCGCAGATGCCCACCAGCACGACCCAGTGAAGGTTCTGCGCCGAGGGAAGCGTCACATCGCCGTCATAGCCGACGGCAACGGCTCCATAGATGGCCTGGGTCACACCCAGCCAGAACAGGATGCAAAATGTCGATTCGGTGCGGGACAGCGCCTTGGTCAACATGATGGAGCCGCAGAACCCGAGGGTCGACAAGGCGGCTGTCAGGTGGCCAGCATTCAGGGGAGCGTATCCGGGTTGAGCGATCACGAGGATCCCGGTGAAGCCCAAAACCGCCGCGATGACACGCCACTTGGTCAGCGCTTCGCCCAAGAACAACGGAGCCAGCAGCGCGATCCAGATCGGCGTGGTGAACTCGATGGCGAAGAGCTGAGCAAGTGGGATGAAGGCAACTGCGTAGAACCAGAGATTCTGGCCCGCGAAATGAAACAGATTGCGGACGACATGGGTGCCGAAGCGGTCGGTGCGAACCTCGTGCAGGCGTGTCGTGGCCAAGCCGAACGGCACCAGGATCGCAATAGCGATCAGCGAGCGGCATAGCATCAACTCGAAGGTGTCCAGTTCCCCGGCAACCTCGCGCCCGCCAATCGCCATCATCGAGAACGATGCAACCGCGCCCAGCATCCAGAATGCTGCACCGACGGGGGAGGACGGGCGTTCGGTTGGTGCGGTGACGGCGATGGGACCTCTCCCCGGCAAGGGCTGACGACACGCTTTTGGTGTGGCATAGCGTGATGGGTGACAGGATCAGGTGCGGCATGTTGTGCCGCCAACATGGAGCGGGACCATGATCACGAGCGTGGTGTTTGCGAAGATTGCGAAGATGATGAACGCATCCTCGCGCTGTCCCGGCCTTGAGCCGGAACCGCAAATACACTCTCAGCGGTCGCGGATCGTTGCCCGGGACATCTCGGTGTTTGTAAGCGGCGTCGCACTGATCCTTGCGGTGTTGGGTGGCGTGGCATCTGCTCAGCAGGGACCTCAATCCGGTCTGCCCGAGATGGTTGTGAGGGCCGGCGACTGCCGTCTCGTGCTGGAGAAGGCCACAACGCCCGAAGCCTCGCAGATCGGCCTGATGAATCGCCCGTCGATGGAGGCGGACCGGGGCATGGTGTTTGCGATCCCGGAAGGCCGGAAGGCTGTGTTCTGGATGAAAAACACGTTGATCCCGCTCGACATCGCGTTTCTGTCCGAGGATTGGACGGTGCTCTCGATCAAGCAGATGCAACCGCTGGATCTTACAAACGTGCCCGGACCGGACGACACCAGAATCGCAGTTGAAGTGAACGAAGGACGGTTTGCTGAGTGTGGCGTTGCCGTGGGCGATCAGATCACAGCAGTCGAGTAGCGGTGTTTCAGGTGTAGAGGTGTTTCAAATGACCAGCCTGGCGCGGTCTTCGTCGTTATAGCCCATCAGACCCAACCCCCACCATGCGGCGGCCTTGTAGAGATTATAGCCCCAGGCGGCGGTTTCGCGCAGCGTGATGGCAATACGCATTGGTATGGGCTCGTAGTGGAAGCTGCGCGCGGCCCCCAGGCCCGAGGGCTCTCGGCCCAGAAAGCGCGACAGTTCGCGCGCCCGGGCAAGATGGTAGTCGTCGGAGACGATCGCGAACGACGTCCACCCGCGTTCATCCATCATTTTGAACGAAAAACGCAGGTTTTCAAAGGTCGTTCGTGCGCGTTCTTCAAGTAGAATGCTCGAGCCATCCGCCCCGGTTTCGAGCGCGAAATCTCTCATCTTCTGGGCCGCACTGACGCCGAGACCGCGCATTACGCCGCCGGTCATGATCAAGTGCCGGGCGTTGCCCTGGGCCAGATGATAGGCCCCCATGCGCACACGCTGGCGGCTGGGAAAGTCCAGGATCAGATCTGGTTTAGTCCCGCCGCCGAGAACAATCGCGACATCGACCGGTTCCGGAATGCCTCGCGGTCCGCCATAGGTGTCCTGGATATGGGCCGAGGTCCAGAGCATCGCCGCGCCGACCGCGCAAAACACAATCACGCCGATGGCGAAAAAACCCAGGCCAACCCGGAAGAGCGACCTGATCACTCCCACTCGATGGTTCCGGGCGGTTTCGACGTCACATCATAGGTCACCCGGTTGATGCCGCGCACTTCGTTGATGATGCGACTCGCCGTTCGTCCCAAGAAATCATGGCTGAATGGATAGTAATCAGCCGTCATCCCGTCGACGGAGGTGACCGCCCGCAACGCGCAGACATAGTCATAGGTGCGCCCATCGCCCATCACGCCGACAGTGCGAACGGGCAGCAGCACGTCGAAGGCCTGCCAGATCTCGTCATAGAGGCCAGCTTTGCGGATCTCGTCGAGATAGATCGTGTCGGCCTGGCGCAGGATATCGAGTTTCTCGCGCGTGATCTCGCCGGGGCAGCGAATCGCGAGGCCCGGTCCCGGGAACGGATGGCGCCCGACGAAACTTTCGGGCAAGCCAAGCTCGCGGCCAAGCGCGCGAACCTCATCCTTGAAAAGCTCGCGGAGCGGCTCGACCAATTCCATGTTCATGCGTTCGGGCAGACCACCGACATTGTGGTGCGACTTGATTGTCACCGATGGCCCGCCTGAGAACGAGACCGATTCGATCACGTCAGGATAGAGCGTACCTTGCGCCAGGAACTTTGCTCCGCCGACCTCGTGCGCGTGCTTCTCGAACACGTCAATGAAGAGCCGACCGATTGTTTTTCGCTATTGCTCCGGGTCGGTGACGCCCTCGAGCTCACCCAGGAACAGTTCGCTGTCGTCCGCATGGATTAACGGGATGTTGTAATGATCGCGGAACAGGCCGACGACCTGTTCGGCCTCGTCCGCGCGCATCATGCCGGTGTCGACGAAGACACATGTTAGTTGATCGCCGATGGCTTCGTGGATCAGGACCGCCGCGACAGACGAATCGACACCGCCGGACAAGCCGCAGATGACCTTTTCGGACCCGACTTGCGCGCGGATCTCAGCAATCGCCTGATCCTTGTAGGCCGCCATGGTCCAGTCGCCCGACATACCAGCGATGCCGTGGGTGAAGTTCTTCAACAGTTGCGCGCCCGCGGGCGTGTGATGCACCTCGGGATGGAACATCACGCCGTAAAAGCGTCGTTCGGGGTCGGCAAGGACAGCACAGGGAGCGTTCGGTGAGGCGCCTTGGACGTGGAAGCCTGGCGGCAGTTCGGTCACCCGGTCACCATGGCTCATCCAGACCTCGGTCTCAGCGCCAGGACCGGCAATGCCGTCCAGCAGGTCCGACGGCTCGTTCATGGTCACGAATGCACGGCCGAACTCACGGTGATGACCGCCCTCTGCCTTACCGCCGAGCTGATGCACCATGACCATCTGGCCATAGCAGATCCCCAGCACCGGGCAGCCATGCGTGAAGACCGACGCGTCGGCCCGAGGCGAATCTGTATCATCGACCGATGAAGGCCCGCCGGAAAGGATGATTGCCTTGGGATCGAGCCGCCCGATCAGATCTGCATCAGCCTTCTGGAACGGATGGATCTCGCAATAGATCCCGCTCTCGCGCAGCCGGCGCGCGATCAACTGTGTCACCTGACTGCCGAAGTCGATGATCAGGCAGATCTCGTGGGACTGGGTCTGGGTCATGAAGTCTCGCATCCTGAAGGGCCCGGGCCTGTCTATAGGATGCAGCTTTGGCGCTGTCACCATGTCGGTTTCGCCGGGCGTAGGGGCGAAATTGTCGGCACAGGACAACCGTTTGGTTGCTAACCGGAGATATCCAGAGATGTCCCGTGGTGAGAAGCGCCAGAGGCGCTGGGGAGGCCGTGATGATCGAGGGCGAAAAGAACGTCGGTGCGCGCCGACGTACGCGGGGTGGTGGCGGTGCCGCACGTCGGGCCGAACGCACAGCGCCGAAGCTGGAGGCAGCCAGGTTCATCGAACGCCGGATCCCGAATTTCGAGATTCTGAACGACGAGGCGATCGAGATCATCGAGACCAATGCCGAGACCGTGCTGGAGGAGATCGGCGTCAACTTCGTCGAGAACCCACGGGCGTTGCAGCGCTGGCGGGACGCCGGAGCCGATGTTCAGGGTGAACGCGTTCACATTCCGCGCGGTCTGGCGCGACAATTGTGCGCAACAGCGCCGTCGGCTTACACGCAACATGCCCGGAACCCAGAGAGATCTGTCGAGATCGGTGGCAAGTCGCTGGTCTTCGCGCCGGTCTACGGCCCGCCCTTCGTGCGGGATCTGGAAGGCGGCAGGCGTTATGCGACCATGGCCGACTTCGAGAAGTTCGTGAAGCTCGGCTACATGTCGAAATGGCTACACCACTCCGGCGGCACGGTGTGCGAGCCCACGGACGTTGCCGTGAATAAGCGCCACCTCGACATGCTGTACGCGCATATGCGCTGGTCGGACAAACCTTACATGGGCTCGGTCACCGATCCCAAGCGCGCCGAGGATTCGGTGGCGATGTCAGAAATCCTGTTCGGCGGGCTAGACGGCCGGACCGTGATGACCTCGCTGATCAACATCAACTCGCCGCTGACTTTCGACAGCATCATGATGGGCGCGCTCGAGGTTTTTGCCGAGGCGAATCAGGCCTCGATCGTGTCCCCGTTCATTGTTGGCGGCGCCATGGCCCCGGTTTCGGTAGCCGGAACGCTGACTCAGGTGCTCGCCGAGGTTCTGGCGGGTGTTGCCTATTCACAGATCGTCCGTCCGGGCGCTCCGGTGATCTTCGGTGCATTCGTCACGTCGATCGATATGAATTCGGGCGCGCCAACCTTCGGCACTCCGGAGGCCACGAAGATTTTGCAGGGCGCGGGCCAGCTTGCACGTCGTATGAACCTGCCGTTCAGATCCGGCGGCGGGTTGTGCGGATCGAAGCTGCCGGATGCGCAGGCGGCCTACGAGACATCGAACACGTTGAACGCGGCCCTTTTGGGCGGCGTGAACTTCATGCTGCATTCCTGCGGCTGGCTGGAAGGCGGGTTGGTTTCGTCTTTCGAGAAGTTCGTGATGGACGCTGACCAGCTTGGGACACTGCATTCGCTGGCCGAAGGCATCGACATGTCCGAGAACGCACAGGCCATGGATGCAATCCGCGAGGTCGGGCCGGGCGGGCACTACCTGGGCTCGGCGCACACGCAGGCCAACTTCAAGGAAGCTTTCTGGCGGTCGAATCTGCTGGACTACAAGCCGTTCGAAACCTGGGCGGAAGAGGGCAGTCGAGACACCGCTGAACTGGCCGCCGCACGCATCGAACGGATGATGTCGGAGTATCAGGCTCCGGCGATCGATCCGGCGGTGGACGAGGCCCTGAAAGCCTTTGTTGCTGAGCGCAAGGCGGCTGAACCCGACGCATTCGCCTGATCGGCCGGGCCACCCGCGGGTGGCCCGCCTGCGAGCCGATCAGACGCAGGACGGCGGAGCAGTCTCGGCCAGCAACGCAGCGAGAACCTGCACGTGTTTGCCGGGCCGGTAGCCCGCAGACTTAGCGCGCCGTTCCAACTCACAGCGTTCCTCGGCGGCGATCAGGCGCGGCACGATCGTGTTGGCCGGCTGGCTGAGTAGGCCGGGAATAGCGCCCGGAAGGTCACGGTCACGGCGGTAGAACCTGGCACCGATCTTCGCGGTACGAACCAGAATGTTTGGGCGGCTCATGGTCAGTTTCTCCTGATTTGGGACGGCGTTTTTTGCCATCGAGGATCTCCATCGGCTTCGACCACGATTATCGGCAACTGCAGATTGCGTTGCTTTCGAAAGTTGAAGAGCGCGCGGTGGGTCCACAGGATTCACGAACCGTTAACTTACTGATTCGGAACATTTTTGAGGTTTCATCCACAGATTAATCAACTGTTCAGAGTTCCCGCATAGGAAGAATTTGTATCAAATTTGACTCGATCTGGAGCCAAGCATCGTGACGAAGACCAAGGACATCCTCGACGCCTTCACCCAGCAGACACAGGAAGCGTTTCCTTCGGACCCCTCGGGCAACACGGCCCGCGACGCAGCGTGGTATCTCGCTCATACCGAGGAGGGCGAAAGCATCCGCAGTCTCGCCCGGACATGTGGCACACACCCCTCGACGATCTCACGCGCGGTGAGAAAGATCGAAAGCGCCCGCGACGACCCGTTGTTCGATAGATTGCTCAGCACCTTTGAACGCAAGTCCGCGCACATCGAGGCGCCAGCGAATACGAACCGCAGCCCCAAGAAGATCCAGGCCGCCGAAGATCACGCCGCAGATCTGCAGAAGAACGCGCGGAAATTCCTACGCCGGCTCGCGGAGCCGGGGGCATTCTTGTTGATCGCCCAAGGAACCGAGAAGGCCGGGATTTTCTGTGCCTCGAACGAACACAATCGCCCAATCGCGATGTTGCCCGTCGAAGCAGCGGACGAGATCTTGCGGCAGGCCTGGATCAAGCCCGTGCCGCGCGGCAAGCAAAGCATGCGCTATCGCATAACCGACGTCGGGCGCAGTTTTCTGAGGCGGACACTGGCGGATGAGGCGCGGTCGCCAGAAGCGGTTGAGTCAAACCTGGATGCGTTCCGGCGCCAGCACAGGCTTGAAGGCGAGCGTTTGTTCGTCAACCCGCTGACCGGCAAGCACGAGAAGCAGCCGGTCAACTTCGGCGAAACACCGATCGGTTGGCTGGCGCGGCGCAAGGGTCCAGATGGCAAACCATTCCTTGCAGCTGTCGAGGTCGAGGCGGCCGAGAAGCTGCGTTCGGATTTCGAAGCGGCACAAATCGGCCCATCGGTCGCGCAGGATTGGCGCAAATTTCTGACACCTGGCGACAAATACTCGGGCTCTCCAGTGCCTCAGGACGCATCGGATGGTGCCATGATGGCGCGGGATCGTTTCATGGCGGCGCTTGGATCTCTCGGGCCGGGGCTGGCGGATGTCACTCTGCGGACGTGCTGTTTTCTGGAAGGGCTGGAGGCCTGTGAACGCCGAATGGGATGGTCGGCCCGGTCCGGAAAGATTGTTCTTCAACTCGCGTTGCAGCGTCTTGCGGACCACTACGGGCTTCGCGTTTTCAGGAATTGATCGGCGCGTCGATTGACGCACTGATGGCCTTCCGCGCATGGTCCGCGCATGACCACGCGGATCATCCACACTGATGCTGATGTGACCGAGGGTGCCGCCTGGCTTGCCGGGCGCGTGCCGGAGTTCGCCCGAGCGCTAGAGCAGGTCGGGCCGCTGCCCTTGCGCCGTAGATCAGGCGGATTCCCCGCAATGCTACAGGCGATTTGCGGCCAGCAGCTTTCCGTCGCCTCGGCGGCGGCGGTCTGGGGGCGGCTTTGCGATGCTGAACTGACCGAACCCGAGGCCGTGCTGTCCGCAGGGGAGCAAAGGTTGCGCGCGTGCGGATTGTCCGGCCCAAAGGTTCGCTATGCGCTGGCGCTGGCCGAGGCCGGAATCGACTATGATGCATTGGCGACGACGCCCGAAGACGAGGCGATCGCCACCCTGACTGCCGTCAAGGGAATCGGAACTTGGACGGCCGAGATCTACCTGAAGTTCGCGATCGGACGGGCTGATGTGATTGCTGCGGGCGATCTAGCCTTGCAGGAGGCTGCCCGCGATCTGTTCGGTCTGTCAGAGCGTCCGACAGAGAAAGCCTTTCGCGCTCTCGCCGCCGATTGGTCGCCCTGGCGTGCGGTTGCGGCGCGTATTCTCTGGGCCTATTACCGAGTGCAGAAGAACCGCGAAGGCATCTCGGAGTGATCCCATGACAACCCTGTCCGGCCCGCGTGCCGCTGCGAAATCCGGCACGACCAAGTCGCTCGTGATCCTGCTGCATGGCTATGGTGCCGACGGAAACGACCTGTTTGGCCTTGCCGAGCCGTTGTCGCAGCACATGCCCGACACCGCCTTTCGCGCACCGAACGCACCGCAGCGCAGCACGATGAACCCTATGGGATATCAGTGGTTCCCGATCCCGTGGCTGGACGGATCCAGCGAGGAAGCTCGCGATCAAGGGTTCAAGGAGGCCGTTGCAGCGCTGAACACCTATCTCGATACATCCATGGTCGAGGAAGGCGTCACGGCAGAGAACACGGCACTGATCGGCTTCAGCCAGGGGACGATGATGAGCCTGTACGTTGCCCCCCGCCGCAGCGAATCGTTTGCAGGTGTGGTCGGCTTTTCGGGCCGATTGATTCCAGGCGATGATCTGGCCAGCGAGGCTGTCGTAAAGCCGCCGGTTCTTCTGATCCACGGCGACATGGACGAGATGATCAACGTCTCTGAAATGTCGGCTGCAGAATCCGCGTTGCGCGAGGCCGGTTTCGATGTCACGAGCCACATCAGCCGCGGGATCGGGCATGGAATCGCGCCAGATGGTCTGTCGCTCGCGCTCGGGTTCCTGATGATGAATCTTGGATATCAGACCTGAGCGCCCCCGCTCACACCAGCCACGCGCTTCAGACATAAATCTGTAGCAGGCTTCTGTTATCCTCAGCCGAAAGAGCCGAATGCTCCATTATCTGGGGTCTTGAGGAATCGTAGCCTCCAGATATAGTGACAGCGGATCGGGGCGACGATCAACCTGACTTGCCTCGGCACGCCGGGCCCAACGGCGGACAACGAGGCAGTGTCATGGAAGCAGAATTCGCAAGCGCGTTCGTGAGGCAACCCGGGAGCCTGAGGGATAATCCGGCCCTGGTGCTGAACGCCGATTATAGACCGCTCAGTTACTTTCCACTCTCGTTGTGGCCATGGCAGGACGCGATCAAGGCGGCTTTTCTCGACCGGGTGTCGATTGTTGCCGAGTACGAGATTGAAGTCCACTCACCCTCGATTGCGATGAAGCTGCCCTCGGTGGTGGTTCTGCGGGATTAT
Organism: Paracoccaceae bacterium; assembly: GCA_050043005.1. Classification (GTDB taxonomy): domain Bacteria; phylum Pseudomonadota; class Alphaproteobacteria; order Rhodobacterales; family Rhodobacteraceae; genus Thermohalobaculum. The sequence goes on from JBHJIZ010000121.1 coordinate 25,332, forward strand.
GTACGGCCGGCCCGCTATCCGGCATTTACCCGGTTCAACCTGTTCCTCAGGGATGAGTTCAGTTGCCAGTATTGCGGGACGAATGGCGAGATGACCTTCGACCATGTCATTCCGCGCTCACGCGGGGGCAGGACGACGTGGGAGAATGTCGTCGCCGCCTGCGGGCGCTGCAACCTGCGCAAGGGTAACCTGACAGTCCGGCAGGCGGGCATGTCGCTGAACCGCTTGCCTCAACGGCCGACCACATCGGATCTGCAGAACCGTGGACGGAAATTTCCGCCGAACCACCTGCACGAAAGCTGGATGGACTTCCTGTACTGGGACGCCGAACTGGAGGCGTAGCTGACAAACGGCGCGCCCGAGGTCATAGTTCCGGAAATCAGACAGGACCGGGACAATGGATCACACTCTCTCTGCCAGCGTCGAGACCTGCCACTGGGGCTGGTTCTCTGCTGATTTAAGGCCGCATGTGATCGTTGCGCCGGGCGAGCGTGTCACGATCGAGACTGTTTCGGGCGGACCCGACATCCTTCCGATCGGTGCATTCCACGTTCCGCCGGAAGTGGCGGAAATACACGAGCATTCAGAGAGGATGCTCCCGGGGCACATCCTCACCGGGCCCGTTGCGATCAGCGGCGCGGAGCCGGGAGACCTGCTGGAAGTTCGAATTCACGAGGTGATGCTGCGGCAGGACTGGGGATGGAACTTCATTCGACCTCTGTCAGGGACGCTACCCGACGACTTCACGGAACCATACCTCACCAACATACCGCTGGATTGCGAGTTGATGACCGGGCGGCTGCCCTGGGGCGGACGGATTCCATTGAAGCCCTTTTTCGGAGTGATGGGCGTCGCACCACCGCCAAGTTGGGGAAAGTGCACGTCCATCGTCCCACGGCAGTTCGGAGGTAATCTCGACAACAAGGAACTGGTCGCGGGAACAACCCTTTATCTTCCTGTTTTCGTACCGGGTGCGCTGTTCTCCTGTGGAGACGGCCACGGCGCACAAGGGGACGGCGAGGTCAACGTTACGGCAATCGAGACCGCGCTGACCGGTGTGTTTGAGTTTCATCTGCACAAGGGCGCAGGAGAGGGCTGGCCCCGGGCCGAGACGCCGACCCATCTGATCACCATGCACATGCATCCGGATCTGGACCGATGCGCGGAAGAGGCACTGCGCCGGATGATTGCACTAATTGTTACCACAGCGGGACTGAGCCGCGAGGACGCTTACACGCTTTGCTCGCTCGCCGCGGATCTGCGCATCACGCAGACCGTGAACGGCAACAAGGGCGTCCATTGTGTGCTGGAAAAAGCGTTGCTCTCCCCTGCCTGACCGCACGGATGGGACAGCGCGAAAGCCGTTGTCCCGCCCAGCGGCGCACGCTAGGGTCCGCGCCAAAGGGAGATCGGCATGCAGTGCTTCTTCGTGAACTTCAAATGTCACCTGGGCCGAGCCTATGACGTCGCGAATGCGCTTGCGGATACCGAACTCGCGTCAGAGATTTACTCAACGTCCGGCGAATGGGACTTGATGGCCAAGTTCTACGTTGGCGAAGACATCGACATTGGGCGGTTCGTAAACGCGAACCTGCACCAGATCGACGGGATCGAGCGTACGCTCACCACCCTGACCTTCAAGGCATTCTGAGAACGGGCACGCGCCATGTACGGCACACCAATCCATTGCGAGATCGGCTATTGCCTAGTCGATCCTGAAGCGGGTTTTGCATTCACGCCGCCGCGCACGGTTTTGTCCACACGCAAGGCGCCCCTGGGCACGCGCGCGGTCCAAAATTGTCCGGCAGTGAATGGTCTGGAGCGGCAGTTGGTCGAAATCCCCTCTCCCATCGGATTGCGGCTGACGTTGCAAATCGAGAACGGTGAGTTGAACCTGCAGGTCAATCCGAAGGGCACAATTCCGGATCAGGAAGCGCTGAGCCGCGTTCTGTCGGTGGCACCCCAAGACCGGTGGCGCGATCCGAAGAAACCAATCGTGCGTTTGACGATTCCGTGGTTCTTTGTCACCGATGAACGCTGCATGGTGTCTCTCATGCCACCGTTTCTGGCGTCAGAGATGCGCCGTTGGCCCGGCACCATGGTCACAGGACGTTATCCCGTCACCGACTGGCCGCAAAACCTGACGTGGTCGCTGGAATGGGACGATTTCGACGCCGAACTGGTCCTGCGCCAAGGCGATCCGTTGGCCTATGCCAGCTTCGAGTTCGGCGATCCGAACAAGCGGCCCAAACTGGTCGAAGCCGACCTGACCGATGATCTTAAGGAGTTCCGCGCAGGTATGGATGGCATTCATCACCTGACCGACCGAATCGAAGAGGTCTGGGCGAATGCGCGAAGCCGACGCCCTGCCCGCCTCATGGTACCGACATCGGAGACCGATCGGTGAGCACACGACGCGAGGTCTTGCTGGGGTGGCGAAACTCGTCGCCTCAAGCGGCACTGGCGTTCTTTCCACCGCAGCCGATCGGTGAGAGCGACGCGGTCGGGCTCCTTCCACCCGATGCCGGTGGCGAAAGCTTTGCGGATCGAACCTTTGTCCTGCGTTGCCCATGGAATCTGCGGATGAAGCCGGGCCGGAACGCTCAGGGTGAGGTATCGTTTCAACGGGCGCACCAGCGCGGAGCGCTCTCGGCGCGGGCGTTCGCTGGTCTGGGTGAGCCGTTTCCGCCGACTTCGTGGCGTGTCCACGAGAACCCGGTCTTCCAGTTGAGCCTGAACCTGTTCTTGATTTCCGACGAGCCGTGTTCCGTTCAGCTTATGCCGCCGTTCCTGTCTCCACGGTTCCGTGCGTGGCCAGGTACGCTGATTTGCGGACGCTTTCCGATTACGGACTGGCCGCGTCCTTTGAACGCGGCCCTGGAGTGGCAGGGCTCTGACGCCGAATGGGTGTTGAAGCGCGGTGAGCCGATCGCATATGCGCAGATGATCTATCAAGATCCCGATGCGGTACCGAAACTGATCGAAGCCAGGATGACCCGCGGCCTGAAGAGACACACCCGGAAGATCGACAACGTGGCACAGTTCGCGCGGAACGTCGGCCCGATGTTCGAGAACGCTGCCGAGGCGCGGCCCGAGCGCTTAATGGTGCCCAAGGACCTCGCGGACCCCTGACCTGAACCCGTCAGCTTGAGCGCTGCCGCGGTTGATCGTTCAACCAATACAGCATGTTGTCCGCGAACACCGGATTGCTGGTTATCTCGACGTGTTCTCCCGGGAGAAGTAGAACCGTCCGATACTTGATCGGGCGCGCGAGCCCACGACCGTCATTGCCTCCCTGACGCTCATCAGAGAGGGCGCTGGCCCGAAGCACGACGCTGTCGCCTTCCTCCTGAATCAACGGATCTAATGCACCGCTTTCCGGATCGACCACGACGCCCGCTGGCGTGTCCAACCCGGTCCCGACAACCAGGAACAAATCCGTGGCCGGCGCTCTCACACGGCGGTCCATCGCCCGGTGGAAGTGCTCGGCCCGCTTGAGGACCCGTTCGAGATAGGCAAACGCGATGTCCTTGCGACGCGCCGGGCTCTGCACCTCGGGCATCAGCATGGTCAGCAGCGGTTCCTGCAACGGATCCATCAGTCCCCAGCGTTTCTTGGCCCAGGTCTCCGCGTTGAAGAGACCTTTCAAAACCTCGCCGTCCTCACTGTTGAGCCGGACACGGCCATGCCGGTCGCGTGGCATGAGCTGATAGGTCGACACATGGGTCCCAAGCAGTGCGGGCGGATACTCAGGCTGAAGCGGTCCAAGTTGCCGCCCTTGCGTCAAGCTCGTGACAGCACCGATCGACCCAAGGTTCGGCGGTGCCACAAAGATCGCACAAGCCGCACGCCGCGATCCGGCCCAGTTGAGTTCCGGCAGGCTTCCGTCCTCGGGCAAGTCCTGCGCCCCGTACATCAGCCAGTAGCGCAGAACGAGTGATCCCATCGAATGCGCGACAAAGTCGAAACGCATCTTCTCGGCCGGGATCGCACTCCCATACCGTTCGGTGCGCACCCGTTCGATCTGCTTCGCCTTGCGTTCGATGAAGTCATCCAGATCGCGCGCGGCCTCGACGATATCGCGTCGCCAATCGAAGGGAAATTCCAGCGAACCGGGATTGTTTCCACTGCGCGCGCGTTCTTCCTCGACCGTTCGACTGAATTCGTAGCCGCCCGCATTCAGCGCTTCGACAAGCCCGTCATAGATCGTCTCCTCAACCGTCGTGCCGAGGATACGCGCGTTTGCCCGGCGCAGCACGCCTGCCGTGCGAACACCATCAGTGAGATTTTTCAACTGCTGGGTGCCATCGCCGAGCGGTAGCGCAAGCAAGCGCGCCGAGTCGGGGATGTCGGGGTCGAGCGAAAGCCGGTTGGGCCCCCCCCAGAGGAACGGACCTTCTCGGCCTACGCGCAGTCGCGAGCCCAGGGTTCCCGGAATCGTAACGATGGGCCGGTGCGTCGCCGGATCCAAATGCGCAGAGTAGCGTTCAAGATCGCTGAATTCCGGGAGTCTTGGGACGACGCCGCACCCTCCAACAGCGAGGGATGCGGTCAAGAAAGCGCGTCTGTCCATTCCTGATTTAGCGTCGCGTCAAATGTCGCGATGAACTTTCTCGCGGCGCTCATGCATTTCCTGAGCCTCCAGCGACAGGGTTGCAATCGGTCGCGCATCGAGCCGCTTGAGCGAGATCGGCTCACCAGTCACTTCGCAATAGCCGTACGTATCTTCGTCGATCCGGCGCAGAGCCGCATCGATCTTCGCGATCAATTTGCGCTGACGGTCGCGCGTGCGAAGCTCAAGCGCGCGGTCCGTTTCAGCCGAAGCGCGGTCGGCAAGATCTGGGATATTTGTCGTATCTTCCTGCAGCGTCTGCACGGTGTCGCGACTGGCGTCCAGGATCGAGTTCTTCCACTCGTGCAGCTTCCGCCGGAAGTATTCCTTGTGCGCGTCGCACATAAATTGTTCGTCCTCGGAAGGGACATATTCGGCCGTTACAGTCGTCTCGACATTCATCTTCGTGCCCCGCTTGCAACGCGCATCGTCGATGTCGCACCCAATCCCGTGGCGGTTCTATAGTCGGCACATGACAGGTTGTCACGCCCAAAACATTCACGTTTTTTGCACCAGATGGGATTGTGACCCGCAATTCGACTCAATCGAAGGAAATCCCGCAAACCCGCTGGCACAGCTTGGTATTTCTGGCCTCGGTCTACTTCAGCGACGTGGATATTCCGTTAGGGAGGGAATTTTTGATCTTCCCGCGGCGCGCCCTTACACGCTGGCTCTGATTGAGCTATGTGGAGCCGGACGATCGGTGGGATCGCACGAAACATCTTGGATTGAGGCAGTCTCATGCGCTTCGAAGGTACGAGAGATTACGTCGCAACCGAAGACCTGATGGTCGCGGTCAATGCGGCGATTACGTTGGAACGTCCATTGCTTGTGAAGGGTGAGCCGGGAACGGGTAAGACAGAGCTTGCGCGGCAGGTGTCCTCGTCACTGGGACTGCGCCTGATCGAGTGGCACATCAAGTCCACCACGCGCGCGCAGCAAGGCCTTTACGAATATGATGCCGTCTCCCGTCTGCGAGACAGCCAGCTGGGCGAAGAGAAGGTCAAGGATGTTCGCAACTACATCAAACCGGGCAAGCTCTGGGAGGCATTTGCCTCTGACGAGCGTCTGGTGCTGCTGATCGACGAGATCGACAAAGCCGACATCGAATTCCCGAACGATCTATTGCAAGAACTCGATCGTATGGAATTCCACGTCTACGAAACCGGAGAGACGATCAAGGCCAAGCAACGCCCGATCGTCATCATCACATCGAACAACGAGAAGGAGTTGCCCGACGCCTTCTTGCGCCGCTGCTTCTTCCACTTCATCACGTTCCCGGACACAGACACGATGATGGAGATCATCGACGTTCACTTTCCGGACATCAAAAAGAAGCTGGTGAAGACGGCATTGACGCAGTTCTACGAGATCCGCGAAACGCCAGGGTTGAAGAAAAAGCCATCAACATCCGAGGTACTGGACTGGTTGAAACTTCTGGTCGCAGACGACGTGGATCCGGCGACCCTGCGTGCTGATCCGAAGACCGCCATTCCGCCGCTGCATGGTGCACTGCTCAAGAACGAGCAAGACGTCCATCTGTTCGAACGCCTTGCGTTCCTGTCGCGACGGCAAAGCTGATGTAGGATGGGCGCCTCGCCCATCCCCTCTATGACTCAGGCCGCGTCAGGTTCTCCAACTGCGCCATGCCGATCGCATGGTAACCGCCATCGACGAACAGCACTTCGCCCGTCGTCGACGCGCCCATGTCAGACAAAAGATAGACCGCGGTTCCGCCAACATGCTCCAGCGCCGCATTCGCGCGCATGGGCGCATTGTCCTGGGTTGCCTTGTAGACGCGGCGCGCACCTCCGACAGCCGATCCGGCGAGCGTTCGCATCGGTCCGGGCGAGATCGCATTGACGCGGATACCATCGGGACCGAGATCATTCGCGAGGTAGCGAACCGAGGCCTCGAGCGCCGCCTTCGCCACGCCCATCACATTGTAGTTCGGCATCACCCGCTGGGCGCCAAGATAGGTCATAGTGACCAGCGCACCGCCTTCCGGCATCAACGGCGCCGAACGACGGGCAACATCAACGAACGAAAAACACGAGATGTCCATCGACCTCAGGAAGTTTGCACGCGTCGTATCGGCAAACCGGCCCTGAAGTTCGTTTTTGTCGGAAAACGCAATGGCGTGGACGACGAAGTCCAGCGAGCCCCAACGTTCGGCCAACGCACCGAAGGCAGCGTCCATGCTGGCCTCGTCCGTAACGTCGGCATCCATGACGATATCAGAGCCAACGGACTCGGCGAGTGGCTTCACCCGCTTTTCGAACGCTTCGCCCTGAAAAGTGAACGCGAGTTCAGCACCTTGCGCCGCCAGCGCTTGAGCACACCCCCAGGCAATCGAATGGTTGTTCGCGACCCCCATGATCAGGCCGCGCTTGCCCTGCATCAGACCCATGGTGCTCACCCGTGATACCTGCTCATGGCCAGCGTGGCGTTCGTTCCACCAAAGCCGAAGCTGTTGGACAGCACCGTATCGAGCCCTGCGTTGTCGACGCGAGATGTGGCGATCTCATTGGCATCAAGCGCGGGGTCGAGATCCTTCACATTGGCCGAGGCAGCGATGAAATCACCTTCCAGCATCAGCAACGAATAGATCGCCTCCTGCACACCGGTCGCGCCGAGCGAATGCCCAGTCAGGGACTTTGTCGATGAGATTGGCGGCGTGCCGTCCGGGAAGACACGGCGCAGGGCTTCAACCTCGACGACATCTCCAGCCGGCGTCGACGTCCCATGCGCATTCACGTAGCTCACATTGCGTTCACCCAGGGTAGAGACCGCCAGGCGCATTGATCGTTCACCGCCTTCGCCTGAGGGCGCCACCATATCGTGGCCATCCGACGTCGCACCGTATCCGGTCATTTCGGCATAGATCTTTGCGCCTCTCGCCTTGGCGTGCTCAAGCTCTTCGAGGACCACGACGCCGCCGCCGCCAGCGATTACGAAACCATCCCGGCTGGCATCGAAAGCGCGTGAGGCAGTCTGCGGAGTATCATTGTACTTGGAAGACATCGCGCCCATGGCATCGAACAGGCAGGACAGAGTCCAGTCGAGCTCTTCGCCACCGCCTGCGAAGACGATGTCTTGCTTGCCCCACTGGATCTGCTCCAATGCATTGCCGATGCAATGCGCGCTCGTCGAGCAGGCCGAGGTGATCGAGTAGTTGATCCCCTTGATCTTGAAGGGCGTGGCAATGCAGGCCGAATTGGTCGACGACATGCAACGGGTGACCATGAACGGTCCCATGCGTTTCGGGGCACCCTTCTCAACGACAATGTTGTGCGCATTGAAAAGGTTCTTGGTCGACGGACCGCCCGAGCCCATCACAATGCCCGTACGCTCGTTGGAGACGTCGTCGGCTTCCAAGCCGCTGTCGGAGATCGCCTGTTCCATCGCAAGGAAGTTGTAAGCGGCGCCGTCGCCCATGAAACGAAGCTGGCGCTTATCAATCGCCTCGGTCAGGTCGATCTGCGGTGCGCCATGAACTTGGCAGCGAAAGCCGTGCTCGGCGTAGTCTTCGGCGAAGACGATGCCGGAGCGGCCCTCGCGCAGACTTGCTGTGACTTCCTGCGCATTGTTGCCAATGGAGGATACAATCCCGATCCCGGTGACGACGACTCGGCGCATGGGCGGGCTCCTTCTGCCTGTGATTTTCCGGACTTAAGCCGGCGCTGCGTCCATGAAAAGGCCGACGCGCATGTCTTTGGTGGTGTAGATAAGTTCGCCGTCGACCTCGAGCTGACCATCCGCGATGCCCATCTTGAGCTTGCGATCAATGACGCGCTTCAGGTTGACCGTGTAGCGGACGATCTTGGCTGCCGGTGTGACCATGCCGGAGAACTTCACTTCACCAACGCCCAGCGCACGCCCCCTGCCCGGCATACCGAGCCACCCGAGGAAGAACCCCGTCAGCTGCCAAAGAGCATCGAGGCCAAGGCATCCCGGCATGACCGGGTCGCCGGGGAAGTGACACTTGAAGAACCAGCTGTCCTCCCTGACTTCGAATTCCGCGACGACTTGCCCTTTGCCGTCCGGGCCGCCATCAGCGGTAATCGACGTGATCCGGTCGACCATCAGCATGGGCGGTTCAGGCAATTGCGCATTGCCAGGGCCAAACAATTCTCCACGCGCACAGCGCAGCAGATCGTCAAGTTCATAAGTGTTCGGCCTTCCGACCATGCTGTGCGTCTCCGGACTTTCGCTCCCAATTTGGGCGTTCCCTAGCACCGGGGTCGGGCCGGGACAAGAACCGCTGCGCATGTGTGCGGCGCTTCGGGCTTTGAAACTGAGAATTTTCTGCTGTATATGCGTGGTTGGTGTGCTGCGATGCAGCGGAATTCAAAGCGAACGGGGCGCGAGTGACCGTGTCGGCGGATAGCGAAACGACATCTTCGGAGCGCGCGAGCTTATGGCTCGCCGGAGCCGGGCTGAGGCCGACGCGGCAACGTTTGGCTTTGGCCGAACTTCTCGTGGGCGACGGTCACGACCGTCACGTCACGGCGGAGGGATTGTTTGAAGCCGCGAGTTCTGCCGACGTCTCGGTATCGCTTGCGACGATCTATAACACGCTGAGATCGTTCACTGCAGCAGGGCTTTTGGCCGAGATCACGGTCGATGGTACGCGCAGCTACTTCGACACCCGGACAGATGAACATGCGCATTTCTTCTGGGAAGACACTGGCAACCTGACGGACGCACCGAGAGATGCAGTTGCATTCTCACGGGTGCCGGAAGCCCCCGAGGATGCCGAGATTGCCAGAATAGATGTCGTTATTCGGGTACGACGAAAGTCAGCAAGCACCAGCGACGCATAGGGTTCGTGCCCGCCCGGGCACACGGTTCAACGTCACGACAGCTCAAGCCATGATCTCGTTGCGGATTGCGTCCGTCAGGCTGCGATCCGCCAGGTCCGGGACACGTGCATTGTCAAGAAGATGCGGTCTGTTCATGTTGCTCAACGCCTCGTGAACTTCGCGCTCGTGCAAGACGGCATAGACACCGGGACGCCCGGCAAACTTGTCGACAGTTGAGAGTTGGTGATCGTTGCGCTGCTCCTCGAGCGACGCACGACGAGGCAGGATCAGGATCGGTTTGCCCGCCATAAGCGCTGAGATGATCGTGCCCATGCCCGCATGCGCGATGACATGCGTTGCTGCGGCGAAGCGGTCCGCAAACTCGTCTGGCTCGAGAAATTCGGTCCAATCGAAGTTCTTCGGCGTATAGCTTGCCTGACTGACATCACCTATCTGGCCGAACATTTCGATCTTTGTCCGGCCCGCGGCCCCGACCCAATCATCGACGGCACGCACCAGGCGGTCAAACGGCAGTTGTGTCCCGACGGTCAGAAAAAACTTCATATGATGGCTCCTCGGAAGCGCGGACCTCGCCCGGACGTCGCATCAGGGACCGCGAGGTGCTGCCACTGTGTCAACCAAAGGCCCGCGTATGGTCCGGCCTTGCGTCCTGACAGTGACATCTCCTGACCATTTGCGATGCTGTCGATCCATACGGTGCGCGCGCCGATCAGACGGCCGATACGCACGGCGAAGTATCCGGGTGCAGCACCAGTCGTGATGATCGCATCGGGCCTGAGACGCAGAACGATCAGCGCGACGTGAAGCGCCTGCAGGACCAGCCGGAGCTTCGTGGTCATATTCGCATCCGGCACCGTCATAAAACCGGCATCCGGTTCGGCCTCGACGACTTCCCGGCGGTAACCCGGATTTGTGCAGACATATGTTGTCCGGCATCCTGTCCAAGCCGCGCGCATCCGGCGCAGTTGGACCCAGTGCCCGCCCTGAGAGGCGATGGCAAGGACCGTGCGTGGGCGAGATTCGCTTAAAGGTTGCATGGGGCGATTTCGCCTCATCGTGGTTAGCGAATCCTGAATGGCGGTGGATTTTTCTGCGCCCCGCTCAGGAGAAAGTTCCGTGCAGGAACCAACCGGGCCGTTGGGCAGCAGGCGTGTGGAACAGCCAGAACCGCGGTCCCTCGCGGGTTTCCACCTGCCAATAGTCACGTGGGCCCGAACGCCAGTCAGGGTCGTCCCACCACCACTCCGGTGCAAGGCGTTCAGCACCACTTGCGGAGGAGAGTTGGTAGGAACTGCCCAGAACCTGAAAGCTGGCAGGTGGGCGTTGAGAAGCAAACAAAGCTTCAGTCAAAACGTTCACCGGCTGAGGTGCCATCATTGAAATCGGCCTGATCCTCGGATGCGCGTGGCCCTGTGCGCTCCAGTCCGCCGAGGCGCTATAGGCTGCGGGCGCCGTCAGGAAAGCCCGTTCGGGTATGTGGCTTTCGGCAGGTACCGCGCGTGTGACGTTCTCAAAACCGACGCGATTGCCAATCAGGGAAATCAGATCAGTCAGTTTCTGTTCGGCAGTGGCCCGGTGTGCTTGGGTCATCTGCGCCGGTTTGAGCACTTCGGTCACCACAGCCTCAAGCCTGAGTGCATCGATGCCGAACCCGGATTGGATCTCGCTGACCTTGCGTTCGAACAGATCACGCAGTCGCATTGGATCGCGCCCTGGACGGGCCAGAGAGATCTCGGCGCACTGATCCGCGCCGTCGACCCGCCGCACCGTCAGCCGCAACGTGCGGGCGCCATGCTGATGCAGCTCAAGCTTCTGGCAGAGCCGCTCCAGCAAACGCTCGAGCCCGGCCATGACGTCAGAGACTAGGCCAACCGGCTCGGCCAGCGTCATCCGCACGGAAAACCGTGGCGCGCTACGGTTGGGCGAGATCGGCTCGGGCTCCGCCCCCAGCGCCTGATCAAGACGCCGCATACATTCGATGCCGAACCGGCGTGCCAACGCACCGCGCGGCATTCGTGTGAGCGGCTCGATCGTCGTCAGACCGACCTGCCCCAGGCGCTCCACCGTCTCCGCGTCGATCCGCAACGCCGCCACAGGCAAGTCGGCGATCGCCGATCGAAGCCTGCCCTCGGGCGCAATACCTCCAACTGAGAACTGTGCCAGCGCCCAAGCCGCCCCTTTGGCGTCCGCGATCGCTGCCCGCGCAGTCAAACCAAGCCCGGCGAGTTCCGAGATGATTGCTGCCAGCATCGCCTCTTCGCCGCCGAACAGATGCGCACATCCGGTTGCATCGATCACAAGCGCATCGGCCTCGTCGAGGCCCGTAAGTGGAGAGAACCGCTCGGCCCAGCGCGCCAAGGCGCAGACAAACCCCTGGAGCCGCTGAGGTCGCAACATGGCCGTGCGCAGATCGGGGCAGATCGCACGAGCATCGGTCAAACCCATCCCCGCAGAGAGGCCCTTGGCAGAGGCCTGCGCATTGACCCCGGCCAGACGCTGCGTGCCCTTGGAATGTTCGATCACGGCATACGGATCAGACAAGCCGGTCTGACCGTCGAGCCGAAGATGATGCTCTGCCGCCAGGTAGGGCAAGCAGATCGAGATAACGCGCCGCCGCATTGGCTACCCCTGATCAGAGATTGTTCTTATTTTGTTCTCATTCTCTGATGTGTCAAGCAGGTGGCTTTCGTCCGGATCTCAGGGGCGAATGATCTCCCAAGCCTGATCTGCGGTGTCGACAAAGCGGAAAAGCTCGAGATCTTGCGGCGAGATCGTTCCAGCGTCCGCAAGCGCTTCCCAGTTGACGATCCCGCGCCAGAATTCCTCGCCGAACAACAGGACCGGCACCCGTTCCATCCGCTCGGTCTGGATCAACGTCAGGGTCTCGAACAACTCGTCCAGTGTGCCATAGCCCCCAGGAAACACCGCAACGGCCCGTGCACGCATCAGGAAATGCATCTTGCGCAGCGCGAAGTAATGGAAGTTGAAGCACAGTTCCGGTGTGACATAGGTATTCGGAGCCTGTTCATGCGGAAGCACGATGTTCAGGCCGATCGACTTCGCGCCGACCTCTCCCGCGCCGCGATTGCCTGCCTCCATGACGCCGGGACCGCCACCGGTGACAACGACGAAATCGCGCCCATCCGTCGCCAGCGACTGCTGACCAGACAACTGGGCAAACTTGCGGGCTTCCTCGTAATAGCGTGACAGGTCAGCCAACGTCTTCGTGCGTGCCTGATCGCGATGCACCGGATCCGGGATGCGGGCTCCGCCGAACAGAACGACGGTCGACTCGATCCCCGCCTCGGCCATCATCAGTTCGGGTTTCAGCAGTTCGAGCTGAAACCGGACCGAACGCATGTCCTCGCGCCGCAGGAAGTCGAGATCCTCGAACGCCAGACGATATGCAGGTGCCATCGTCTGGTCCGTTTCGGGAACGCGATGCGCCTTTTCGACGTCCTGATCAGCAGACGGAAAGATCGACACGCGATGGTCGGACATGAGCAGGCTCCCCTTTTGCGCGGTACGCGTGCGCACGATTGCGCGGCACGGCGGTTCTGTCTATAGGCACCGCAACAATAGATCCCGACACGACAGGAGCACCCCCATGAGCCACGCCGATCTCGAGGCCGCAGTCGAAGCCGCCTGGGACGCCCGCGACACCATCAGTGCCGGGACCACCGGTGCAGCGCGCGAGGCGGTCGAAGAAGCTCTGCTGGCCATGGACAGCGGGTCGCTTCGCGTGGCCGAGCGGCAAGATGACGGCACCTGGCATGTCAACCAATGGGCCAAGAAAGCGGTTTTGCTGTCGTTTCGCCTGAACGATATGGCGCCGATCGAGGGTGGACCGGGCAACGCGACCTGGTGGGACAAGGTGCCTTCGAAATTCGACGGCTGGGGCGAGAACCAATGGTCCACCGCAGGCTTCCGTGCGGTTCCGAACTGCATCGTCCGCAGATCGGCATTCATCGCGCCGGGCGTCGTGTTGATGCCGTCCTTCGTCAACCTTGGCGCCTATGTCGACTCGGGCACAATGGTCGACACCTGGGCGACCGTCGGCTCCTGTGCTCAGATCGGAAAGAATGTCCACATATCAGGCGGGGCTGGAATCGGTGGCGTGCTGGAGCCCCTTCAGGCCGGTCCTGTGATTGTCGAGGACAATTGCTTCATCGGCGCGCGCTCCGAAGTGGTCGAGGGCGTGGTTGTGCGCGAAGGTTCGGTCCTGTCGATGGGTGTCTTCATCGGCGCATCGACCAAAATCGTCGATCGCGTAACCGGCGCTGTGCATGTCGGCGAAATCCCACCCTACTCGGTTGTCGTGCCCGGAAGTCTTCCGGGCAAGCCACTGCCGAACGGCGAACCTGGCCCGAGCCTGTACTGCGCGGTGATCATCAAGACAGTGGACGAGCGCACGCGCTCCAAGACGTCGATCAACGATCTATTGCGGGATTGACGCATGAGCAGCCCGGGGTGCTGCCCGGGCCACTTCTGACGGCTGTGTCGCCTAGAAAGCGACGTGCTCCATCTCCTCGACAACAGGTGGTTCGCGCAGCATCTCAACGAGAGCATCAATCTCGCCCCGACCCGTGCGCCATGCGAAATAGGCCTGCTGGCTCTCGATCTTGTCCCAGAGCTCCCAAATGCGGACGGACTTGTCCGCTGGATCCGCAGAACACGAGATGAGTTCGGCACCCTCGTATTTTGCGGTGTCCGGCAGGATGGCCTTCATTGTGCTGACAAGCGTATCGTAAGTCTCGTCCTTCGCCTTGAGCGTTAATTGTACGACCACGGACATGGTTTCCTCCTTTATTTGTTTGCGAGGACTGTAGTTAACCGCAGCCATCAAAGCCATGGCCGAACGCCTTGGTGCGTGAGAATCTTCGAGACCGATCAGGGCAGCGGGATGAACTCGTCCTTGTCGTCGGGCGGAAGTTGAAAGCGTCCGTCTTCCCAGTCACCTTGCCGCCAGGACTCCTTGGCCGCGTCGATCTTCTCCTGTGACGAGGCGACGAAGTTCCACCAGATGTAACGCGGGCCGTTCAACGTCTCACCACCCAGCACCATCAGGCGCGCGCCCGTCAGTGCCTTGACCGTGATCTTGTCACCCGGACGGAAGACCATCATCTGGCCCGATTCGAAGGTGTCCGATCCGATCGCGACCTGCCCTTCGGTCACGTAGATGCCGCGATCCTCGTGATCATCCGGCAGCGGGAACGCCGTCCCAGCCTCGAGAACGACATCGGCGTAGAACATGTCGGAGAACGTCTGGACCGGTGCTTTCTCGCCGTACGCACTTCCCAGGATCAGACGGACATGCTTGCCCTCTCCTTCGATCACGGGCAATTGCGCCTCGGGCACATGCTCGAACAGCGGCGCTGTCTCTTCGGCGGCATCGGGCAAGGCGACCCAAGTCTGGATACCGAAGAACGGCATCGGATCGATCTGCGTCGCGTCATCTGTGCGCTCGGAATGCGTGATGCCGTTCCCGGCCACCATCCAGTTCACGGCACCCGGCTCGATCCACTGGTCGGTCCCAAGAGAGTCGCGGTGATGCATCCGGCCACGGTAGAGGTAACTGATCGTCGCGAGGCCGATATGGGGGTGCGGGCGCACGTCCAAACCACGCGTCGGCAGAAATTCAGCCGGGCCCATCTGATCGAAGAAAATGAATGGACCGAGCATCTGACGCTTCGGTGCAGGCAAAGCGCGCCGGACTTCGAACCCGCCCAGATCTCGAGCGCGTGGAATGATCAATGTGTCGACTAGATCGACTTCATCACCGGTCGGGCAGTGCGGATCGAGTGCGGGATTCCAGCTCATGGCAACCTCCAAGTCAGTTCGATTACGAACTTAGTTCATCCTGGTGGGGTGAGAAGCCGTCGAACGCGAAAAGACCTTGCCGTCAGCGGCAAGAATCGACCCGTGATCAAGCGCTGGCAGCGCGGCGGATCGCGCCTTCGAGGATTCGTCCCGGCAGGGAAAACGCGACGATAGCACCCTGCCCCGTTCCCGCATTCATGGCGGTCAATGATCCGCCCCGCGAGCGAATGAGCCTGCGTATGCCGAGAAGCCCAAACCCGCTTTCAGGTTTGAAGTCGCCGCCGCCCAGGAACGTCAGGGTTGAGCCACTGAAACCAGCGCCACTGTCGCGAATCTGGACATTGACCATGCCCTCCACGCCAGTCGCGGCCTCGATCCGCAGTTCGACCCGCGCCGACCCTTCGGCAACACCGGATCCTTCGCCCCTCGGACGGGCGTGTTTCAGGGCATTGTCGATCAGGTTGCGCAAGATGATCTGTGTCGCGTTCCGATCGCCGCTGAGCCATGTCTCCTGTACCTGGCAAACACATTGCTGGAGCGGGTCCAGCATAGTGAGAATGTCAAAGCACAACTCCCTCAGATCGAAATCGATCACCTGTTGGCGCGTCGAGGTCGCTTGCGCATGCGAAAGCACATCCGAGATCAGCTCCATAGCCTTCGCGCCGACGTCTTCGAGCAGGTCGATCAAATCGAGCTTGCCGTCGCCAAGATCCTCGAAGTCCTCTCTCAACAGATCCGCTATTGCGTGTATCTGCGTGATCGGCGACCGCAGATCATGGGCTGCGAGGCTGACGAAATCCTCCATCTCGCGTGTCATCGAGTCGAGATCAGCCTCGATCTCGCGCACGATGTCACCACCGGTGACGTCTTGCGAGCTGCCGATGAAGTGTGTCACCTGACCACTCGCGTCACGATAGGGTTCTAGAGTCGTGCAAATTCTTTGGTGTTTGGACGCGATCGGCAGAGAAAGCTCGTAGCTTCGCGGCATGCCGGACCGAAAAGCCTCGGCATGATGTTGGAAGGCGACCTCGCCGAGACGCCCGGAGTACAATTCGCGCGCTGTCTTTCCGATCACATCCTCGGCGCTCAGACCGATCATATTGGACGCGAACTTGTTGAACCACACATAGCGCGGGACACCGGCGTCATCCAGCGAGAGCACAAACACTGGGTGCGCGACGTGATCGTAGAGATGCCAGTCAGCGTCGGGCAAAGCGAGCTCCCACGATGAAGTCCATCATGGCATGGTTATACGCAATCCATGAAGAAACTCCTGCAACGCGCTATCCGCGCGGCGGAATAACCTCGTAGCCCACTTCTTCCGGTTCATCATCCTGCATTTCCGGCGGGAACCCAGGAGCCGTGATGTCGAGACCGGTGGCATCCTCGAGGCGCCGGATGATATTTGGGCTCAGTTCGCGCGGGCCGTACCGCGCAATACCGTTCTGAAATATTTCGATCATCTTCGGGTTCAGTTCCAGCGGCACGCCGGCGCGGTCTGCGACAGCCTGGAACAGGCCGATATCCTTCGCGACCAGATCCATCGTGAACGAGATGTCGCGCGAGCCGTTCAGGATCACCTGGCTTTCGGTTTCGTGCACGAAGGAATTGCCCGATGAGATCCGGATCGCCTCGAATGCCGTGTTCAAGTCCATCCCGGCGGCTTTCGAGACGACAAGGGCTTCCGCACAGCTGATCAGGTTTGCTGTCGCGAGGTAGTTCGTGACCACTTTCAAGACCGATGCAGAGCCTAACGGGCCTGTGTGCAGGATGCGTCGGCCCATCGTTGTCAGGATCGGCAGCATCCGCTCGAACGTCGCGCGCTCGCACCCGGCAAAGATCGAGATGTTGCCCGTCGCCGCGCGATGGCATCCACCAGATACCGGACAATCGACCGGTTCTCCGCCCGCAGCCAGGACTTTCCCGCCCAGGCGCCGGACTTCGCTTTCGTCCGTCGTGGACATCTCCGCCCAGATCGTACCTGGCGTGAGCCCGGCGAGAATGCCGTCCTCGGCTTCCAGGACCGCAGCCGAGATTGCCGGTGAAGGCAGGCACGTGATGATCAGATCACAGTCGCGCGCCATTTCGGCGGGGCTCGCACCCCAGAGGGCTCCGCCATCCAGAAAGCCTTCGGCTGCCGCCTCGTCCAGATCGCGCACCGTCAGATCATGTCCGTTGCGCAACAGCGACCCGGCCAGCTTGGCGCCGACATTGCCGAGGCCGATAAAACCGATCTTCATGCGGCTTTCTCCGCAGCGCGCGGCAGGTTCAACATCGCCTCCGCGAACTGCTCGAGCATGTCATTGGACACGTGGCATGCAGCATTCTGCGCCATGCCGATGTTGTAGTCGTTCTTCATGTGCGTCGCCAGTTCATGGACATGTACCGACGCGCAAACGCTTGGAAGCTCATGGCCGATCCCGCAAGCGCGCATCAGCTTCGAGAAGGCCTCGGGCAGCGATGCGGCGTATCCTGAACTGCCCAGCGCCGCCGCAGCGCGTGCGTAGTTGTCGCGTCCCTCCGGGCGGGAGACGAGTTCGGGAAGCGTGACCTCCAACGCGAGCGCCGTTGCCAAGCCATGGTGTACCGGCGCCAGAGAGCCGAGTGCGTGCGAGATGTTGTGCCCCATATGCGTGTTGCAGTTGTGGAGCGCGAGCCCAGCGAGGGTCGAGGCCCATAGCACCTTGCCCCGCACATCGATATCAGCGCCATCGGCGACTGCCTTGGGGAGGAATTCGGACAACAGTTCCAGTGCCTGGAGTCCGAACACCTGTGCCACGGCATTCGAGTTGCGTGACGTTGTCGCCTCCAGCGCATGGGCAACCGCGTCCATCCCGGTCCACGCGGTGATGTGAGGCGGAAGCGAGGCCGTCAGTTCCGGATCGAGCACTGCATGGGAGAACATAAGTTCTTCACCCCAGTACCAGTATTTGTTGCCCTCGGCGCTTGAGACAATTGAGGTCCGTGTCACTTCGGACCCGGTTCCCGCAGTGGTCGGAATTGCAATAGCCGGGATGCGGTCCGACGGATACCCGTTGGCACAAAGCGCATAGTGCCGTGCCGGGCGCTCGGCCCTTGCGATTGCCGCGACCAGCTTGGCCGCATCCATGGCAGCGCCACCGCCCAGGCCGACAATCACGCCAGCGCCCACTGCTCGCGCGCGTTCTGCCAATGCATCGACCATCGCGTCCTTGGGTTCGCCTGCAACGTCGGCTGCGATCTCTAAGGTCAGCCCGGATTCAGCCAGCGCCAACTCCAACCGTGACGTAACGCCAAGCTCCGCCAACACCTTATCGGCAACGACAAGCACGGGGCCTCCGCCCAAATCCTTGGCAATTCCAGCCACATCAATCAACCGCCCGGCACCAAAGCTCATCGGCGGCACACGGCCCGCATCAAATGAATTCATACTTCCCTCGCGCATTTATTCGGCGCGGCACGTGGCACGCTAAAACGCCAAAGTCGCGTCCAAATACGACGCGAACGAACTAACGTGACGTAAAATAGCTAGAAATCCGTCGGCGCACCACCTTCAGCCTTGCGGCGTTCAACGAAAGCCGAAAGCTCTTCGGCGATCGCTGGATCCATCGCGGGCGCTTCGAACTCGGCAAGGATTTGTTTCCAGATCTTGTTCGCACGCTCGGGTGTTTGCTGTGCGCCTGCATTCTCCCAAGATTGGTAGTTGTCCCAGTTCGACAGGAACGGCTTGTAGAACGCTGTCTCGTAACGCTCCATCGTGTGCTGAGCGCCGAGAAAATGCCTTTGAGCCTCGGGCATCGCGTCGACTTCTGCGATGGCATCCACGGCGAGGTCATCTTCGGTCACCGAGACCGGCTGCATATAGCGCGCCATCTGCTGCAGTGTCTCGCAATCCATCACGAACTTCTCGTAGGACGCACAAAGGCCACCCTCCAGCCATCCTGCCGAATGGTAGACGATGTTCGTCCGAGACGACACGCAGGCCCAGAGGGAGAAGGCCGACTCCCAGGCCGCTTGCGAATCGGGGGCATTGGCGGCGCAGGCGTTCGAGGATCGTAGCGGCAGGTTGTAGCGGCGCGCCATCTGTCCGGACATCTGCGTCGCCCGCATGTATTCCGGGGTGCCGAAGGCGGGCGCGCCAGACTTCATGTCGACGTTCGATGTGAACGACCCCATCACCACGGGACACCCCGGTTTGACATGTTGCAAAAGGGCAAGTGCCGCCAGTGCTTCCGCCGTTTGTTGCGCAATGGCACCTGCGAGGGTCACGGGTGCCATGGCACCGGACAGCGTGAACGGCGTCACCGTTACCATCTGACCGCGTTCGGCCAGACGCATGGCGCCATCCAGCATCGGCCAGTCGTGCTTCAGCGGTGAGGTTGAATTGATGTTCGTGTACATCCGCGGAGTCGCCTCGAACTCCTCGTGAGGCAGACCGCCGCCGATGCGGAGCATCTCCATCGTGTCTTCGACCCGTTCGACACCCAGCGAGTAGGTGTGGATCACCTTGTCGGTCAGCAGCAGCTTGTCGTGAATGCAGTCGAGGTGCCGGATCGAGGGGTGAATGTCGACCGGCTCGACCGGATAACCACCCACCATATGGATGCAGTTGAAGTACTGCGACAGCTTGATGAGCTCTTGGAAGCTTTGCCGGTCACCCGGGCGGCGCCCCCGATCGAGGTCCGAACACGAGGGCGGCGATGACACGTTCACATAAAGCTGGTGGTTTCCGCCGACCGTTACCTGGCGTCCCGGATTGCGCGGTGTCAGGGTGAACTCTGCCGGCGCCTTGGCGACGAGTTCCAAAACCATATCGCGGTCCATACGGACACGCTCTTCGCCATCAGTCACATCGGCGCCTGCCTCTTTCAGGCGCTGCCGCGCCCCTTCGTGCAGGAAGTCGATCCCGATCTCTTCGAGGATCCGCATGGCAGCGTTGTGGACCGTCTCTACGCCCTCTTCCGTCAGAGGTTCCGTCGGCTTGTCCGAGATCTGGGGGATGTGCCAGTCGACCTGATCGATCGCCGCACCGCTGCGCCTGATATTGCCGGACCTGCCGCCGCCGCGCCGACGCCGGGGAGATGCCTGGTTCATATCGCGCGCTCCTCTTGATCACACCTCAACACTGCAGCGAACGCGCGCAACTATTCCCACCCCGAAGCGTCACCGAATGTCGCAAAAATGTCGTGGGTCACGCTTTGCGCGCAGCGACGGCGTGTACGGACAGCAGTTCCGGGAGGGATGCGATCGAGTCGATGACATGATCTGCATAGGGCAACAGATCTTCCCGCTGGGCCGGTCCCGTAAGCACGCCAATGGCGAGAGCCGCGTTCGACGATGCCTTCACGCCAAGATCGTGCGTGCTGTCGCCGATCATCGCGCATTCTGCAGGCCGCAACCCTGTCGCATGGCAGAAGGCGTGCATCATTCCAGGGCCCGGCTTCAAACCGTGCCCGCTATCGTATCCGGCAATGAAGTCGAACAGATCGAGTGCGTTGTATCGGCTCAGCTGATCGATGGTCGCACCTTCCGAGTCGTGGGTCGCAACACCAAGCAAATATCCGGACGCTCTCAAGCCCTCTAGAAAACCGGCGAGATCAGGAACGGCTGCAACGAGATTTCCTGCCGCGACCGCTTTCTCCACGACGGAGTTTGCCAATGCCTCGATCCTGGCGGTTCCAAGATCGGTGCGTGTCCGCGCCCAGATCGCCGAGAACTCGTCCACCGAACTCGCAACGATCGGGGAGCCCGGTACGAACGTCCGATCGGCGCGCTCGTATCCGACCTCGCGCGCCATGACATCTGCCTCGGCGTCCGATCTCGAAACAGCCGCCAGAGTTTCTTCGACAACGGCCGCCCAACTGGCTGTGAAGTCAAATAACGTACCATCCTTGTCGAACAGCAGACCGCGCAGCGGCGAATCTGGCATGCCTTTCTCCTTCGCGTCGAAGCCGCGTTCAATCTGGCGCCAACGGCGCGTCAAACAAAGGCATAATGTGTCGAGCGTTTCCCGACATAGGACATCATTACAATCTATAGTTGCAGAAGCCGCTGCATCTTCGCTCTAACCTTGAAACGCCTACGGGATATCGCGCTTTGGCATGAAAGAACTTGCTTGTTCAGCGGCTTGCAGACTATGTTGCACCCGCAGGTTACTGTGAGATCGGGGTAAATATGGACGATACAACCGCACGCGCAGCGTGGTCGGCGCCGGTATTGAAAAGTGTAAATATTGCGACGACCGCTGGAAAGGCTGCAACATTCTCACAGGAGATCCCGGATTTCGGGAGCCTCGGAACTGTGGGACCGTCATAACATCAGACCCGGGGCCGCGCTGGATCGGCTGCGGTGAAGTAGAAACTTTAGATTATTTCAGATACGATCACCGCGTCCTTAAGCGGAATGACAATGCCAGAACTGACACTTGATACGGTGGTCGGACGTGGGTCTGAACACGTTGAGACGCGTGTGGGCACCAAGACGATGATGATGAGCGTCGACCAGGGCAAGTATTACTCGGTCGACGCGTCGGCAAATCGGGTGTGGGAACTCCTCGACCAGCCCAGAGCAGTTCGAGCACTCGTCGATCAACTCTTGCACGAATACGATGTCGACCGGGACACATGCCAAGCACAGGTTCTGTCGTTTGTCCGGGACCTGCTCGACAACGGCCTGGTCGTGGAGCACTGACGTGCTCGCCAGAACAGGTGCGTGGAGGTTTCTCAAAGCACCGCTCTCCCGTAAACTTCTATCATTGGAAGCGGCATTCGAACTCGCGAGTGCTCGATTGAGCACATTTAGGTCGGCCCGTCATTTCACGCGCCTGATGGGACAACTCGAAGGCCGGCCAATCCAAGCTCAGCCCTGCCACCAAGAGAGAGCCGCGTTGATCGGACAGGTGGTGGCCGCGACCGCCAGAGTGATGCCCTTTCGGGCTGTGTGTCTGCAACAGGTCTTGGCGGTGCGCCGAATGCTGAGCCGCAGGCACATTCCGTCCACAGTCATTCTTGGCGTACTGCCGGAGCGGACGGGTTCGGCCAACGTGGCAGAAACCAGTTCTGAACAAGTCTACGAAGACGAAATGACGGCACATGCCTGGATCAAGACCGGCGACCGGGTCGTCAATGGCCAGGCACCAAACCTCGACTCCTATGTCGTTCTGGGTGTTTTTTCGTGAACCATCGCCAAGTTTCGCGATGGCCGCTGATCCTGCGCCTTGCATGTGCCCTGCTTGCAAAGGATGAACCCCAGATCAAAAATCTCTCTGGGGAAATGCGCCAATCTGACTGGAACGCATTCTTCACGCTGGTGCTTGATCGGCACCGGATCGCGCCAAACATCGCAGAATCTCTGGTTCTCGCAAACCCGCCCGGAGACATCCGCGAGAAATTCGATCAAGCGATCCAGCGAAACGCGATGGATGTGCTTCGTTACGTATCCGAGACACGCAGGATCGATGTGGCATTGCGAGATATCGGGATCAAGCCGACCTATCTCAAAGGCTGGTTGCTTGCCGAGCAGTTGTTCGGGGCTCCATCGGCGCGTCAGGCCAAGGATCTCGATCTCCTGATACCCGGCGACGCGCGATCTCGTGCCATGGAGGTTCTGCAGGGTCTTGGTTATGTCCCGGACGAGCGACATCCAGATCGCTATCTCGACGCGTCAACGGACGCGGTCGCCAAGGAATTGAACAACCTCTCCTTGCTCCATCAAGAGATGGGTCTTTCGGTCGAGATGCACTGGCGCAGCCACCAGTTTTCAGGCTGGCCGGACGTTCTAGCAAATCCAAACGAACACCAGATCTTCGCATCGAGCGCAGGCAAGTACTTGGTGCCGGGCGATCAGGCGAACTTGATCTACCTGGCGGTTCACGGATCGCTCCATCGATGGAGCCGTCTGAAGTGGTTGCACGACATCGCCGAGATTGCTGGGCGGCGAGACCCGGATCTGCTGGCACAGGATTTGGAAGAGGCGAGGCGCCTTGGCGTCGGGCGCGCCTTGGCGTTGGCGTTGGATCTTTCGCACTATGTGCTCGGAGCCCCGATGGACTGGAAGCCCGTGGCTTCACCCTGGCTTGTCGCGAGATGTCTCGAGGAGATTGCCTCGGACTCCGCAGTTCCGACCAGCCTCGGACAACGCATGAAGTTCTACGCAATGACACTGGTGCTTGCCCAGGGATGGCGGCAAAAGGCGGGCGTCCTGCGCTATCGTGTTTGGGGCAAACCCAGAATTCTTCTGGCCAGCCTTGGGAAGCCCGCGTGATCACGCGCGCTTTGCTGCGTCGCGCGCGGGACAGGATCTGGTATCTCGGCACCGAGGGATTCCCGTGGCACCTGCCAGATCGCAGGAGCCCCCAAGCGTCACAAAAGATCAAGCGTCTTGGAAGACGGCTTATCTGGAAGACCTGGTCACTCCCGATCAGACCCCTTGCGGGGCTGGCGGCGATCTTTCTCTGGCCAATCCGCAGCGGTACCGAGGCCAGGCGCCTGATCCTTGCCTCGAATGCCGAGGCGCTCCCGATAAACCCGTTCTGGCGTCTCTGGTACGTCGCACTCCGTCACAATGCTGCGCCCGCAGAATGCGCTGCGTTTGGTGTACAACGCATGTCGATCTCGGGTTTTGATCAATGGCTTTACACGCGTGAAGCATCGTTGGTCTCGGCCCATTTGTCATCGCGAAGCGTCTCGGATCTTTGTGGTGATAAAGTCCGGCTTGCAGAGTTCTGTCTCGAAAACGAGCGTATGCTTGTTGTATCGCCATTGGCAGTCTTCTCGTCAGGGACGACCCTGAAACCGTTTGACGCTGGAATGCCTCCGCCGAGCGATCTTGTCGCAAAACCGATCCGTGCCTCGCAAGGAAGCGGCTGCGTGCTGTGGAGACACACCGACGGAGGCTACGCCACAGCAGACATGCAGACTGCGGTTTGTTCAAAACAACTCCCCGAAACATTGCGGGTCCGATCAAAAAGCGATCGGCGCACTCTGATCGTTCAAAAGATGATCCCGACGCATACGGCGTTGTCATGCCTGGTGGAGAACGGACCGCCGGTCGCACGGATCGTCACGGGGCGCTGGCCGGACGGGACAGTTGAGGTGATCGAAGCAATGCTTCAGAAGCCGCGCGCGGGTCAGTGGATGACGCATAGCGGCCCGTTCCGCTTGGTCGATCCGGACACCGGGTGCCTTGTGCCACGGAAACCTGGACCGCACATCTTTCCTGATCTGACGGACGACCCGGTCTTCGATGATCTTGCCATACCCGATTGGCAGGCGTGTCAGGATGGTCTGATATCTCTGCACCGACAGATTCCGGATCAGGCCCCGCTGATTGGTTGGGACATCGTCTTCTCGCCAGAGGGTCCGGTGATCCTTGAGGCGAACACGACCTTGGCGCCGTATTTCTTTCAGTTGGCACGGCAGGCGCCCGCAGGTGATGGGCGCTGGTGCGCACTGCTGAGCAGTTATCTGCCATGACAGCGCTGATCGCGGGGATTCTACGTCTGGATGGAGCGCACGCGAACGAACGCACAGTCCGCGAAATGCTGGAGGCGATGGCGCCGAGTAGCCTTCCGACCACAACTGCGGTCTGTTCAAGCGGCCCATTTGCAGCCGGTGTCATAAGGATCGGCGCGGCCTACGCAGCCTATGACAGATCCTCGGCACACTCAGGCGATGGCGCTGCAATCGCTGCGGACATGGTTCTCTATGGGGACCGGACGCCGACCCTTTCGGACTTGTCGGCGCTGATTTCGCGCGACGGGCTCAGGGCAGTCGCGGACTTGCAGGGCGATTTTGCGATTGCGCACTGGACGGGATCAGAGCTGTTGTTGATCCGCGATCATCTGGGAGTACGACCCTTACAATACGTCATCAAACCGGGCCAGTTTTGTGCGTTCGCGTCGCTTCCGCGAGCCCTGCTGCAAACCGGACTGGCCGATCGTGTTCTGGATGCGGAAGTCCTCCGAGCCTTTCCAGTCTCGGTTTGCGCCCCGGGCGAGCGAACGTACTTTCAGCAGATCCGCAGCGTGCTCGCGGGCCATGCGTTGCGCGTTACGAAAGCGGGCATTTCGCGAACGCAACGCTACTGGCGCCTGCCGCTTGGTCGTCTGATGTCCGCCCGTACCAACCCGGACGAGATCGCCGAGGAACTGCGGCACTTGCTCGATCAGGCCGTTCGCAGGCGCTTACCGATCAAGGGTCCTGTTGCAGGTCATGTCAGCGCGGGGCTCGATTCCTCCTCGATTGCGGTTCTGGCCGCGCGGGCGATGGCGTCGAGGGGCCACGCATTCATTGGCGTCGGATATCACGAGCTTGCCGATCCATCCGGCGTGAAAGCACTCGATGAACTTGACCGGGCCGCGTGCCTAGAGGACGCGGAACCAAACCTGTCCATCCACGGCGTGCCCGCCGCCGCGCCCATCGAACAACTCGCGACCCTTGATCCGGACACGCTTCTGACATTCGGCCCTGAAGACCCGGAGGAACAGGCGCTTTCAATCGCTGTCCGCCACGGCGCACAGGTCATGTTGTCGGGCTGGGGCGGTGACGAGGTCGTGACCTGGCGCTCGCACGGGAACCTTGCCGAGCTGTTCTGGTCAGGCCAGTGGGACGCATTGATCAGCGCACTGCGGACACGGTCACGGCGCAGCGGTGCCAGTGTGCTTTCCATCGTCCGCTCGGCGATCCTGAGCG
>JBHJIZ010000122.1:0-15749 GCA_050043005.1 Paracoccaceae bacterium
GCCAGTCAGCGTGGACGGGTCAATCAAGGAGGCGTAGCGGTGACTAGTCTGCACCGTGCCGCCGGACGACAGATGATGCGCGTGGAAGCTCACGAACGAGGACGCAGCATGATCGAGAGCGCTGAGGCGGGAATAGAGTGCCTCCAGTTCTTCGTACCGCGTCTGCAGCGCATCAAGCCGCGCACGCTCAGCGCGAAGCTCCTTTAGCAGACAATCTTCGGACAATCCCAGCTGGCATTTGATGCCTTCGACGACAGTCCGTTCGCCGATGATCTGCGTCAGGATCAGGAACAGGGCGATCAGAAACGTCAACGCTGCGCCGGAAAGAAGCAGCGCCAGTCCGGCGCTGCGAGAAAAAAGTTTTGTCATGAGCCTTTGCCTCTCAGGTCGGTTTCGTTTTTCGACGAAACCACGGCCAGCGGCGGCGTTTGGGCCGATGCACACTTTCCGGTTTAGGCAACGGGGCGAGCGTGTCAGTTTCAATCAACCCATCGAAGTGTCCGCGCAGGCACGAGGCCTTCTTCCCGGCCTTGAGCGTGAGCACAAGCAACAGCGACCAAATCATGAAGAAGTCGATTGCAACGGCCGCCGCAAAGACCGGAATGAAACGCCCAGCGTGGATCATAATCGCGGAGATAAAATCCGGCGAGGTCACTGGCGCAAATTCAGGCAGCGCTTCCTGCCGCAAATCTTCAGAAATGGCTCGTGTGCCAAGCACAAGCCCCTGCAACCCCTCCTTAATCGAGGCAACCATTTCCACTTGCTTCGGATTGAACGCCGAAGCCGCGCCAAGCTTGGCAATACTTGCCTCCACCTGAATGGCCCCGGCCTCCAATACGCCAGTCAGATCGGCAGCGCGAATGGTCTGGATCGCGATGTCCAGCGCATCACCTCCATCGAGGAACTGATCTTCCCGAACGATCACGGCGCGTGACCGGTCGCGAATAGCCGCTTGCATGATCGCCAACGCTTCACGGGCGTTCGCAGCTTCGGTTTGCACTTGCCCCGCAGTCACATCCATCGCTGCGATAAAGGCCTCCGTTTGCGCGCAAATCCCTGTCAGCGCGACGGACACCGGGCCAGTTCCACGACCCACATCCGAAACCGCGCCGCGATCTTCTTCGACACGGGCAAGGCGGCAAGCACTGCCCCGCGCGGCTTCCCATCCAGGGCGGAGCCGAACGATTGCCAGGGTGCGGCTACTCACAGCGTTCGTGACTTCTACGCCGCGCGCATGGCTAACCCGCCAATTATGAACTTTGGCCGCAGGGCCGACCAGGTGCACCGAGCCTGCGCGATGCTTGTCTCTTCCCAGCGGGCATCCGTCCTTCGCGCGAAAGATAGATCGAAACACCCATGGCTCTGAGCCATTCTAATAAGCCATGCCCCGGGGCACGCGCCTAGGAACCTTTCTCTCCAGCTTACATCAAATCCGGGGACGCCTCTGGCTGTGCGTCAACAGGTTTTACCCGCAAGTGGGTTTAGCCGGAATTCGAAGGTGAATTCCGGAACCCTCTAAGCGGTCCCCCACAAAACCTGTTGACCCATCCCCGGAAGTTTGATCGATCGCCCGTTTTTGACACCCCGGCTGCGCCGGGTCGGCATCTTTTTGTCCTTTCTTCTTGGGCGCTCGCCGCTGGGCAGAGGTTCAATGCGCGGGGGGTGGTCTCCTGCGGAGAACCACCAAGGAAAGATTTTATCATGAAAACTATCCTTTACGCCCAGCCCTACGATATCGAGGCAATAGGCTTTTACTTCGAGAACGCCGAGGACTACGCCGCGAAGGCGGTAGCCGATCTCAACGGCTCGGGAAGCCTAGTCGAGGAGTACGAAATCCAGTTCATTGACGGCGAAGCCATCGACGCAACACTGGTCAAGACGGCCGGATTGCACCAGGGCGACATCCTGACGTTCTTCGAGAAGATCGAGAAATGGGACGAAACTGACAAAGAAATTATCGTTATCGCAATCGGTGAGTGCGGATACGATTTCAATTGGCAGAACTCCGAACCCGGCGAGTTCGAGATCGACATCTACGAGATGCAGAGTTTGCGCGATCTTGCCGAGCACTTCGTGGATGAAGGCCTGTTCGGCGAGATACCCGAGCACCTGCAATGTTACATTGATCTGGATGCCATCGCCCGTGACATGCGTATGGATTACAGCGAAATCGAAGTAGCCGCAACCCGCCTGACCTAACGTTGCGGATGAGACGAAGCGCACCCGCAAGCCTCAGTTTTCAAAGGCTGCCGGGAACGGAGCAAACCCTGGACACTGCATCGTTCGGGGCTTCGCTATATTCAACACTGAGAATCTGTACAAAATAGGGTGTTATTGCTATGATTGCGCCATCAACACCCGAAATCCGCCCAAGCCTGCGCGCCGGAAATTTCTCCGGCGCAGCCATTGCTGCGCGCCTTGCGCCCAAGTCCAGCGGCGGGCGGGTGTTTCTTCTAATTTCCATCAAACCATTTGCCGCACCCGCCGCCACCATGCCGCCGGACGCGAGAAAAGACTCTCGATCCATGACGAAACACACCAAGGATCCGCCTCAAGTCGAGGTAAGTAAAGAGCAGACCGAACACGCTCAAACAAGGCGTGCGCTATTCCTCGATACCGATCTCTATCAACGCTATCTCGACAGCACCGAATACACCGATGAAGCCAAGCGCGACTTTGTCGAAGCACTCTGGTCAATCATGGTCAGCTTTGTCGATCTTGGCTGGGGCATCCACCCGCTGCAACAGCTCGAAGAAATCTGTGGACAACTTGAGGACGATGCCGACTTACTGAGTCAGCAGAGCGATCAGCCGCTAAAATCAGAGTGCACCAAGGCAATAAGGGGCGCGTCATGACAGATCAAAACTTCCCTCGCGATGCGATCCTCTATTGCCGTGTGTCCTCTGTCGCTCAGGTCGAAGAAGGCCACGGTCTCGAATCCAAGAAACCCGATGCCGAGAATACGCGAAGCGCAAAAGCTACAATGTCATTGAGACCTTCTATGAGCGCGCCGTGTCCGGCGGCGTAGCAGACCGCCCATCTTTCAACGCCATGCTTGACTTCATCAAACGCCAGAATGGCGGTGTGGTTGTCGTCATCGATGACATCTCCCGCTTCGCCCGCGATATTGAAAGCCACTGGGCGCTACGACGCACGCTGAAGGAAATGGGCGGTCACCTCGAAAGCCCGAACCTGAAGTTCGGCGAAGACTCAGACTCCGTTCTGGTCGAGAATCTTCTGGCCTCCGTCTCACAACACCAGCGCCAGAAGAACGACGAGCAGACCAAGAACCGGATGCGCGCGCGCGTCATGAACGGCTATTGGGTCAGCCATGCTCCGCGAGACTTCAAGTACGAAAGAAAGAAAGGTCACGGCAAGCTACTGGTCAGGGATGAGCCGCTTGCGTCCATCGTTCAGGAAGCTCTTGAGGGTTTTGCCTCCGGTCGTTTTGAGACCCGCGCCGAGGTGAAGCGCTTTTTGGAAGTGCAACCCAACTATCCGAAGACCCGCCATGGCCACGTGACCAATGAAGAAGTCGACCGGCTCATGAAGCGGCCTCACTATGCCGGGTACGTCGAAATGCCGGATTGGGGCGTGTCCCTGCGCAAGGGACGGCATGAGGGGATTGTTTCGGTCGCCACTTGGCAGGCCGTGCAAGATCGGTTGAACGGGAAAGCCAAAGCACCAGCCCGAGCCGACATCAATGCCGACTTTCCGCTGCGCGGATTCATTCTATGCGGTGATTGTGACAACCCACTGACCGCCTGTTGGTCAAAGAGCAAGACGGGTAAGAAGCATCCTTACTATCACTGCTTCACTAAAGGCTGTCCGAGCCACCGCAAATCGATCAAACGCGACCAGTTGGAGGGCGATTTCGAAAGACTCCTCGTGTCACTGCGGCCATCGGTAGACGCCTTTCGTATGGCACATGATATGTTCAAGGATGCGTGGGAGCAGCGCCGCACGCAGATCGCTGAAATCACCAAGACCGCTGAAAGCCAACTCACCGACATGGAAGCGCAGATTACGGGCTTGCTTGATCGCATCGTCGAAGCGTCTAGCCCGTGCGTTGTTGCGGCCTATGAGACTCGCATCGATGAACTGGAGCGTGATAAGTTCATCCTCTCGGAGAAGATCGCAACTTCCGGCAAGCCGCAGCGATCCTTCGAGGAAATGTTCGAACTCGCGATGCGATTCTTGGCAAATCCTTGGAATATATGGGAAAAAGGCGACCTGACCCTAGGCCGATGCGTACTCAGAATGTGCTTTCAGGGGCGGGTTGCCTACTGTCGAAATCAGGGACTTCGAACCCCAGAAACCACCAGTCCTTTCAAGGTTTTAGGACAATTCTGTGGGAAAGAGTCCCATATGGCGGAGAGAGCGGGATTCGAACCCGCGATAGAGTTGCCACTATACACGCTTTCCAGGCGTGCGCCTTCGACCGCTCGGCCACCTCTCCGGCGCGCGGACCCTATGTCTGGCGAGGGTTAAATGCAAGTGAACCGAGAGACCTGTTGATTCAGGAGTAGAAGCACGCGGATACGCGCTGCCCGTCGGACCTGCGCCCTACTCCATGATAAATATCGATCGGTCCGAACGGCCATATCGGTCGACCACAGAAATGACGAAATGCCCCGGACCCTGGGGCCGCCATGCCAGGTCGCGCTCAAGCTCTCGCGTTGCAAATGGCTCACCGTTGACGAACCAGGTGAAAGGCGGACTCCCGCTGCGAAGCTTCAACGCTATGTATTCGCCCGACGTGATTTGCACACGCGCGTTGTTCGGCGGGAACACAATGTCGGGTTGCTGTTCCGGCTGTCTTGAACCAGTTGCTCGAACCTGACGCAACGGCTCTGGCAGTTCATGCGATGAGACGATCAAGGCTTCTCGAGGCGGTGCCGGGAACGCTGCCCTTTCGCCTCCGATCACCGAGAATGTACGAAACAGCACAGGTGCTGCACTCCTGCATCCGGTCATCCCAGCCACAGGTGCTGCATCTGGACGGCCAGTCCACACTCCAACCACATGACGCCCATCGAACCCGACGGCCCACGCATCGCGGTAACCATAGGTCGTGCCTGTCTTGAATGCGATTTGTCCGTTTGATGCGTCGAGCGGGGCCGGGGTGCCAGCCAGGACGTCCGCGACATACCAGGCCGCGCGACGGGACAAAAAGCGACGGGCTGAGTGACCGGTATCCGCTCGATGTATCAGCGGTAACGCCATTCCCTCGATTGCAATCGCTGCATAGATCGCAACCAGGTTCCGCAAAGTCATTCCGACACCGCCAAGACCGATAGCGAGGCCGGGAACACTCTGGGGCGGAAGGATTGGATTTGCCCCAATACGCCGCATACGCGCCAGGAAACTGGCAGGACCAACGGCAGCCAGAAGCGTCACAGCAGGAATGTTCAACGAAAGTTGCAGCGCGGTCCGCACGGAGACAGGTCCACGATACTGTCCGTCGAAATTCGTCGGCCTGTATTGCCCGAAGGACGCAGGGCTGTCGTCGCTGACGCTTTCCGGATGTGCCGCGCCCGCCTCGAAGGCCATTCCATAGATGAGCGGCTTCAGCGCCGACCCAGGTGATCGAACCGCGCGGGTCATATCCACAAAACCGCTGCGAGCCATGTCATGAAGACCCGGCGACCCGATCGACGCGAGGATCTCTCCGGTCGTGTGATCAGCAACGACGAGCGCGGCCGAGGTCAACGGCGGCAGCGTCTCCACATGGTCCGCGACCACGCGCTCCAGCGCGGATTGCAAGTCCAGATCAACAGTCAAAGCCACGGCTTCGCCCGTAAACCGCTCCTGATCCGTTAGATGAGGCGCATGCTTTGGAAATGACTTGCGTTTCCTCGGGATCGGTTCGTTTCGCGCGGCGTCAGCACTTTCTCGCGTTAGGACACTCTTGATCATCGACCGGTTCAGAACCCGGTCCCGCGCGGCGAATGCGATCGACGGGAACCGGTCCGGCCGCCGCGCCTCAGGCGATTGCGGTAGTGCCACCAGCAACGCCGCTTCCGCCGGGATCAATCGGCGCGGTTCTTTCCCGAACCAGGCGAGAGAGGCGGCACGGACGCCCTCGAGGTTGCCGCCGAACGGCGCCAGCGTGAGATAAAGGTTCAGAATCTCTCGCTTCGATAACCTCCGCTCCAGCGCCCATGCCAACCGCATCTGCGCGATCTTCCCATCGAGTGATTTCGTTGTTTCGCGGCGCAGCAGCCGCGCCACCTGCATCGTGATCGTCGATGCTCCGGAGACGAAACGGCGATACCAGATGGCTTGTCCTGCGGAACGTGCGATCGCCAGAAGGTCAACACCGGCGTGATCAAAGAACCGTCCATCCTCGTACGCGATCAACTGGGCCAGATACCCGGCGTCGGTTTCAGCCTGCGTCGCTGGGAGACGCCAGATGCCGTCTTCGACTTGCCATGCCCGCAGGAGATTTCCGTGCCGGTCAAGCGCCGTCGAGGAGACTTCAGGGGTTAGACCGGGCATAGGTGTGAGTGCGATCCAACGCTCGAAGCCCGCGTAAATCGCAACGCTCACAAGGCTCGTGAGGATCACGCGCCTCGCGATCCGCAGGACAGTTTCACGCCGGATCATCGCCAGATCGACATCGGGTGGATCTCTTGTGGTCATCTGGACAGGACCGCCTACTTCGGCGTGCCTGACACGACCTCGATCCGGCCGCTATCTGTCCAAGCGCGGAACTCTGGCCGATACATATCTTCAACCGTCGCCGCTGGATGATGGAATGTCCCGGGGGATACTGCGCGGACAATGTAGGCCAGCCGGAACCTCCCACCGGATGCGTCGACGGCAGCGCGGAAACGATCCGCCCTGAATTCAGCCATTTCGACTTCCTCCAGCGCATTGATCCAGTCGCGCGCCTGCACGGCCCCGGACCGCAAAAGGTTCGGATTCTCGATCTCGAAACCGGCCGGAAGCGGATCCTCGATCATCAATCGGCCCTGCTCGCTTCGGTCAGCGTCAACAGTTAGAACGACCGCCAATCGCGTGTTCTGGGCTACCGTGTTAATTGTCGCAGGCTCACCATCGAGCGTGTAGTAGGCCCGTGCGATCCGATAGCCCCTGCCGCCAGCCGGTTCCGCAGCTTCTGGAACTCCGAAAACAGTCAGCACCGCATCGGTCGCAGGTCCCGCATTCGCGATCTCGACAGACTGTCCCGCGAGAGCTGCGTTGTCATCAAGCGACACGACGGGCGTCTTGATCGGTTTGCCTGCAACAGTCAGAGCTTGACCTGCTTGATCGAGCGAGGCGGCCGTCGCCATAAGCATCCAGACCTTTTCCTGTGTCGATGTCCAGGCTTCGCTTTTGGCGCGATCTGCGACAGCACTTAGGAGTACGCGCTCTGACATCACGTCAGATCCAGCCTCGGCCGCCAATGCAAGAACTGCTGCCCCATCGCGCAGGCGCGAGCCATAGTCATGCCTCCAGCCGCGAAGTTCTGGCTCGGTCTCTTTCGCATGCGCCGCGGCAGCCCGGAACATCGCGTCCGCACGGCGCTGCTCGCCGTAGTTGGCTAGGGCGGCGCCGATCTGCGCCTTGGCCATTGCCGTGGCGAACGCTTCCGCCTTTGCGTCCGCATAGTATCTGAGATCGCCGATCGATGCGGCACCCTCCCGTGCGAGCACCATCAGCGCATAAGCGATTGCCTCACCGCCTTCGGTGAAATCGCCAGCATACGAGATCTGGCTCTGGAGATTGTCCAAAGCAGCGCGAAACGCTGCATCCTGAACTGTGTGGCCACGCGCCTTGGCGCGGCTCAGGAAGTCGGGGACATCGGCATCGAGCCACAAGTCCCCACGACCAGGACGCCAGAGCCCGAAAGACCCCTGCCGGGACTGATTGCGAAGAACCTTGGCGATCGCATCTGAGACCCTAGTTTCGAGATCCGCTGCCGCTGTGATCCCGAGGGCGTCCGAGACCTGCGACAAGTAGAGTAACGGAAGCGCTCGGGACGTCGTTTGCTCGGTGCACCCATAAGGGTAGCGGTCCAACGCAGTCAGAAGACCGGGCGCGTCGAACAAGGCCAGTGGCCCAACTGCGAGGGTTGCTCGCGCCGTTCCGGCTCGCATCCCATCGAACGCCGCCGCATCGATGCTGAGCGTACCGTCTCCCGGAAGCGTCAGCCGCGATTGGCGTGCGACCTCTGGATCGTTCAGACGGACCGGCAGCGTGAGGTTCTTGACGAGTGTCTTGCCACCCGGTGTCGTTGTCTCAACCCTGATTTTGCTGTTGCCGATCTCCGCAGCCGTGATCGGCAACGAGATTTGTTGAATGCCCCCTGCCACCAGATCGAACTCCGATGGTTCACCAGGGACCGAAACCGCTCCATCACTCGAAACAGAGACCGAGATGTCGCCAGCCGGTCCGGAAGCATGCGTGATGTTCAGCAACACGCGGCCGGTATCACCCGGTGCCAGGAAACGCGGCGTCGCGGCGGAAACGACAATCGGATCACGTACGAGGACGTCCTTTTCGGCATGCCCGACCGCGCCGTCGGTCCAAGCCGTCGCCATAAGCCGAACGGTTCCATTGAAGTCCGGAAGTTCAAACACTGCCTCGGCCTTCCCATCTGGCGAGACCTCAACAACACCGGAAAAAGAGGCCACGAGTTCTTCGACGGGCGGTGCGGCTTTCAAGCGCTGGGCCTCGGCGTCGCCACCGGATCGCAGGCGTCCAAGCGTTCCCAGATTGCCATCGATCAGTTTGCCATAGAGATCCCGCATCTCGGTGCCGAGCCTGCGCTGGCTGAAGTAGTGGTCATCTGGTGCCGGAGTCTTGAACGCGGTCAGACTAAGGATCCCAAGGTCCACAGCAGCCAGCGTGACGAACGCCTTCGCACCGGGCTTGAGGTTCGCGATCTCAACGCTGACGGGCAGAGGGCCGCGCGGCGAGACCTGGTCTGGCGTGCTGAAACTGACATCCAAGACGCGGTCTTCCGGATCGACCTTGGCCCAGGCCAGCCCTAGTGCCCGCGACGGGTTGCGCGTGGCGTCCGATGGTCGGATCAGTGTCGCGGTCACATAGGCGCCAGGACCCCACTCAGCCGTGACCGGCAGCTCGACCGTGGTCTCTCCTGCGGTCACATCCACTGTCTTCAGGTCGATCACCCGGTTATCGACAACGGCAACCAAAACCTTGCCTGCCTCGCGCGGTTTCAGACGCAGGCGTGCCGTGTCGCCAATCCGGTAAGCCGGTCTATCAAGACCAACCTCCAACACATCGGGCGTGTCGCTGCCTGCACCGCCGGTGTACCAGCCCGCTGTGAATTTGTACGAACTTGCCGTCTGCTCATCTTGCAGTGTGACCAGCTTTAGTTCGTACTCGCCCCAATCGACCGCTGCCTCGATACCGTTGGCATCAGTTGCAGAAATCGAAGAGATGCCGTTTGCGACGCGCTCTCGGCGTGTAACCGGCTCGTAGCGCCAACGCCCATCCAGTTCATACCAAATCCACGTCCGGTCGATCCGGCTCAAAGTCCAGCCGACTTCAGGGACAGCGACACGATTTCCATCCGGTCCGACGGCAATCAGTTCGAAGCCGGCAGTCGAACCCTCGTCCGCCTGGCTATCGAACAACGGTTTGATCCCAAGCCGAACTCCGTCGGGTAACACGGGCCGCGTCAGCGTTCGTTCGACGGGTCGACCAGAGGCGCCCCGCACCTGCACGATGGCGGTCATCGTCAGCGGCTGGGTTCCGGTCTCGCCTTTGGGAAGCGTCACCGCGAGGCGCGCACGCCCTTGCTGATCAGTGCGTCCGCCATGAATGCGCGACGATAAACGGGTGGTCTCTTCGTCCTCCAAACCGAAGTGATACCCGGAGAAGCCATCCATTTCCCTGGTGCTTGTCAGGCGAACCTCGCCTTCGACTGGTAGATCTGCGCCCGGAGCACCATAAAGGTATCGGACGTCCAGATCGACGACAGGCGGCGCTCCTGGCGACACAGGTTGGTCAGACGCATTGAGTTCGAACGCCAACTTCTCAGGTACAAAGTCCTCGACCAAAAACGTCAACTGGCGGACCGGCTTCGCGTTGGGATCGGTGAAGAGCTTCAAACTCCACGTTCCGCGCAACGCGCCAGATCCAAGGCGCACCGACCAAGTTCGTCCACCAGCGCCCTCATCATTGAGAACGGAGCGACGATATTCGACCCCATCTGGACGGGTAACGATTGCTGTCAGCGGTACATCCAAGATCGCGTTCGCGGTGCCATCGCGCGCCAACGCCGTCAGGTGGACCACCTCACCCGGGCGATAGACACCTCGTTCGGTCGAAGCGAAGACATCCACCGGCCCCGGCACAGATCGCCCGGAAACGCCTCGGTCCGAAAGATCGAAGCCAGGTTTCGACAGATCCAGAAATGCAAAATCTCCGTCACGCTCGACGGTCAGAAGGGCTGGCGCATCGCCACCAGTACCGCGCGTCAAACCGGGCGCGAACCGGACATATCCGGCCGCATCGCTCGCTGCTTCTCCAAGGACCTCGTTGTTGCGTGCGATCAGACGTACCCGTGCTTCTTGAACCGGTTCCGCCGTTGACAAGGCTCGCACGAACCCATGCACGCCATCGGCCGCGGACATCGACGCAAGCCCCAAATCCGTAACAATGAACCATTGGGTCGCAGCACGCTCCCAGGTCGACGTTTCGCCCGGCACACGCGCCGTCATGGCATAGACGCCGGGTTCGAAGGTCTCGATCGCATCACCAATGGGAAGGGACGTGGTCGTATCTGCGTTCACGGTGCCGGAGACTTCGGCGGTACCCGTCCAGACAGCGGCGCCGAACTCGCCAGCCAGATTGTCTTCGCGATACCGGTTGATTGCCTCATCGAACAGGTTCGTCTGCATCGCGTTCAGCAGATTACGCTCGCCGATCCGGTGTATTTCGATCTCGACGCTGTCCAGATTGACGGTGACAACCGGAATGGCAGCAGAGTCCGACTTCGGCAGAACATAGGCACGCCCGACAAAACGCACCGATGGCGCACGGTCGCGCACATAGGCCTTGATCTCCAAAGCCTTGCGGAGCGTTTCCCCCGCACCCGAAGGGAGCCCGCTGCGCACGGCCATCGAATACCGTGCGCCGTGCTGGAAACCATCCGCGCAAAGTTGTGTCCCTTGAACTTCGACCGAGATCTTTGTCAGCCCTTCGACGGCGACATAGGGTCCATAGTCGATGCTGCCTTCCGAAAGCTGTTCTGAAAAATCGACACAGATGCGGGGGCTCGCTGCGTCCGACTCGACTCTGTGGCCAACGACCCGGAAGCCATACTTCTCCAGCGCTCGATCCAGCAGTTCTGCGGACTGATCCCGAGAGCTGATCGACTGCGCTAAACGCAATGCCGGGATCATATCCCGGCCACGCCCACGCGTCTCGAGAGCCCTGGCCACTGAAAGGAGCGATGACGCACGTTGCCCTTCGCTCTCGGACCGCAGATAGGCATTCAACGCTGCCGAGAGAGCATCTTGTTGCAACCTGCGTCGTTCCCTGGAGTTTTCTGGACGCAGCGCACCCCAGACCCGCGCGAGATCGCGCCAGCTATCGGCGCGGTCTCCGACTGCAATCGCAGCGGACAAATGTTGAGCGGCGTTCTCCAGATCGCCCGCAGCCTCGGATGCGGATGCAGCACTGTGCAAATCATCGACAGATCGCCCGTTCGCTGCGACACGGCCACCCAAGGATCCGGCCAGTTTCGCTGCCTGTGCGATTAGTGCATCTGGCAGAAAGCTGATCTCTGACCGGCGCAACGCACCCAGCGCCTTCGCTTCGCCAGAAGTATCGATCATGCGAGCCGAGATAGCGCCATCGAATGCGTCTACATGTTCGATGCTCGACTTCAGGAAGCACGCCTCTGCGCGCGTGTTGTAGGTCAGCGCCTGACAGGCCGGATTGCCATAACAAGCGTCACGGCAGGCTTTGAACGTCGTCTCGAAAATTGATCCGAAATCACCGCCAAAGAAATCCTGACCAATCGACGTCACAATCCGCCGATCGGGTAGGGGCTCGGTCGCCTCCTGAGCTTGCACCGGCACACCCGGCCCCATCACAAGGGCCAGCATCGCGATCACCGGAATGACCTAGCATGTGGCAAACAATCGGACGTGCATCGGTGGAACTCCCTCTCTCCCTCGACGTAGGCTAGTCTCTCACGCCAACTGGGTCCCGTCGATGGCGGGTCAGCGCAAATTTTGAGCATGGAACAGGCGGACTCCGTGGACCAGCCGCCAGGGCTGGACAATACGAACGGCCCGGCCCAGGCTTTGAGATAACCGGGAGGAGACGATGCCGATCACAGCACTTGGTTACTTGGGCATTCGCTCGGATCGGTTGGAGGATTGGGGCAGCTTTGCCAGCAGTTTGCTTGGGATGCAACGGATCGACCACGCAGGCCAACAGCTCGCCTTCCGGATGGATGACCGCAAGCAGCGCCTCGTCGTGTCGGATGAACCGGGCGACGCGCTCGCCTTCATGGGTTGGGAAGTCTCTGGCCCGGAAGATCTGGACAGGTTCGCGACGCGCCTCTCGGATGCAGGCCACCCAGTGGAATATGGACCCTCAGAGCTGGCCGATCGGCGCTATGTCGCCGGGCTCATCACGGCGCGCGATCCGGCCGGCAACCGGATTGAGCTATTCCACGGACCAATGTCGACTGACGATGCCTTTGTGCCCGGGCGTCCGATCTCCGGCTTCAAGACCGGTCCTTTCGGAATGGGCCACGCCGTCCTGCACGTGAAGGACGCGAGACGCCTTCTGCCGTTCTATCGTGATGTTTTGGGGTTCGGTGTCAGTGACTACGGTCTAGATCCGGTCCCGATGTATTTCTTCCATGTCAACGGGCGGCACCATTCCTTTGCGATCATTGGAACGGGCCAGGAAGGGTTCCACCACTTCATGGTCGAGTACACCAATCTTGATGATGTCGGGCAAGGATACGATCTCGCCCAGCACGACGACAAAGTCGCTTTCACCCTGGGTCGCCATACCAACGATTGGGCGACGTCCTACTATGCACACACACCGTCGGGCTTCTTTGTTGAAAGTGGCTGGGGCGTGCGCGTGATCGAACCGGATACGTGGGAGCCGGAAGAGATGCGCGACGGCCCGAGCCTTTGGGGCCACGATCGCCCCTACCTGCCGACAGAGCTACGCCAGAAGTACACCGATATGCGGTTGGCCAACGGCGCCAAGGGTCTTCAGGCACCGCCGCCGACAGACTGCCCATGGCTCTACGGCATGCTGTCTGGACGTTAGATGAATCAATTCGATGTTGCCGTGATCGGGCTCGGCCCCGTCGGTGCCGTGATGGCGGGACTATTCGGTGTGTGCGGGCTGCAGGTTCTGGTCATCGAGCGTGAGACAGACGTTCTCGATCTGCCGCGTGCCGTTCATTTCGATGACGAGGCCATGCGGGTCTTCCAGACGCTTGGCATCGCCGATCAAGTGGCTGCGGTCTCGCGCGTCAACAAGGGCATGCGCTTTGTGGATGCCGGAGGGCAGACACTGCTGGATTGGCCCCGACCGCAGCAGGAGAGCGCGCAAGGCTGGTATCCGAGCTATCGGTTTCATCAACCTGACCTGGAGCGTATCTTACGCGCACGGCTTGAAGAAATGCCGAATGTCCGGATCTGCCTTGGCACCGAGTTGATCGAACTGGTCCAGGACGGCGACGTTGTTCATCTGACGACCAGCGCGGCACCGGCGACGGTGTTGGCGGTCGTGGGTTGCGATGGCGCGCGCTCAACCGTGCGGGCCAATATCGGCGGCGGCACCGAGGATCTTGGCTTTCATGAGCGATGGCTGGTGGTCGATGCACTGTTAGAACGTGACAGACCTGATTTGGGGGATCTGACAATCCAGCACTGCGAACCATCACGTCCGATGACATACGTGCGTGGCCCAGGATTGCGGCGGCGTTGGGAGATTACAGCTCTTTCCGAAGAAACCGACGCCGAATTGACAAAGCCGGAGACAGTCTTCCGGTTTCTGGACCGCTGGATCACGCTGGCCGAGGCGACACTCGAACGCGCCGCAGTTTACACCTTCCACTCCGTGCTGGCGGAGCGATGGCGCAGCGGGCGCCTTTTCGTTGCCGGAGATGCAGCACACCAGACTCCGCCGTTCATGGGTCAAGGTCTCTGCATGGGAATCCGGGATGCATCTAACCTGGCGTGGAAGCTCGCGGCATGGCTGCGCGGAGCACCTGACGTCATACTGGACAGTTATCAGACCGAACGCGCACCGCATGCACGCACCTATATCGAAACCGCCGTCCGGCTTGGTCGACTGATCAACACCAGCGAAACCGAGGCTACTCTGCGCGCCGCGCTGCGCCGTCCCGACGGGACCGCTCATATGGATTCGCTAAACCGTCCTCTGGGTCCTGGACTTGGGTGCAGCTCGGACCCTGCGAGGGGATGGCTGGCGCCGCAACCCAGGCTCGCCGACGGGAAGCTGCTGGATGATCTGGTTGGGTATGAGCCGGTTTGTCTGGCTCGGGACCATTCAAGGGATGTTCATGTGCCGATCCAGGTCGTCACGCCGCTGGAAGCGCCCGATGTAACCGATGTTCTGGATCGGTACGATGCTTACGCGCTGGCAATCCGACCGGATAGACACATTCACGGCGCCGCAACGACGCTCGCCGAATTGCATGATCTGATGGCCGATCTGCAGTCGAAAACAAACCCTGCTTGAGCCGGGCACGCTCTATCGATCGGCGGTCCAACTGATTGTCGCCACCAACTGCCCATGATCTGAGGCCAGCTTGTTGTAGGGAGCCTCCTCAAACGAGCCATCAGTCAGGTGGTCATTGAAGCATTGCAGATAATCGAGACGGCCGATCTGATCGGAAGCGCCTTCCTGGAAATGCGCGCTCAGCAGGATCAGATCGATGCTCTCGTAAACACCATTGAACGCCGCTGTATAGATCATGTCGCGCTGCGCACGGCGCACGAACATCTTCTCGGCCGACTCCAGCATCGCACCCTGTACGGCAGCCTGGATCTGATCATTCTCTTCGTCCGAGTAGCGATCATTCTCACGCGCTGCGTCATGCCTGCGCATCCAGGCATAGTTTTTGAAGGGCCGCTCACCGGCAATGATCTCGGACGAAACCGAGGTCAGCGCATCGTTCATGTCTCCCAGCACGATTACAGGTCGCTCTTTCGCCAGTTCCTCCAGAACCAACCTCCGTAGGACGAGCGCCTCACCCATCCGGCGCAAAGCAGCGCGCAGCGCGCCCGTCGCACGCCCCAGCGGATCGTACTCCAGTAAGTTCTCAGCAGGACGGCCGCCAGATGCGTCTCGGTCATACTCCCCATGTTTGGACTTCAGATGTGCGTTGAACACGGTCACGGCGCGCCCGTTTATATCAATCACGACGCGTTGGATCGGGCGGGACAGCTTCGTCAGGCACCATGATCCCGCCTGGCCGCCGCCAAGCTGTTCGAACCCTGTCTCGAGCGGGGCATTGGAGAGATCCTGTATCGCCTCATGTTCAAGGATCGGAAACCGGCTGAGCATCGCGATGCCGGGGCGCCGACGCCCGCCCTCCTCGACCGAGTGTATGTTTGGTGCAAAGACGAGGTTCGGAGCATCCCCATAGGCGCAGTACTTCAGATTCCGGTACAATGCCCGGCGGCGAAAGCGTAAGACCCGACCAGGCTGGCTGAATTCATTGCCCTAGACACCTAAGGCCTCGAACTACGAAAACACAT
>JBHJIZ010000123.1:0-20102 GCA_050043005.1 Paracoccaceae bacterium
TTGCCGCACTGACCTGCGCGACATGCCATTCCGGCGCCTTCCGGGCAGAGGACGGCACGCTCAGCGGTATCGTCTCGGGCATGGGGAACCAGGAGCTTGACGTGATCGCGTTCTCGGATGCCGTTCGCAACGCTGTGACAGACCCGACGCTGACAGCCGACAAGATCCTTGAAGCCTATGATGCGCAGTGCGGCGAGATCGACCCGGCCCCGGACTTTCTGACCGCCC
The DNA here is from genome assembly GCA_050043005.1 of Paracoccaceae bacterium. GTDB lineage: Bacteria > Pseudomonadota > Alphaproteobacteria > Rhodobacterales > Rhodobacteraceae > Thermohalobaculum. The sequence continues at coordinate 229 of JBHJIZ010000123.1, forward strand.
AGATCGAGAAGCTGATGCTGGGACAGTGGCTCAGCGGTATTCGCGGCTCGATCGGTGGCGATTTTGCCAAGTATGGCATGCCCTACCACAGCGCCAAGATGAAAAGCGCCAGCCATATTCCGGCAGGCCCGGGGCGCACGCGGCCCTTCCGTTCGGTCGTGCGTGTGGCCGTCAACCTGCCAGGGGTCGAGAACTATGCCTACTCCAAGGTACCGGTGGTCTTCGAGCAACGGACCGATCTGCGCCCACGCTCGCAATATGACGGGTCGATCAAAAGCCCGGTGACCCGCAGCTACATCGCGGCCTATACATCGGGCTCTTCGTTGGTCGCGCTGGGCAAACCGCAGGTAAACCACGCCATCCGGCACGCGGCACGGTACACCGAGGAGCTTGGCATCTCGATCCCGGTCGCGTCGTTTCGCGATATCTTCCCGGACCGCGCACCCAATCTGCAGGAGGTTCAACGCGGCTTCGAGGTTTACCAGCAGCACTGCACCGAATGCCACGGATACCGTGATCTGGAGAGCGGTGACTGGGTTGCCGAGGGTGAATATCTGCACAAATACGAAAGCCTGGATCCGGCGGGCAACCGGCTTGGGGTCGACGACAAGCGCGTGACCTTCCGATACGCGAAGAAACTACCGTTGCCGCTGTGGACCGCCCTGCCCGGACCGCCCGCCGTTGCCGACGAGCAGGCCGCAAGACTGGCACAGGCGCAAGAGACCGCAGAAAGCCCGGCCTTCGCCTATTTCTGGCAGCAGATGGGTGAGGCATTCGCACGAAACCGGCGGATCTTCCGCAATGGGCACCCGCTCTACTTCCCGGAATGCGCACCGGACGATCCGGAGTGCACACCGGAAAGCCTGCTGGCCGAGGCACCATTCTGCTCAGACGCTCCGGATGCTGCGGAAAGGTGTGCGATCACGGCAGAAGTCGCGATGTTCAACAATCCCATCCCGCGCGCGTTCATGCGGGCGCCATACCTGCACAACGGGTCGATCCCGACGATGCGCCAGCTGATCAACCTGGATCCGCGCCCGGTGCGGTTCTGTCGGGGCGAGAACGTCTACGATCCGGATGCGATGGGGTATGTCGCCCCGGGCCTGCCGGCTGGCGGATCATGTGACAACCCGCGCATGCCATTCCTCTATGAAACTACGCTGCCCGGGAATTCAGCAGCCGGGCACGATTTCCCGTGGCCCAACGAGGAACTGGATGATGCGAGACGCCAGGATCTCGAGGCCTTGATGGCCTATCTGAAGACACTGTGATGAGGACCGGACAATGACCGAAACAGCACTCGATCCGATCCTCTCGAAAACCCGCTTCTTCCTGGCGCCGCGTATCGGTGCGCTGCTGATCTTCTCGCTGGCGGTCGCGGCGTCGGTGTTCCTGTCTTTGACGAGTTCAACCCCGGACTACGCCCGCGCGACCTATTCGATCTGGCCCGCGCTGATCCTGGGGGGGTGGGCCATCTGGCTTTGGGTCTGGGGGCACCCGGAATTCAAGACGCCGCTCTGGAAGTTCACCTGGCTGCTCGGGTTCCTCGGCTACGCGATCCATTTCTATTTCGCGATGCAGACTGTCTTCGCCTGGAACATCGCCTCCGTCTTCGCGGCACAGGGAGCCGTCGTCACAATCGCCAATCTGCTTCTGCTGGTGGTCTGGTTCCTGTCGGTCGTGATGGCCTATCTGGGCTTCCGGTTTCCATACCTGCACCGGTTTGCCATGCTGTTGTTCATCGCGGCCGCGGTAGCCTCGACGCTGCTGTTCGCGCAGGAAACGTTGAGCTATCTGGCCGGTATCGCGATCGTGGCATCATGGCTTTCGGCGCTGTTGCTCAGACGGGTTTGACGACGCATCAGATCAGGTGAGTAAGGACCGCGGAAACCTTTGACCGTCTGTCAAATCAGCCCGGCGCGGATCGCCTGCCGAACAACAAGCCGGTCACCCTCGATATCCAGGTGACGTGCCGCGAGCATGGGCGGCGTCCAGACAGCGACATGTCCCGGTTCGAGTTCGGTCCGCAGATCGCGGATCGCCCGGGCAATGTAGACGGCTTGCACCTTGCGCGCCCAGAATTGGTAATCGGGCAACCACGCGAAACGTTGGAACGCCCCGATGCGAACGGGATCTGCTATGCGCCAACCGGTTTCCTCGCGCACCTCGCGGTGCAAAGCTTGCAACGGGCTTTCGCCCGGATCGATGCCTCCACCAGGCAGTTGCAGTTCTCCGTCCTGATCGACGAGCAACAGCATCCCATCGGCGCCGGCCAGAATTCCGTAGACACCCGGTCGGTCGCGATAGGGCTTGCCCGCCCGCCATGGTTCCCCAATTCTGCGCATGACGCCGGTTTGCCATGAGAGTCACTGACCCGGAACCGGCATTTGCGCGCAGGGGTCGGGCGCACTATGTGTGATCGCCGTCCCCCTGCCACCGGAGTCTAACCGATGCCTACGCCCGATGACGCCATTCTGCCGTTCAGCCTGGCGCGTTCCAATATGCGCGGGCGCGTTGTGCGGTTGGACCAAACCTTGCAAACGATTCTGGACCAGCATCGCTATCCGCCTGCGGTATCGGCCCTGATCGCCGAGGCCGCATTGCTGACGGCGCTGATCGGGCAGACGATGAAGCTGCGTTGGCGCTTCTCGTTGCAGGTGCGCGGCGAGGGGATCGTGCGCATGATCGCGACGGATTACTTCGCACCGGTGGCCGAGGGCGAGCCTGCGCGCATCCGCGCCTATGCCAGCTTCGACAGGGGCGAAGTCGCCTCCTCACGGCAGACGCCGTTCGAAATGCTGGGCCAGGGTGTAATCGGCATAACCATCGATCAAGGTGCCGATATGCGTCCCTATCAGGGCATCACGCCCCTGAGCGGACAGACACTGTCGCACTGCGCCGAGACCTACTTCGCGCAATCCGAACAGATCGCGACCCGGTTCCAGATGATCTCGGCCGAAGTGCAGGAACCCGGTGGCGCCAAGCACTGGCGCGCTGGCGGCATAATGTTGCAGCAGATGCCCGATTCAGGCGGCGTGGCGCCGGATGCGCCATCCGGCGAGCATGGGCTGATGTCGGCCGATGACGTGGCCGAGATGGGCAGCCGCACCGAGGACTGGACCCGCGCCACGACGCTTCTGGACACGGCGGATGCGCACGAATTGATCGGGCCGACGGTCAGTCCGGAAACGCTGCTGTTCCGGCTGTTCCACGAAGAAGTACCGTCGGTCTTCGACGCCCAGCCGATCGAGTTCGGTTGCACGTGTTCGGCCGAGAAGGTCGAGAGCGCGATGTACATGTACTCTGCCAAGGACCTGACGCATATGACGACCGAGGACGGGAAGCTGACCGCGGACTGCCAGTTTTGCGGTGCGCATTACGAGTTCGATCCCAAGACGTTGGGTTTCGAGTCGGAAGGTAGTTCTCAGGACGAGCAACCAAGACTTGCGGAGTAAGTGCGAAATCCCACTGACACTGCCTCACACGGCCACTACCGTGTCGGGAGATGAACCAATTCAGTTGAGAAAGCTTTATGTTTATTAGATACGTTTCAATGTTCTTCGTGTCAGTCGCGTTGGCAGCTTGCGCATCAGATGGCGGCGGCTCTGACCTGGCAATCGCAGACCGAACCTACGAACTGAATTTCGAAAGAGATGGGTGTGGTGTCCTGAAGACGGGGGACGGCGCATACTATGAGTGGGACGCCGATTGCTCTGGCGGCACACCGGACTATTCCCAAAGCAACATCCAGCGGCTCGGCAATCGGTTTTTCATAGAGGCAGCTTCGCTTTATGCGGAGAAACTGACGGAGAACGGCTTCACCGGGACGTTCTCTCTTCGGGGAAGATCACAGAAAGTTACCGCGACGCTCAGATGATACCGTCGTCTCGGGTGCGCGTCGCGCACCCCATGTGTGACGGGGCTCAGAGGCCCTTGTCCAACAGGCCCTTGATCTGCGCCTCGCTCGTGCCCGCAACGATCCGGCCAAGCTCATCTTCGCCACGCAGGACCAGCAGGGTCGAGCGGCGAGGGATATCGCGGAACTGCGTCACTTCGTGATCGCGATAAGTATCCCAGTCGACCTTCACGAACATCATCTTCTCGTCATAGGCCGGATCGGCTGCGCGCAAGGCGTTGATCACGCGAGCCTGGCGTTTGCAGGTGCCGCACCATTTGGCCGAGTAATCGACGAGGACGGTCTTTCCTTCTTCCAGAGCCGTCTCGATCACACCGGGCGTGTAGTCGACGAAGTCTTTGGCCAATGCGGCCTGCGGGATCAACAGTGCAGCGGCCGTCAGGGCAAGGAAGGTTCTGCGGATCATCTTGTCTCTCCTGTTTGGGATCAGAGGGCGACGGACAGGTCTTGCAGCCAGATCGGCATGACGTCGAGCGCCCAGGCTTCAATGATATGGTGGACCTTCAGGGCAAGCATCAGACCAACGGCGATGAAGGTCACACCCAGGATCGGCTTCGAGCGTTCTGCCAGCCCACGCAGCGCATTGGCACGGGTGCGGATCGCTTCACGCGCGCCCAGCCCGATACCTAGGAGCAGGGTGGAAACGCCCAACGCGAAAAAGATCATGATCAACGTGGCCCACCCCAGGCTCTCGCCTTGCGACGCCAGCGCAATCGCACCGCCCAGAGTCGGGCCGAAGCATGGGGACCAGACAGCGCCCAGCAGAAGGCCACCGACGAACTGACCCTGCAGGCTTTGATCATCGACATCGCTCAGCGTCGTGTCGGCTCGGGCTGCAAAGCCCGCCGTCGCCGTCTCGAACCGGCGCGCGAACATCGGGATCACCAACACAAGGCCGAACAGGAGCATGATGACGGCGCCGATCTCGGCCAAGCGATCCTGTGTCAGTCCGATCGAAGATCCGAACGCTGTCACAAGAACGCCGAAGGTCACGAAGGATACGCTCATACCCGCCGCCAGCGCGACCGGGCCCATTCGGCTTGCATTGAGCGCGCTGACAAGCACGATCGGCAGCACCGGAAGGACGCATGGATTGATGAGCGTCAGCAACCCGGCGAGATATGCAAAGACCAGTTCCATGCGCTGGGATGTGTCGCATGGCAGCAATTCCTTCAACCGCAGATGTGTGGCGGAGACCTCACAAATCCGTCATAACATATTTCATTCACCGAATATGATATCCGATAAATGGCTGTATGCCTGTCCAAACACTGACTATGGCGCCGGATTGCCCGCGGCATCGACCTCGAATTCGATGCTGGATTGCTCCTCTCCGTCCAGCACCGCCTCGAATGCACGCAAACGCTTATGGATCGACATCAACTCGATGATGGTCGACCACGAATTGACCAAAAACTGGAACGAGTTCGAGACCTGATTGAACGCGGTCAGGATCTGCTGGAGGATCCCGAAAGTGATGGTACCGGCGGCAATCGTCGGGATCAGCAGCACATAGACGAAGATGTTGTCGGCCTGGATGTAGAGCCCGCGCGCAACGTTGAAGTACATGTAGTTCAGGTACAGTCGGAAATAGTTGCGCCGGACGTTGGCGAACAGATCGGCCAGGGTCGGCGGCTGAGCGCGCATCTCATCGTCTTCCCCGTAGACCAGTTCCTTGCGGAAAGCGGCCTCGACCCGCTGATTGCGAAACTCGAGGCCCGGCAGGCGGATACCGGCCAAGGCAAGCAACAATGTGCCGAAAATCGACCAGAGCAGCGACGCCCAGAACAGCGGTGCGGCGACCTGCCCAATGATCGGCAGTTCGGTGATGTAGACGGACAACGTGAACAGGATCGGCAAGAAGGCGATCAGGGTCATGACCGCATCGACGATCGCCACGCCCAGATTTTCGGTGATCGACGCGAACTTCATGGTGTCTTCCTGGATACGCTGCGAGGCGCCTTCAACACCCCGAAGCCGCTTCCAATGGCCGGTGTAGAAGTCGTTCATCGCCGTGCGCCAGCGGAAGATGTAGTGGCTGACGCCAAAGCGCGTCAGCACGTAGATCACCATCCACATCAATGCGATTTGGGTGAAGATCCAGATCAATTCGGTCAACTGCGAGACGTACATCTCAGGCGTGACATCGGCCGAGCGATCCGGGTTCAGTGCTTCTTGAACAAGATCGAAGAAAGGGCGGCGCCAATTGTTGATCGCGACCGAGACCTGGACCGAATAGTAGGTCGAGAACAGGATCAGGATCGTCCCAAGGACCGACCAAAGCTGCCAGGGATGCGGCGCATACCAGAACCAGAACCCTGTGAAGGCTCCCGCGCAGATCAATACGTAAACATAGAACCAGATGAAGTCCGGCGTCGTGAAATGGCCGAGCCCGATGACCGGGGCGGCTTCCGGGTCATAGCCGTTGAGGAAACCCAAGGCACTGCCGATATCGGTGCCGACCCCATACCAGAGCAACGTGACGACCGTGGTCCAGGCGACGAACGACAAAAAGAACAGCCGAGGCTGGGGGAAAAAGCATCCGAACATCGGCTGGGTCCTTCAAATCAAGTCTGGCGGGCACGCTTGGCGAGTTCGACAAGTCGCGGGCGTAATTCTTCTGCGCTGGAAAGCGGCGGATCAAACCACAGCCGCGCGACCTCGTCGCCGAGAGTCAAGTCAAGCCCTTCGAGGTCGAGGCACGCAATGGTCCACGCTCCTTCCGGCTTTCCCAGCAGATCCGTCGCATAGAGGCCGATCGCGTCGAGGTGATCTTCATTCATGTGCTCGACGGCACCCATTTCCATCGGCTCAAGATCCGGATCGGCCGGTGCGGCGAGGTCGTCGGCCGATAGCGCATAGGCTTTTCCGAAACCTCCATTGAAGGACGCACCTTCAACGTTCAAACGCCAGAAGGCGAAATCACCGAAGGCGGCATAGAGTGCTGATTTCGGATGGCGGCGCAGGAACCTCCAGCGAACGAGTGCGCGTCTGTCAGCGACGACTTTCTCTGCGCGTCCGAAGACCGTGATACGCCGATGGGCGAGCGGATCGCCTTTGCCGGGCTCTCCCAGCAGGATCGAGGCGCGAGGATCCGCCTCCAGCGCACCGAAATGGCCGGAAAGCTGGGAGATCAGAAAAACCGGCGCGCCATCACTTGCAGACGCAAGCGATACCCGGCTGGCCATCGGCGTGCCAGTCCCTGGGTCGAGTGTCGCCAATGATCCTTGCCGTGCCGTGCGCAAGAAGGTCTTGGCCTGCCGCCGGACGTCTTCATCGACCGGCTGCAAAACGTCCTTTTTCGGTTTCTCCGACATGGGCGCTCCGTTGATCCGGCGAGACGCTACCCCGTCAGCGGGTAATCCGCCAGCGGCGTATATGTCGGCGCTTCAGACCCGAGCCGCGATTCATACAGGTGGAACATCTCGGCCTCGAATTTCCCATGGACACGGGAGATGCGCGCCGAGATGAACGCCTGAAGCTTGGCCGCGTCCTCGCCGACCAGACCATTGCCGAAGCGGGCCAGCGTCACGTGCGGGCGGTATTGTCCCTGCTCAAGTTCGATCCCCGCGCCGCGCGCCGCATTGCGCACCCGCTTGCGCAGGATACCAAGACCCTTGTTTGGCGCGACCTCGGCAAAGAGCGAACGTGGCCTGGCGCTACCGAACACGCCGAGGCCTTCGATCCTGATCTCGATCGGTTGTCCGCCTGCGCCATCCAGCAGCGTATGCAGATCTTCCAGAACCGGCTCGGGATGCTCTCCGAGATACACTAACGTGATGTGGAAATTCTGAGGCGGCACAATCCGCCCGAAGTCCAGCCCGACCTGAATGCCCGTCAGCATCCGGGTGATCTCCTCCGGCACCGGGATGGCGAGGAACGCGCGGATCATTCGACGCGGGCCAGAAGCTCCAGCACCTTTGGGCCGATGCTCTCGACCATCAACGCCACACCCTTGGCATTGGGGTGGATACCATCGTCCTGAATCAGATCCTCGGTCGTCCCGGTCTCGGTGATGAGGCCCTCCATGAAGGACGGATAAAGGATCGCACCATGTGCCTCTGCAACCGCCGGGTACATGCCGTCGAAGGCTTCCTTGAACTCAGGCCCGTAATTCAGAGGTGCCTGCATCCCGGCAAGCAGCACAGGCAGACCCTTGGCCGAAAGCACACCAAGCATTGCATCCAGGTTGTCGCGTGATCGCTGAGGGTCGATCCCCCGCAGCAGGTCATTGCCACCAAGCGCCACGATCACCGCATCCGCACCGCCGCCCAAGGCCCAATCAATCCGCGCCCGTCCGCCCTCGGTCGTATCGCCGGAGACGCCCATATTGATGACGGTGACATCTTGCCCTTGGCCTTTCAGCCAGCGCTCGAGTTGCGGCACGAAGCCATCCTCGGGCGGGAGGCCGTAGCCATGGGTCAGACTGTCACCCAGCGCCACCAGCTTCAGTGGTGCAGCCTGCGCCAGGCCCGCTGACAGGATCAGCGCTATCAGCGCCTTGTAGAGAACGGCCCGCGCCACATATGTGATCGCGAGCGGCAGTCGGACGAGGATCATCATGGAACCATTGGTGCGGCTGGACCGGATTGGCCTGACTTTGCCAAGCCAGGCGGGTGATGTCGAGATCCTCAAAGGCATCTCTATGGATGTAGCGCCCGGTGAGAGTGTCGCAATCGTCGGACCGTCCGGGTCGGGCAAATCCTCGCTCCTGATGGTGCTGGGCGGGCGGGAGCGCGCGACCGGCGGGACCGTGAGCGTTCTGGGGCAGGATCTGACCGAGGCGGACGAGGATGCCTTGGCAGCACTGCGCCGGGGCCGCGTCGGCGTTGTGTTTCAGAGCTTTCACCTTATCCCGACGATGACGGCGATCGAGAACATACAGGTTCCGCTCGAGATTGCAGGCCATGATGATCCTGTTGCGCGTGCCAGCGAGATGTTGGCAGCGGTCGGCCTTGCCGACCGGGCTCGGCACTATCCGGCCCAGCTTTCCGGGGGCGAGCAGCAACGCGTTGCCTTGGCGCGGGCGCTGGCGCCGGGGCCGGAGCTTCTGCTGGCAGACGAACCGACTGGCAATTTGGACGGCGAAACCGGCACCCAGGTGACTGAACTGATGTTCGATCTCGCCCGCCAGTTTGGTGCCACACTAATACTTGTCACGCACTCGGACGTCCTGGCCCAGCGATGCGGACGCGTCGTCCGGATGTCGGACGGGCGGATCGCGGCATGACCGAAATCGCGCCGGACGCGCCGGCAGCAGCAGGCTCCATCGCGTCGTCCCAGGACAGCCGTGGCTTTAACGCGCTGCGCTTCGCATGGGCCGCGGCACTGCGCGAGCTGCGCGGCGGGCTGGCCGGGTTCCGGGTCTTCCTTGCCTGCCTGATTCTGGGCGTAGGCGGGATTGCCGCCGTCGGGTCTGTAACAACGGCGATTGAGCGCGGTTTGGCGGCCGAGGGCCAATCAATCCTGGGCGGTGATGCAGCACTGACCTTTTCTTATCGCTTCGCCTCGGACGACGAACGCGCGTGGATGGCCGAACGCGGTAAAGTGGTCGAGATGGTCTCGATGCGCTCGCTGTTGCGCAAGGACGAAGAACGCGCCTTGGCCGAGGTCAAGGGGGTCTCGGCCGGATACCCGCTTTATGGCGAGGCGTTGATCGCCGGGGGCGGCGATCTTCTTGAGACTCTGAGACCTGTCGACGGTGTTCACGGCATAGTCACCGAACGGGTTCTGGCGCAGCGGCTCGATCTGCAACCGGGAGACGACGTAAAGGTTGGTGGCGGCACTTTTGTCTTCCGCGGAGTTATCGAACAGGAACCGGACCGCGCTTCTGGCGGGTTCGCCATGGGACCACGCGTGCTCACCTCTGTCGAGGGGCTACGCGAAGCCGGAATGCTGCAAGCGGGCGTATTGTTCGAGGCCGGATACCGGTTGAAACTGCCTGAAACCGGAGATCTGGATGCAATCGAAGCCGAATTCGAGCAGGCGTTCCCGGAAGCTGGTGCGCGTTGGCGCGACCGCCGCAATGCGGCTCCCGGGATCAACCGGTTCGTAGATCGGATGGGTGCATTCCTGACCATCGTCGGGATCGCAGCGCTTGCAGGCGGTGGCGTCGGCATCGGGGCCGCTGTGCGGGGATACCTGACGCGCAAGGTTCCAACCATCGCAGCACTCAGGACACTCGGCGCGACGGCAGGCACGGTCTTCTCGATCTACCTGATCCAGATTGGCATGATCGCAGCACTGGGGATAGCGATCGGTGTCAGTGTCGGCGGTGGAGTGGTCGCTTTGCTCGGCCCTGTCTTTGCCAAGGATCTGCCGGTTCCCGCCGAGTTCACGCTGTATCCTGCTCCGCTCGCCGAAGCAGCCTTGTTCGGTGCACTCGCCGCGATGCTGTTCACGCTCTGGCCTTTGGCCTGGCTGCGACGCGTCAAGCCCGCGCAACTGTTCCGAAATGCCGTTGATCCGCAACAGATCTGGCCCGGCTGGCAGATCGTCCTTGCGCTGGTTCTGCTGGCAGCAGCGCTGGCTGGCGCGATCATTGGCCTCTCGACAACGCCGAAGCTGGCTGCATGGTGCCTGGGCGGCATTGCCGGTGCCTTCGTGATCCTTCGCCTGCTCGGATGGATGTGCGCACGGGTTGCCCGCACGCTTTCACATTCCTCGCTGGCACAACGGCGCCCCGGCCTGCGCCTGGCGCTGGGTGCCATAGGCGCACCTTCGGCAGGAACGCCCGGCGTTGTCCTGGCCTTGGGCCTGGGACTGGGTGTGCTCGCCGCCATCGCGCAGATCGATCACAACATGCAGAAGCTGCTGAAAGATCAATTGCCCGAAGATGCGCCTGCGTTCTTCTTCGTCGATATCCAGTCGGCCCAGCTTGACCCGTTTCGCGCTCAGGTAATGGGCGTCGACGGGACCGAACGGCTGGAGACGGCACCGATGCTGCGCGGGATCGTCACCGAACTGAACGGCGTTCCGGCGAAAGAGGCTACGATTGATCCAGCCGGTGCCTGGGTGCTGCGAGGCGACCGCGGCGGCTCGTATTCCGCAACCGTACCGACCGGTGTCGCGATCACCGAGGGCGCATGGTGGGCAGAAGACTACAGTGGGCCACCGCTCGTCTGCTTTGCCGAGGAAGAGGGCCGGGAACTCGGTCTTTCAATCGGTGGAAGCGTTACCGTAAATATCCTCGGGCGCCCGATCACTGCCGAGGTCGCCAACTTCCGAAAGGTCGAATGGCGCGGCATGGGGATCAACTTCCTCATGATCCTTTCACCTGGTGCGCTCGCCGGAGCACCACACACACACATTGCGACGCTCTATGCCGATCAAGACGCAGAAGCGCCCGTCATGCGCACAGTCAGCCGGAATATGCCGAACGTGACTCCGGTCCTCGTACGCGAGCAGATCGACACGGTATCCGAGTCGCTCGGCAAACTGGGCACGGCGACCCGTTGGGGCGCACTGGCGGTGCTGCTGACCGGATTGGCGGTACTGATCGGAACGGCCGCAGCGGGTGAAGAACGGCGCACCTCGGAGGCGGCAATCCTGAAAGTGCTCGGGGCGTCGCGCCGGGCGATCCTGGCGTCATTCGCATTGCGCGCGGCCCTGACCGGAGCAATCGCAGGTGTCGTCGCACTGTTCTGGGGCTCGCTCTCGGCTTGGTCTGTGATGAATTACGTGTTCGACACGCCCTTCACGTTACCGCTGGGCAGCACAGTGGCGATCATTCTGGGTGGCGCTGCACTCAGCCTTCTGGCCGGTTTGGGCTTCGCCCTCGGCCCGCTTCGGCGCAAACCGGCGCGTGTGCTCAGAACAGCGGCAGGGTAATCAGCGCTCACAGTACAACGTTCGTAATGGTAGACTCCGTGCACATTGCAGGAGACGGCCATGTTTGACGCCATTCAATTGCTCGCAACAGTTATTGGTCTGGGTCTGGTGATCTACCAATTGCGCCGCGACAGCGTTTGGAACCGCCAGACGAAGGCGCATGATACGCTCAATGCCATGGTCAGTGGTGATTTCGTCGAGATTCTGGACGAACTCCTGATCGACTTCGATTGGGACATCGTCGCGCCCGAACAACCGTATGCTGATGTCCGACAGCGGTTGGAGATGTCCGGCGATGTGAAGGACGTCACGCGGATGACGGCCCGCACCGTTCATCTGCTGCGCGTTCTGGAAACCATCACGATCAGCTGCAAGAAGGGCCTGATCGATGAAGAGATTTGCCGCGAGTATCTTTATTCGATCCTGATCAACGTACACACAAACACCGCCGAGTTTATTGCGTCGGAACGCATGCGTCGGCGAAAAGACTCTGTTTTCGAACATGTCGAAGAATACGCAAAGCGTTGGTCGCCATCCTGATCGACGGCTTGTCAAGCAATCGGAAACCGGCGCGGGCGCAATCCCGATTGCAACCAGCAGACATAGTCGTAGATCGAGAACACGGGCAGGCCAGTCGCCTGCGCAATGTCGCCTTGGTAGGGCGGCATATTCGTGCACTCCAGAACGATTGCCGCCACCTGGGGGTGCGCATCGCACAGGGCCTTTGCCGCCGTTAGCAAGTCTTCACGAGAAGCGGCGACATCAAGCGTCATCTCGTTGCCCAGAATGGCGCGCGTGAACTCCGCGCCATCATCCGTACCAACAATTGCCAGATCCGCTGGACACCCTGCCCCTTCAAGATGCTCTGACGTGAGCGAAGATCGCGAAATCGTGATCAAGCCGACGCGCTTGCCGGGCGGCAGCATGGCTTGGACCAACGGCACCTGCATCAGAGCTGATGTGGCGACCGGGACGCTGAGCGCTGCGCCCAACTCGCGCTGGAAGACAGCCAGGAAACCACAATTTGTCGTGATCAACTCGGCGCCCTGGCCGATCAGCTCTCGACCAGCTGCGATAAAGGGATCGAGCATTCCTTCGGCGCCCTGACGTACGATCCGGTCTGGTGAAGCGGCCCGGACAACCTTGTAGAGCACCGGGAAAGGCCACGTCTCTGCATTGCCCATGTCACCTGGAATGCGCGGAAACTGCGCTTCGAGCATCAGGACCCCAATCGGCGCCCCATAGACCTGCTTGCCACCCTTCGCGATCATCCCGTGTCCACGTTGACTTCGACGAACTTCGATCGTCTTGTTCGGTCATTACGGGGCGCTCGGTCCGAAAGCAAAAGGATCCTCGGATGACGATTTCGAAGATGGACGTATTCGTCCTGCCTTTGAAGGTTCGCGCGGTGCGGGCACACGGGATTGGCGAAGTTGCCGGCAGCATAGACACGGTTCTTCTGCGCCTGGAAGCCGAGGATGGGCACACGGGGTGGGGTGAAGCAGCGCCATGGGCTGTGTGTACCGGGACAGCGGAGGCTGCCTGCGCGGCTTTGGACACGTATCTGCGATCGCTGGTGAGCGGTGCTGATCCCACCGGAATCGCGGGTATCATGCAGCAAGCAGATCAGGCGCTGACCGGACATCCGGAGGCCAAAGCAGCATTGGAGACTGCCCTGCTCGACCTGGTCGGCCGGCAGCGCAACGTACCCGTCTGGGCGTTGCTCGGCGGGAAATGCCGTGATCGCATACCTTTGAGCGTCTCGGTCGCCGATCCCGACTGGGACCGGGACCGCGTCTTCGTGACGCGCATGGTAGAAGACGAGGGGATCGGCATCCTCAAGCTCAAAACAGGGTTTGCGGATCACGCCTTCGATGTGATGCGCGCTGACGACATCCGCACACGTTGGCCAGAGATCGACCTGCGCATCGACTACAATCAGGGCTTGGTTCCGCGCGATGCCCTACGGTCCCTGAGAGACTTCGACAGCATGGGATTGGGTTTTATCGAACAACCGGTCCCGGCACGGCAGTGGGAATGCATGGCAGAACTCAAAAGCGCGCTGGATACGCCGCTTCTGGCGGACGAGTCCGTTTTCTCCGCCGAGGACATGCTTCGCGCTGCTCAGGCGCAGATCGCTGATGCCGTATCCGTCAAGATCATGAAGTGCGGTGGACCTCGGGCGGGATTGGTGATCGCCCGCATGGCGGAGGCCGCTGGCTGGGGCGCCTATGGCGGCGATATGTTCGAAACCGGGATCGCTCACCTCGCAGGTGCACACATGATCGCGGCGGCACCGCAGATAAACATGGGATGTGAGTACTACCATGCACGACATCACCTTGAAATCGATACACTTAGTAAACCTTTTCCGGATACTGCGGGGACGGTCTATGTTCCGGATGGTCCGGGGCTTGGGATAGGGGTCAATGAAGAACTCGTCCGTTCGCAATGCCGGTTGCACTGCACCTAAGAGGCTAATAACATCCTTTTCCAAGCGCAAAGAATTGAACGCTTAAGGACCGGACGAAGATCCATCGGAGGCACGAATGAGAAACCTTCTTGCGATGACCGCCGCAATCGCTTTGCGCGGCGGCGCGGCGTGGGCCGAAAAATGGGATATGCCCATGGCCTATGCCGACTCCAACTACCACAGTCAGGTTGGCAAGGAGTTCGCGCAGTGTGTTACCACCGGTACGGGTGGCGAGATCGAGATCACCGTTCACGCCGGTGGCTCGCTCTTTAAGGGCAATGAAATCAAGCGCGCCGTCCAAACGGGCCAGGCGGCGATAGGCGAACGGCTGCTCAGCGCGCACCAAAACGAAGACGCTGTCTTCGGTGTGGACTCCGTGCCCTTCCTCGCTACGACGTTCGAGGACTCGGCGAGGCTCTGGGAAGCGGCGCGCCCGACATACGAACGTCTTCTGGACGATCAGAACCTCGTATTGCTCTATGCGACGCCATGGCCGCCACAAGGCCTCTACTTCAAGAAGCCGGTCAACTCGACCGACGACATGAAGGGCATCAAGTTCCGGTCTTACAATTCTTCGACTGCGCGCCTGGCGGAACTGACAGGAATGCTTCCGGTTCAGATCGAAGCAGCCGAGATCAGTCAGGCCTTCGCTACAGGCGTTGCGGAATCGATGATTTCGTCGGGCGCCACTGGATACGACCGTAAGGTCTGGGAGCATCTGACCCACTTTTATGAGGTCGACGCGTGGATGCCGCGGAACCACGTTTTCGTGAACAAAGATACCTGGGGCGGCGTTTCTGATGCCAACAAGAACGTCATCCGTGGCTGCGCTGCGCTCGCTGAGTATGCAGGACACTGGCGTGCGGTTCAGTACACCGACTTTACGCTCAACGGTTTGCGGGCCGGTGGCATGACGGTCGGTCCGGCCAATGACACACTTGTCAGCGAACTGAACGAGATCGGCCAAACGATGGCAAGCGAATGGTCCGAAGCAGCTGGCGCCGAGGGTCAAGAAATCATCGAAGCCTTCCGCGGAAACTGACCACCCGTACAAGATGCCGCCGGGATCTCGGCGGCATCAGATGTCGACCTCCGCGTGCAGTATGCAGGCGTCATTCCGGAGGCCCGGTTGAAGACCGCCGATCAGGATGAGCCTTGGAAGTCCAATCGGCCACGAGGTCCTTCACCGCATCGCGGTCACGACTCGAAGGTCTCCTTTTCGATAACTCCTAGAAGCATTCTTCGAGCCTCGGCATCAATCAGCATGGTTCGGTGCGC
The DNA here is from genome assembly GCA_050043005.1 of Paracoccaceae bacterium. Lineage (GTDB taxonomy): Bacteria > Pseudomonadota > Alphaproteobacteria > Rhodobacterales > Rhodobacteraceae > Thermohalobaculum. Next base: position 15,726 of record JBHJIZ010000123.1, read on the forward strand.
GACGCCTGAAATCGCGGACAACGCTCGTACGCTCGCGGCGGGTCATGCAGCCCTTTGCAGTCATAAAACCTCGACATCTCATGCGCGTTGTGAACCGATTGCTCATCAACGGCGCGTACAGCGACAAGTGCTTCCAGGCACGACACCTCTGGCATCGACTATTCACCGCACGGAACGGGATCCATTATGAAGTTCGCGGCTGATCTCCTGCTCGACCCGCTATCGTTCCTACTTATCGCGTGCTGTCTTGTCGGGCTCGCGCTGGTGTTACGCTTCCGAGCACCGCGGGTGTTGGACGGGCTTTACCTCGCGGGCGGGGTTGCAGGAGCCCTCTTCCTGATTGCAATCCTCGTGATCATCCTGATGAACATGAGCGCGCGTTGGCTGTTGATCCCGTTCCCCGGATCGACGGACTATGCTGGATACTGCATGGCCGCATCATCGTGTTTTGCACTCGCATACGCGCTGAACAACGGCGCACATATCCGCGTCAACCTGGTCCTGGGCCGCCTCGGGAGTTGGCGGCGGTATGGCGAGATTTGGTGTTACGGTGTCGCTGCGCTGATGGCGCTGGTTTTTGCCCGCTACGCAGTCAAGACGAACATCTGGTCCGAAAAGCTGAACGAAATCAGCCAGGGCCAGGACAAAACCGAGATCTGGATCCCACAACTCAGCATGACGATCGGCGCTATCCTCCTCGCATTGGCACTGATCGATCATCTGGTACGCCTTCTTGTGACGGAACATGAAGGCGTTGCGAAAACAGCACTAGGCGAGGGAGAAGCCTGATGACAATTTCGACTTCTCCCGGCATGACCCTCCCATCGGTCAACAAACGCCTGATCGGCGCCGCAGTTGCGATCGCGCTGGGCATGGGCGCCTGGTTTCTTTTGCATTCAATGGGAGAGGAGGATGTCTGGGCCAAGACTGCGCTCTTCATCTTCATCCTCTTCTTTCTCCTTGGGTCCGGCGTATGGGTGGGCCTCGCGCTTATGGCGGTGGCTTACATTGGGTTGGATGTCTTCGTCCCCGGCATCGCAGGCGACCGAATGCTGACCACGATCTGGTCTTCTTCCTCGTCATGGACGCTGACGGCGCTTCCACTCTTCATCTGGATGGGCGAAATTCTGTTCCGCACACGCCTCAGCGAAGACATGTTCCGCGGCCTCAGCCCGTGGATGGCAGGTTTGCCGGGCGGCCTGCTTCACACGAATGTTGTCGGGTGTACCGTCTTCGCAGCGGTCTCCGGATCTTCAGCGGCAACTCTGACCACGGTCGGGAAAATGTCGATCCCCGAATTGCGCCGGCGCGGTTACCCCGAATTCATGACAATCGGCACGCTGGCCGGGTCCGCTACACTGGGTCTGATGATCCCGCCGTCGCTGACGCTGATCGTCTACGGCGTGACGATCAATGAATCGATCACAAAACTGTTCATCGCCGGAATCGTTCCGGGCCTCGTTCTCGCGACGATGTTCATGGGATACTGCGCCGCGTGGTACTACCTGTTTCCGTCGCAACGACCGGCACGCGATCCCGGCATGTCGTTCAGCGCCAAGCTGTGGAACTCACGCTTTCTGATACCCGTAATTTGCCTCATTCTCGCGGTCATTGGTTCCATGTACATGGGCCTCGCGACACCGACCGAGGCAGCAGCGATCGGTGTGCTCGGCGCGTTGATCCTAGCCGCACTGCAAGGGTCGCTGAACTGGCAAACGTTCACCGAAAGCTTGATGGGTGCCACGCGGACCTCCGCGATGATCGCGCTGATACTTATGGGAGCGGCGGCTCTCGCCCAAAGCATGGGATTCACGGGTCTGCCCCGCGCTCTAGCCGAATGGATCGCATCAATGGATCTCAGCGTGTTCACGCTCATCGCTGCGCTGACGATCTTCTTCATCATCATCGGGTGTTTCCTTGATGGAATTTCGTCGGTCGTGCTCACGATGGCCGTGATCGAGCCTATGGTGAACATCCCGGCCTTCCAGGACCTCGGGTTCAGCATGATCTGGTTCGGCATTTTCGTCGTCGTCGTCGTTGAGATGGCACAGATCACACCGCCCATCGGGTTCAACCTGTTCGTGCTACAGGGAATGATCGGCAAGGAAATCGGTTACATCGCCAAGACGGCGCTCCCGATGTTCCTGATAATGGTGTTGATGGTCGCGATTCTCGTCATGTTTCCGGAGCTGGCAACGTGGCTTCCAGAGACGGCCCGGTCGACCCCAGGTTGACGACTAAGCTGGTTCTTGATCGAAGGTTCGCGAGATTTTGATAGGATACTCCTATCATCGACGTTCTTCCGGATGCTGGAACGGGATTGGAGGCAAACGACCTTGAAAGCCGACAACAAACGTCCGATATTCGCCAGCAAGCGGCCTGAGAGGGCGGTCGCCTCACGTCACAACCAGTGCAAAGGGTAAGACATGGCACAGAGAGAGTATATGCAGAACCCAACGATCACTCGGTCAGCCGAGATCGATCGCGGTCTGCAAACCTACATGAGCAAGGTCTACGCGCTGCTGGCCGGCGCGATGATCATCACCGGCCTTGTGGCCTACATAGTTGGCATGGATTTCAAAGCCGCCGTAAATGGTGAACCCACGACGGTTGTTCCGGTCGGCGTGCTGCAAGCCATGTTCTCGTCACCGATCAAGTGGCTCATCATGTTCGCCCCGCTGGCCTTCATCTTCGGCTTCGGCGCGATGATCAACCGGATGTCGGCCTCGACCGCACAGATCGTGTTCTGGGCATTTGGCGCCGTTATGGGCCTGTCGATCTCGTGGATCTTCGCAGTCTTCACCGGCATCTCGATCGCACAGACCTTCTTCGTCACGGCGATTGCGTTCGGCGGCCTCTCGATCTGGGGTTACACGACCAAGAAAGATCTGTCGGGGATGGGCACATTCCTCATGATGGGCGTGATCGGACTGATCGTTGCATCCGTCGTGAACATCTTTCTGGAAAGTTCGGCACTTGGCTGGGCGATTTCCTGCATCGGCGTTCTGGTCTTCGCTGGACTGACGGCATACGACACTCAGAACATCAAGAACACGTACCTGACAATGCGCACGACGCCGGGCGGTGAAGAGTACCTGGAGAAGGGCGCGGTGATGGGCGCGCTGAGCCTCTACATCAACTTCATCAACATGTTCATGTTCCTGCTTCAGTTCATGGGCGATCGCGAGTAATCGCGCATCACCAGCCGCCAACAGACGCCCCGCAAGAGCGGGGCGTTTTGCTTTTAAGATGCGTGTTCAGTTGCTGCAGGACACACAGTTTGCCGCGCATGGATCCAGATCAAGCCGTGCGAAGGGAATTTCATCCCCGCAGAGCTGGCACCAGCCGAACTCGTCTTCGTCCATACGCCTCAGCGCCGCTGAAATGGCTTTCCTGCGTCCGGCCCGACGCCTGGCCTGTGCTGATGCCATTGCCTGCTGCTGAATCGCGTCCATGCGGCTGAGACGTCCGACGGAGGTCTGATCAAGCTCCACGGGCGCCCGATCTTCCTGGGTCGCAGCATCTGCTGCGTCGAGTGCTGCGTGTTCCTGATCAAGGCGTTCACGGAATTTGATGCGTATCTTGGCGTCCATCTGTGGTAATTATCCGGGAACGGCCCTATTTCGCAACAACGGGCCGAAACTGGAGGACACCATGTCTGCCGATCTCAAGCCACGCTTTGACGACCCGCGGGTCGACCCGGTCTGGACAACGATCCGCGAAGAAGCCGAACGGATGGCCGGTGACGAACCTTTGATGGCCTCGATGGTCCATGCGGTCGTGCTGAACCACAAATCCTTGGAAGATGCGCTGAGCTATCGGATCGCCGACAAGCTCGCCTCACCCGAGATGCCCGCACTTCTGATCCGTGAACTCTGCGAGCAAGCACTCGCTGACCAGCCCGAGATCGGGATCGCCGCGCGCGCCGATATCATGGCAATCCGCGATCGTGATCCGTTCTGCCACCGCATGGTGCAGCCTTTGATGTACTTCAAAGGCGTCATCGGAGTGCAATCCTACCGCATTTCGCATTGGCTGTGGAACCATGGCCGGCAGGATCTGGCGATGTTCATTCAGATGCGTGGTTCAGAGCTGTTCAGCATGGACATCAATCCGGGTGCGCGTATCGGTCGTGGCCTGATGATCGACCACGCCCATTCGATCGTCATCGGCGAGACGGCCGTGGTTGGAGACGACGTTTCGATCCTGCACGGAGTCACCCTGGGCGGCAACGGCAAGGATACCGGCGACCGCCACCCGAAAATCGGCGACGGAGTGCTGATTGGCGCAGGTGCCAAGGTCCTGGGCAACATCCGGGTCGGCAACTGCTCTCGGGTCGCCGCCGGGTCGGTGGTGTTGAAAGAGGTTCCGCCCTGC
>JBHJIZ010000124.1:0-7438 GCA_050043005.1 Paracoccaceae bacterium
TACGGGCCGCCGCCCGGCAGCTTGTAGCCCTTCTCGTCCCAGGGTTTGACCGCATCTTTCTCCGAGGCGTTCATGAGCCAGTCCTTGGCGGCGGACTGCAAGTCCTCGGCGGGCACGACCTTGTCGATCAGCATCATCGCCTTGGCCTTCTTCGGCGCATAGGTCTTGCCTTGCAGCAGCGCCTCGGACGCGCCCATCAGACCCCGCCTCCGCACCAGCCGCGTCGTGCCGCCAGCGCCCGGAAAGATGCCGACCAGGATCTCTGGCAAGCCGATCTTCGCCTTGGGATTGTCCGCCGCGATGCGCTGGTGGCAGGCAAGGCCGATCTCCAGTCCGATGCCGAGCGCGGTTCCAGGCGCAGCCCAGACGAACGGCTTGCCGCCCTTGATGGTCTTGGGATCAGCGCCCGCGCGCTCGATCTTGCGCAGCACGCCGTGCAGCTGCATCCCCATGTCGAACACACCCTTGGCCGGATCGCCCCCGGCCTCGATCGCCATCCGCTTGGTCGAGGCAACCACGCTCAGATCCCTGCCTGCCGCGAAGTCCGGCTTGGCCGAGGTGATGATCGTGCCCTTGACGGCCTCATCGGCCAGAACCTGATCGACCAGAGCATCAAGCTGTTGCACGCCGTCGATCGACAGCACGTTCATGCTCGCACCCGGCAGATCCCAGGTGATGGTCGCGATACCGTCGCCATCGACGGCCAGAGTGAAAATCTCGGTCATGGCATGTCTCCTGCCAGTGTCGGTTTCGGTTTCAGGATGCCATGTTGCGCCAGGATGTGTTCCATCCGGTCTTGCAGCTCATCCTGGTCGTCATGATCAACGCTCAGCGCCACCAGGCGCCAAGCTTCTTCTTCCTGTCGCACGACATAAGTCGACCGGTGCGCACCCATCGCATCGCCCAACGGACCCAACCGCCAATTGCACAGCGACACGATGGCCATGCCATCCATCGGGGTCATGACCGACCGGATCTCGGGCCGAACGTCCGCGATCCCGGCCAGACGCAATCCGCCACGGATCACGACGAGCAGGCGTTCGAGCTCCTGTGCACCGGTCACAGAGAACATCGCCGTCGGGCTCATGAAGTTCACCGGATACGTCACGAACTCGCCGATCGAATCGAGCGCCTCGTCGCTGTAGATGAACTTCACAATGCAAAGCACGAAGTCCGATGCGTCGGTCATTGCCCCCCACGGGCCTATACCCGCTCGATAATCGTCGCGGTCCCCATACCCGCCGCAACGCACAGCGTCGCAAGGGCGGTTTCCTGACCGCTTCGCTCCAACTCATCCAGCGCGGTTCCCAAGATCATCGCACCGGTCGCTCCCAACGGATGACCCATGGCGATCGCGCCCCCATTGATGTTGACCTTAGCATGATCGACGCCGAATTCCTCAAGGAACATCAACGCAACGGACGCAAACGCCTCGTTCACCTCGAACAGGTCGATATCCGACAGCTCCGTACCCGCTTCCTTCAGGATCTTGCGGGTGACAGGAACAGGGCCAGTCAGGTTGATGGTCGGGTCAGTGCCGATCTTCGTCGTCTGGCGGATGCGAGCGCGCGGCTTCAGACCCAGACGCTCGCCCGCTTCCTTCGATCCGATCAGCACACCAGCCGCGCCGTCGACGATGCCCGAGGAGTTTCCTGCGTGGTGCACGTGCTCGATCTTCTCGTATTGCGGATAGCGCAGCAACGCGACGGCATCAAAGCCCGGCATCTTCTCGCCCATGTCCTTGAAGCTTGCCTTCAGCGCGCCCAGCGCCTGCATGTCGACCTCGGGCCGCATGTGCTCATCGCGATCCAGGATCGGAATGCCGTTCTGGTCCTTGATCGTCACGACCGAATTCGCGAACCGCTTGTCGTCCCAGGCGGCCTTGGCGCGCTGCTGGCTCTCGACCGCATACGCATCGACGTCGTCCCGGCTGAACCCGTACTTCGTCGCGATGATATCGGCACTGATCCCCTGCGGCACGAAATAGGTCTTCATCGCCAGCACCGGATCGAGCGCCAACGCCGCCCCGTCCGAGCCCATCGGCACGCGGCTCATCATCTCGACACCGCCAGCGACGTACAGATCTCCCGCACCCGCCTTGACTTGGTTGGCGGCCATGTTCACGGCTTCCAGACCCGAGGCACAGAACCGGTTGATCTGCACACCCGGCGTGCTTTCATCCCAACCGGCATACAACACTGCCGAGCGCGCGATATCCGTGCCCTGCTCGCCGACCGGAGTCACACAGCCCAGGATCACGTCCTCGACCTGCTCGGTCGGCAGGTTGTTGCGCTCCTGCAACGACGTCAGCATGTCGGCCGCCAACTTCAGCGAGGTCACCTCGTGCAGGCTGCCGTCCTTCTTGCCCTTGCCGCGTGGCGACCGCACGGCATCGTAGATATAGGCGTCGGTCATTGCTCCTCCTTCACCGCATGCGCGGTCGGGTTTTGATGAGAGAGTATCGTCGGCGCGGGCTCGTCTGTGCTCGCACCCGTCACGTATTCGGGCAAACCATCGGCGATCTTCAGCCAGCCGACGCGGCTTTCAACCCCGACATGGTATTGGGGTGGGGCGATCTCTGGATCATCCAGCGTCGCGATCATGATCTCGAACTCTCCGTCCGGAGCGTCGAAGTCCCGCAGAAACAACGGAGTGCCGCAGTTCGCACAGAATCCGCGCTCGGAGATATTGCTGCTCGCCCAGGTCGCAGGCATTCCCTGCCACGTAACGCCATGCGCGACGACCAGCGGCGCAAAGGCGTTGCCGACAGCCCGCTGGCACATCCGGCAATGGCAGATCGACGAGCGGCCTAGAGGCAGGGCCGCCCAGTAGCGCACCGCACCGCACTGGCAGCCACCATGTATCTCTTCGGCGTTCATGAGGCCCACCGAAGACGGTCTTTAACCGCCCAGGCAACACTTAGCAGCGACCACGTTGCATCCTGCATCGGCACAGGCCGCGTCCCGACACTTGCGCGCCTCGCGCACATCCTTTGGCTCGCTCTGACTGGACGAAGCGCAAACCAGCGTCGACGCAGCCAAACTGCAAAGTCGAAGTCTCGCCACGATCTTCGGGACAGCACGCCAGATGCCAACTCGCTTGATCTGTTCCGCAGCGAATCCCGAGCATCCCGGCCCGCCATGGCGAGCCGAGTAAGCACACCGAAACCCTTTGAGCGGTGACACCCACCGCTGGTAGAGGCGGATGCAACCGATCGATATCGCGGACAGCGCATCATCTATCATGTGCCTCAATTGGGGGTTCCATTACGGTGTGCAATGCTCACTCAGGGATCGGGTGCCCGGGCATCAGATCGTACGGGTGCTTCCAGCCGGGCACAGCCTTGATCCGGTCGCGCCATGCCGTGACATTCGGCACCTCGGCCCAGTCGAAGTCGTACTCGTCGGCGTAGTACATGTAGCCGATACAGCTCAGATCCGCGGTCGACATCGTATCGCCAACGATCCACTCACGGCTGTCGAGATGCGCATTCAGCGTCTTCAATGCGCCGACAGCCCGGCCTTTCAGAAAGCCGATCACATCCTCGTTTCGCATCGCCTCCGGCGCGAAGTTCCGGAGGAACCGCCAGGTCGCCATGTTGGCGGTCAGCTTGTGGTTATCCCACAGGATCCACCGCAAAGCCTCGTTGGCATCCGACGGCGCATACTTGCCCAACGTCCCGGTCAGATAGCCCAGGATCACGCCGGTCTGGCTCATCGTCTTACCGGCATGGTCCAGGACCGGCACCTCGGCCATGATGTTCTTGGCCTTGAACTCGTCCGTCCGCGCGCCGCCCTTGAAAAAGGGCACATACACCGGCTCCCAGTCCGCACCCGCCAGTTCCAGTGCCAGCGCCACCTTGTAGGCGTTGCCCGACTGCGCAAAGCAATGCAGCGTGTATTCAGCCATCGGTCTTTCTCCCGTCCGGCGGCGGCCGGGTTTCGGGCGCCCCGTAATCTGATATGAAGTCCTCGAACGCCTCTCTCAGACGCTCGGGGTCTGCATAGTCATCCAGACGCTCCAGCAACACCACGAGCAAGTAATTGTTACCCAGACCATGGGTCTCGTTCAGGGCGCGGAGCCGATCATACGCCGCCTCCGTCAGGTTCATCGACCGCCGCACAGGCAGAGGCAAACGCTTCGGCATCGGGATCACCCCGTCTGCGTAGGATGGGCGCCTCGCCCATCCTTGTCCAAGATCAGAACGCCTCGGCGGGCAGGTCCATCACCGGATCGGCACCGGATTCGATCCGCGCCAGGCGCAGGCTCGTCTCGGGCAGCATCTTCTTCATGTAGAACCGGCCGGTCATCAGCTTGGCCTCGTAGAACGCCTTGTCCTCGGTCCCAGCCTCCAGCGCGGCCTGTGCCGCCTTGGCCTGGCGCGCCCAGCTCAGACCCATGCAAACATGGCCGAACAGGTACATGAAGTCGACAGACCCTGCGAGCGCGTGGTTCGGGTTCTTCATCCCGGCCTGCATGAAGTACATCGCCGCCTGCTGCAGGTCCTTTGACGCAGCCTTCAGCGGTTCGAGGAAGTCCTTGGCCAGAACCAGATCGTCCTCGTTGTCCTTGATGTAACCCTTTGTGTATTCGAAGAAATCGCGCAGCGCCTTGCCAGCGTTCTGCGGCAACTTCCGGCCGACCAGATCCAACGCCTGAATGCCGGTCGTGCCCTCATAGATCATCGCGATCCGGGCATCGCGCACATATTGCGACATGCCCCATTCCTCGATGTAGCCGTGCCCGCCATAGATCTGCTGGCCCACACCGGCCAGGCGGTAACCTTCCTCGGTCAGGAAACCCTTCAGCACCGGCGTCAGCAGGCCGACCATGCCGTCCGCCTTCTTGCGCATCTCGGGATCTTCATGGCGCTTCGTCGCGTCCAGCAGGATCGCAACCCAGGACAGGAACCCGATGCCACCTTCGACAAAGCTCTTCTGCTCCATCAGCATCCGGCGCACGTCCGGATGCACGATCAGCGGATCGGCCGGGCCGTCCGGGTTCTCGGTCCCGGTCACAGCACGTCCCTGCAGCCGGTCCTTGGCATAAGCGGCCGAGGACTGGTACGCCGCCATCGCCTGACCCAGACCCTGCATCCCGACAAGCTGGCGGGCCTCGTTCATCATCACGAACATCGACCGCAGGCCCTTGTGCTCTTCGCCGATCAGCCAGCCCTGGGCATCGTCGTAGTTCATCACACAGGTCGAGTTCCCGTGGATGCCCATCTTCTCCTCGACCTTGCCGCAGGTCACGCCGTTGCGCGCACCCAACGAGCCGTCATCGTTCACCAGGACCTTCGGCACGACGCACCGGCTGCTGCCTTTCACGCCCTCGGGCGCGCCGGGCAGCCGTGCCAGCACCAGGTGGATGATGTTCTCGGCCATGTCGTGCTCGCCCGCCGAGATGAAGATCTTCTGACCGCTGATCTTGTAGCCATCACCGTTCGGCACCGCCTTGGTGCGCAGCAGACCCAGATCGGTGCCGCAATGCGGCGCGGTCAGGTTCATCGTGCCGGTCCATTCGCCCGAGGCGAGCTTGGGCAGGTATTTCTGCTTCTGCTCGTCGGTGCCGGAGTGGTGCAGGGCCGAGTACGCGCCGTGCGTCAGGCCGGAATACATCATGAAGCCCATGTTCGCGCTGGACTGCATGGTACCAACAGCCAGGTTCAGCACCGACGGCATGTTCTGGCCGCCATAAGCCTCGTCGCATTCCATCGACGGCCAGCCGCCTTCGACCAGCAGGTTCCAGGCTTCCTTGAACCCTTTCGGCGTATAGACGACACCGTTCTCCAGACGACAGCCTTCCTGGTCGCCGACCGCGTTCAGCGGCTCCAGTACGTCGCGGGCAATCTTGCCGGCTTCGTCCAGCACCGCACCCGTGAAGTCGTCGGTCATCTCGTCATAACCGGAGATCGAGGTCTCCTCTTGGATCTTCAGGGTCTCGTGCAGCACGAATTTGAAGTCGCGCAGGGGGGGTTCGAACATGCCCATGTCGGTCTCCGGCTTGGGTTACGTTGAGTGTTCAATCGGTTGGAAAGCGCCTATTCGGCGGCCTTGCTCGCGCTCTTGGCGTCCAGCATGCCTCGGACAAGCACCATTTGTTCCTGCATATCGGCAATCGCCGCATCGAGCTCATTGCGTTGCGCGATCAACTCGGCGTGGTGCTTTTCAGCCGCTTCCAGCGTGGCGGATAGTTGCGTGATCTGGCCGTCGCCCATCGCATAGAGGTCCAGCAGATCCTTGATCTCGTCCAACGAGAACCCGAACCGCTTGCCGCGAAGGATCAGCTTCAGCCGACCGCGGCACTTGTTCGTGAACAGCCGCTTCTGACCCTGGCGGATCGGGCTGAGCAGTTCCTTGTATTCGTAAAACCGCAACGTGCGGGGCGTGACATCAAACTCGGCGCACATCGCGCCGATAGAATAGATAGTCTCGGTCATCGCGGAACCCTCCGTGTGATCGAATCGTGTTTCCTCGTGTTGATGGGAATATGGGTAAGGCTTACGTTCACGTCAAGCTAAACTTTACGTGCACGTCAAGTCATTTCCTGTGATGACGGCACCTAGGAAACGGCGCTAAAGACGGAGCGAAGAAGGAGCCTGTGATGAGCAACGACGACACTTCGGATCTGGTCGCGATCAACCTGCGCGATGCGCCCGAAGATGACGATGGCGCGGTGATGTCCGCGATGCCCCACGGCAACGCACTGGGCATGAAGCTGCACTGGTCGAAGGATGGCGCCTCGAAGCTGTCGATTCCCTGGGACGAAAGGTTCGTCGGCGATCCGGAAACGGGTGTTCTGCACGGCGGCATGATGACGGTGTTGCTGGATACGGCCTGCGGCTCGGCGATCATGTCCTGGCCGCAGAAGATCCGCGCAACCGCAACACTCGATCTGCGGATTGACTACATGCGCCCGGCCACGAAAGGAAAGACCGTCTTCGCCCGGGCCGAATGCTACCGGATGACGCGTTCGGTCGGCTTTGCCCGCGCCGTCGCCTATCACACCAATACCGACGACCCGATCGCCACGGCCACCGGCACCTTCATCATCGAGCGCCCGAAGGAGGATGCCAAATGAGCAAGTCCGATGCGCTCGCCCGCCGCGAGGTTGAACGGGACGCCGTCCTCAAGGCACTCGCCGAAGCGGTTCCCTATAACGGCTTCCTCGGCGTCGTCTTCGACCGGTTAGGCGACGAACTGACGGCGCGCCTGCCATACCGCGAGATGCTGGTCGGCAATCCATTCCTGCCCGCGATCCATGGCGGCGTGACAGGCGCCTTCCTCGAGATCACAGCGATCACCCAGCTTGCCTGGGACCGCGCCTGGACAATCATGGAGGACGGAGGCGAGGACGCCGACGCGCTGTTCGCCGGCACGTTCCCGCCGGTGCCGAAGACGATCGACATCACGATCGACTACCTGCGCTCGGGCCGCCC
>JBHJIZ010000125.1:0-30888 GCA_050043005.1 Paracoccaceae bacterium
AATCACCGCGGGTCAGTTCGAAGATCTGGGCGAGTTGCAGGATCTTGGGATCGAGTTCGCCTACGATGTCTGCGACGGCAGTGATGACCTCACGCCGACATCGGCGAGCGTCACGCTCACCGGTGTCATTGATCTGCCGGAGGTGCTGGCGGCGGCTGAGGTCGGCTTCCTTGAAGATGATGACCCGATCATCATCACGCCGGACGATCTGATCAATCCGGACACGGTCTTCGATATCGACAACGATCTCGTCGAGCTGTCTGCCTTCGCACTGACCTGTTGTCCGACTATCGCGCTGAATGGCGACGACATCACGAGCATTGCTGGCTTCGAGGATTTCGAGGTCGACATCTCCTCGACCATCTCGGGCCCGGACACGATCTGGACGGTCGCACCGGGTCAGTTCGAGTTCCTGGGCCGCGGTGATGAACTGGTCTTTGAGGCTCAGTACCGCATCACCGACATCGCAGTCGAAGACGCGTTGCTGGATGTCGAAAACCTCTCGGTCCTGAACTCGGCGTTCGTAACGATCACCGGGCAGAACGATGGGCCCGACATCATCTCGGGCGATGCGTTCGACGTGGTCGAGAACACTACCGCGGTGACCACGGTCGAGGCCGAAGATCCAGACCTGGGCGATGTTCTGAGTTTCCGCATCAGCGGCGGTGCTGATCAGGCTCTGTTCGAGATCGATGCTGAAACCGGTGCATTGAACTTCATTGATGCACCGGACTTCGAGGCACCGGGTTCGGACGGTAGCAGCAACACCTATCAGGTCGAGGTCGAGGTTAGCGACGGTGATCTCACGGATACTCAGGATATCACAGTTACGGTGACTGATGATCCAGCGGACAATGACCCGACAGGACCTTTGATCCTAGAAGGTACAGACGGAAACGATCGCCTGATCGGAACGTCGGCCGATGAGATCATCCGTACGTTTGCAGGGGCGACCGACCTTGCGGCTGGCGGCGGTGGCTCGGACACGTTCGAGTTCGGCGACGAGACCAACAATGGCGTTCGGGAGATCACGTATCTCCTTGATTTCGGTGACGATGATTTCCTCGACCTGAACGGGACGGGCTTCACCGAATTCAACGTCTTCGGTAGGACCTATCTGGTGTTTGAAGGGGATGGCGACATCGCACTGCTCCTGAATACGCCTGATTTCGATGAGACAACGCAACTGATCTAAAGTATACTGGACAGGTCCCGGCGAGTGAGGGTTCGCCGGGTCTACCCAGGGGTGCAGAGGCCGCAGGGGAAGCGGCATATGTGGGAGAGTTCTATGTTTACTAAACGTATGATAACGGCATTGGCGGGACTAACACTGCTGTTTGGAGGCACGTCCGAGAGTACTGCTGCTGGGATTTCACTCGCCGATGGACTAGAGCGCGGTGATGTTCTCGCGACTGGTGCACCGTTTGATTTGTTTACGAATCCAAACGGCGGCCAACTGTTCGAGTTGCTTCCTGGATTTATCACTGGTGGCGCCGAGACCGCGGTCGGTACGGCGACGGTCTCAGAACAGTTCGATGGGTCTTTCTCGTTCGTGTTTGGAGCATTTTCGCTTGTTGGTGCCACCGACGGTACAACCGACACGCAGGTGTTTATGGAGGACACTACTAGCCTAGCTGGCGATAAAGATTTGATCGAGTTCCTGTTTACGCTTTCCTTCAATGACGGATCGCTAACAACATCCAATCTCGTTCTGGCCAGCTTCGTTGGTGAGTTCGGAACAGACCCACTACGCCAATCTGGTCCGTCTACTCTTGGTACGCCGGCTACGGGCGCGGCAAGCTTCTCGTTGACGGCAGTCAATCAGGTCCCGCTGCCTGCAGGAATTGTGTTGCTCTTGACGGCTCTGGGTGGGCTGGTCCTGGTCCGCCGCCGCGCAACTGCCTGACCGGACTTAGACCGCCGATTATCGGCACCGACAAAGTGAGCGCGCTACTTGGTTTAATCCCAGGTGGCGCGTTTAGCTCTTCCGGTTGCGAAATGGGCGGTCGGTGGGCACAGAGCCGACGTTGTTGTTGCACCCATTCGCTTGCGCCCGGTCTTAGCCGAAGACGGCCTGTCGTCTCCGCCGGAACGCGACCTTTGGCGATTTGAGCACGTGATCGGCGTCATAATGGGGAAGTGGTTACGGCTTCAGCGGTCCTGGATCGATCAGGCCCCTCTGCATCAATGCAGCCGCGGCTGAAGGGCCTTCGTGAAACTGGAGAGAACCCGGAAAACCGATCTCGTGCATCGTGATCACCTCGCCCGATGATGCAGTCTTGTCATGGACTCGACGCATCGCCTAAATCGACTTCGAGTTGTCGCGTGCAGGGAGATCCCTTCTCTGCGGTGACGGTGCTACTGTTTGATCGATGCCGATGGGGAATGTCCGGATTACCGATTTGGACTGGTTGGTCTGGGCGGCGTCGACCCGGGCCGCCTTAAGACCGCGCATTGGTTGAGCCACCGCGGCAGATCCATGTGCAACGCGACGCGAGGGGAGGGCGCTTATTCGCCTACCAATGCTCGGTCCCGCGCGCGCCCTTTGGCGATCCGGTCAGGTTTGGCGTCCACCATCCACCATAGAAATCTCCGGCCTGCGGGATCACCGTCACGCCAGCGACGCGGCATGTCTCCATCATCGCCGGGTAGATCGCCACCATCCCGGCCAGATTGCGGAAACCTTGGGTCGGCGTCTCGTAGGTCCAGGCAGCACGTGCCGCGGTCTGATCGCCAACCCGGAGGTCGAAGTAGCTCGCTGCTCCTTTCCACTCACAAAAGCTCCGACCCGCAGCCGCGACCAACTCTGCCGTGATGTCGGCGCGCGGCAGGTAATAGGTCGGCGGGTGATGCGTTTCCAACACGCGCAATGCGCCCAAGGTGTCGACGATGGTCTGCCCGCCAAAGATGACCTCGATCCGGTATGGTGCCGGTTCAAGCGCAGGCGGCCGGGGATAGGACTGGACGTTTTCGGTTGGCAAAGACATCGGGAGATCCTCAGAGAAAGCGCACCAGCACGTAGGCAGCGACGACGATATGCGCGAGCGTGACGAGGACCGATACCGTGTGCAGGATCTGGAACCGCCGTTTCTCGCCTGCATCGGTGGCTGCGTTGATCGCGGGCATCAGAACCTGACGCGTCGGTGCTGTCGTGAGCGCGACCAACCCCAGCATGATCGCAGCGGTGGTGTCGGTCGGGACCAGCAGAAGTGCGCCGAGCGCCGAGGCCGCCATGACGAAGACATAGAAATGCGGGAAGGCGCGGCGAATGGTTGGTCCTGCCACCTCGGCGGGTAGGGCCGAGAAGACAAAGGCAGCGAAGCCGAACGAATACAGCACCATGCCGCCAAACAGCAGCGCTGTGGCTAGGAGTGCTGCGATCTCCATCAGGAATCCTCCGGTTTGCCCGTCACACGCGGGCCTGATCTGCGCGTTCCGATCTTCCACATTTGCGGGATGACATAGGGCACGTCTGCGCGATAGCGATGGAACCGGTCGCCGTATCGGGCGGCAAATCGGCGCTCCTTCAGACGCGGTGCGAGCAGGCAATATGCGGTGTAGCTGATCGCGATGGCCAACTGATCCGGCGTCCAGACCGGCACGGTCCACAGCGTGAGCGCGAAGGCGATATATATCGGCTGTCGAACGATGCGGAACAAACCTTCGGTCGGCATATCTGGAAAGACCGGGCGAACGCGGGCCGCCAGAGACATCCATCCCAACGCGCCGGATTGAACTTCAGCACCCGCATCGAAGCTCGCCTTGCCGAGCAGCATCCAGGCAACGGCATAGGCCGCGCAGACCAACCAGAACACGCTACCTTCGGCCTGCCACCAGATCACACCCGATGGCGTCCAGAGCGTGAAAAGTGCCAGGAGTTGCAGCGAGGCGATAACGGCGTAGGTGGTCGTTGCCAGCGTCTGCCCGTGCGGTCCCGGGACCAAGGAGGTTAAAAAACGGCCTCCCGGACCGGTCAGGAGCAACGAGTGCGCGAGTGGGAACTGCACGATCAGGGCCGCGTTCGCGACGAGCGCCCACGGCCAGGGCACGCTGCCAAGGCTCTGGCTCATCCCGAAGAACATCGCCCCGATCATCGACAGTACCGCCAGCGCGAAGACCACATGACAAAAGGCGCCCATCGTTATGGCCAGAGCGATCCGCGCGGTCCCGGGCGGCGACCTGAGAACCGCGCGCGCCAGTGTTACAAGGCGGTTTAGCCTCGGGTCGTCTGTCAAGCTCAGGCGCACTCCTGCTCGTGCAGGATCTTCGGGATCTGCTGCTTGACCTTAAAAAAGCCGGCTGTCGCGTGATGCCAGATCGCACTGTCCCAGTCGCGTCGCCACTCGGCGAGCATTATTCCAGCGGCTGCCAGATCCGGTTCGGCGCGGCGCAACCAATCCCGCAACGGGCCTTCGGGTACATAGGCTGTGACGATCTGCATGGCACCTGCGCGTTCGGCCCAGCGGACGAGATCGCCGGGGGATCCTGCTCTCAAGATCGTTGCTTCCACACCCAACCGCGCTGCTGTATCAGCCAGTGCGCCGTCTTCGAACGCCGTGACATGCTCTGCCACCGGTCGGTCGGACCGAAGGGGGCTCGCCGCGAGCGTCGCACAGGCACGGATGTCCAAGGCCATCGGGTTGAACGCCTCGGGACTGCAGTCTTCCTCGGTGATCACAAATGCGGTCGGCAATGCAGGGTCAGGCGGCGTTATGGTCCGCACCGGGGTTGTCGGCGGCAGGCCATCGGGTTCGGTGTTGTCCAAGGGCTCGATTCCTGTCGCCAGATCAGCGTCCCGGGGGGCAAAGCGCTGTCCGGTGTACTTCGAGATGTTCCATGCCTTCGCCTCGTAAGCCTTGCCGCGCGTGTGCAGTCCCGCGACCCAGCGCCAGCCCAAGGTGTTCGAGGCTGGATCTCCGTCGAGCAGGTTGCGATAGAAGAAATCCGCACCGATCCGCCATGGCAGGCCGAGTGTGAAGATCCAGATCGAGGCGAACCACATTCGCGCATGGTTGTGCAGGTAGCCGGTTTCGACCAGCTCCTCGGCCCAGGCATCGAAACACGCGATCCCTGTTGCGCCGTTCTCTGCAGCGTCGATCCGCTTGCGCAGGCGCCGGTCGGTGTCGAGCGCTGCGAGGTCTTCTACAAGACCATCGCGATAGGCCGACCAGATTGTCGGTCGACGCTCGAGCCAGCCCTTGAAGTAGCTTCGCCAGACGACTTCCTGCACGAACTTCTCGGCGCCTTCGAGCCCATGATGCGCAACGGCGATGGCCGTTAGTTCTTCCTCGGTGATCAGGCGTCGCCTGACAAAGGGCGCCAATCCCGACACGGCTTTGTGCGCGCCCGGTCCATGATCGTAGTTTCGGCCCGAGGCAGAGCGTCGTCCCATGCGTGGAGCGAACGCCTCCATGACCTCGAGCGCGTGCTGACGCGTTGGCGGTGCGAAATCCATGACAGCCTCACGGTTGTGTGGAGGCGAAGATGGACCGTAGCGGCCGGGTTTCCACGGCCTGCGGCGGCATGGCCGACGCGATTTGCAGTGCGGGACGACGTTAGCGGCGTGTCATCTCGTCCAACGCGATCTGGAAGCCAAGATATTTCGAGTAGATCCGGCATTGCGAAAAAGCACCGGCCGTGAACCATAACCCGGGCTGCCCAGTGCGGGTCCACATGTTCGCCATCTCACCGTCATCCCGGAAGCCCCAGACCTGTCCCGCTCGGTCGGCGACCTTGTCCCCGAACAATTGGCGGATCAGCGCGCCCTGGCCCTCGTAGCCGGTCGCCATGACGACCAACTCGGCCGGGCGCTCGGTTCCATCCGTCATGCGCACGCCGGTCGGGATGTACGCATCGATGTCGCGATGCTGGATCAGGTCGATCTCTCCGTCGATAATCAACTCGGAGCAGCCAATGTTGAAATAGTATCCGCCGCCGCGCGTGCGGTACTTCATTGGCCAGCCGGTGTTGTCCTCGCCGTAGTCCAGCTCAAATCCTGCGCGTTCCAGACCCTCGAGCGTTTCGCGGTCGATCTGTTTGACCTCGTCGGTCAGGATCTGGTGGCTCCGCTTGATCAGATCCAGCGCGAAGGAGGAATTCAGCAGGTCGCGTTCATCAAGCGTGGGGCCGTTTTCCCAGTCGCCCAGATATAGCCCGTCATAAAGCTGAGCTGACGGCTCGACATTGACCACCATGGTCGGAGAGCGCTGCACCATTGTAACTTTCGCCCCGTGCGCATGCAGGTGTTGCGAGATGTCGTGACTGGAGGTGCCTGTGCCCAGCACCATCACGGGCTTGTCGGTCCACTCCGACCCGATCTCGAACTCGGAGGAATGGACCGTGACGCCCTGGAAATTGGCGAGCGAAGGAATGTCGGGCAGTTTCTTCACCGCGCTGACAGAGGCCGCCATCACGATGTGATGCGGATGCATCTCACGTTTTGACCCGTCGGCAAGCGTCAGCCGGGCATTCCAACGTTGATTGGCCTCGTCCCAGTCAGCGCCGTCAAAGTTCGTTTCTGTCCAGAAGTTGATCTCCATGATCTCGACGTAAGCTTCGAGCCAGTTGGCGATCATGTCTTTCGGGATGTAGCGCGGCCAGGTCTTCGGGAATGGCAGGTACGGCATGTGGTTCACGCCGATCTGATTGTGGAGCTTGAGGTTGTGATAGCGCAAGCGCCAGTTGTCGCCGATACGCTTCTCGCGGTCGACGACCAGAGTGTCGATGCCATGCTCGCGCATTCGCGCCGCGATCGTTAGCCCGGCATGGCCCCCGCCGACGACCAGGACCACCGGATCGCGGTCGGCAAATGCGCGCTCGGCCTCGCGGTTGTCCAGCCAGTTCGGTGCGCGCACGTCCTTGGCATAGGCGGGCTCAGGCGGCCGTTCAGGCAGTCGCAACGTGTCGATGGCTGTCGACAGGGTCCAGGCGCGGCCATCCGGGTGCAGCCGCAGGATGCCGTTGCAGGAGGCCTTGTCGGTGTCGAATGCGATGGCCGCTTCGATCACGTCCACGCCCGCGCGCGATGCTTGTTGCGGGGCGACCATAGTCGGATGCAGCGTCATACGCGTGGCATTGGCGGCGACGAGGCATTTGGCCAGGCGGTCCGGTCCCTCCGGCCCGCTAATGGTCCCGACCTCTCCGGTCAGCGCGACCAAATCGCGCCAGTGGCAATCTTCGGCGAAGAGTTGGCGGACATCGCCCGTGTCGCGCGCTGTCGCAAATCGGTCGAGCCATCCCTGCGCCAGAGTTTGTGCATCGGTGTCCTGTCCGTCGAGCATTGCCGTCTCCCGTGACCTGCGACGCAAGACTATGAAGCTGCCAAACGGACGGCAAGGCCGGGGCGCTGCACCTTGTTCCGCTGCGTGATATGTGTTGTTCAGTCGAGTCGTGCTTCGATGTTCCGACTTTAGGCGGTGCGCCACCGCCATGCGCGCAAGGCCCGTCCGTCGATGACCATCAATCCCAAGGCGATCAAGGCGAACCCACCGAAGGCTGACGGCGAGAGGCGTTCGTCCAACACGGCCCAGCCCAGCAGGATCGCTACCGGCGGGATCAGCAGCGTACACAGCATCAGGTTGCCTGCCCCCGCCATGCCGAGCACGCGGTAGTACAGCAGATAGGCCGCCGCCGTCGCGAAGATCGAGTAGTAGCCAATCGCGATCCACGTCGGCGCGCTGAGCGCAAGGCTTGGCCAGCCCTCCAGGACGCTAGCCGTGGGAAACATCACCAGGGTCGATCCGGTGAGCATGCCAGCCGCTGCCACCATCGGATCGATCCCGCGCAGCGTGATCTTCGCCCAACTGCTGGCAAATGCGTAGGACAAGGCACCCGCGATGACGGCCCACTGACCCAAGGCGCGCAGATCCAGCGTTCCCAGATTGTCGATGCCGATGATGATGCAGGCACCAGCAAAGGCCAGCAGCACACCGCCCAGACGGCGCGGCGTCAGGCGTTCGTCACGCAGCAGAAATGCCGCGACAAGCACCCCCAGCGGTGCGGTCATCGCGTTAAAGATGCTGACAAGGCCGCTCTCAACATGCAGCTGCCCCCAGCTCATCAGCGAGAACGGGATGACGTTGTTCAGGCAGCCCATGACCAGGAAAGCCCCCCAGATGCGCCAGTCGCTGGGCGGACGCAGTCCGCGCGCAAGAACGACGATCCAGAGCAGAATACAAGCCCAACCGACGCGGTGCAGCACCGCGGTGAACGGTCCGATCTCGCGCAGTGCGATTGCGATCGAAAGGAAGGAGCCGCCCCACAACAACGAGAGCAGCGCAAGCTCGATCCAGGCACGGCCCGACATCTGAGGCGGTTGCGAGTTTGCGGTCATCGATGACCTTTCCTTCGAACTGAGGTATCATCTGCGTGGTGGCGACGCGACGGGTCGCGCTGCGGCATCACCATGTCGCGCGCGACCGCACCCGGCCACCCGGAACGTGCGATTGCACCATCTCGGCGCGATTCACGACGACAATCGTAAGGATGATGTCTGTTTCATCGTCTCATGATGCGTCGGAGTGCCCGGTTCATCGTAGCGACGGCGGCGCGTATCAACTCGCGCAATACGGGAGACAGGACATGTATGGAGAGGCAACGGTGCAAAGCGCCGACGTCGAAGAAGCCGCGGTAGAAGCCGAGGCGGAGTCGTTTGACTGGAGCGAGGATGTCTCGACCTTCGGTGACCGGCTCGCGCGGGCGCGGGAATTCTCGGGCATGACCCAGGCTCAGTTGGCGCGCCGCCTCGGCGTCAAGACGACGACCATCGCGAACTGGGAGTACGATCGGTCCGAGCCCCGGGCGAACCGTTTGCAGATGCTGTCGGGATTGCTGAATGTCTCGATCGTCTGGTTGATGAGCGGCGAAGGAGACGGAGCGCCAGAGCCGGAAGACACAGCCGAGGCCGATGCGGCTGATCGTGCCGGTTTGCGCAACTTGTTGAACGAACTGCGTGAGTTGCGCGTGGCTCAGGATCAACTGGCGGACCGAACCGGTCGCATCGAGAAGCGCTTGCGCGCGATGCTTTCAGCAGGCTGAAAGCGGTACGCCGAGCGGTTCGTCCATGACAATGCTCGGGCTGGATATCGGCGGCACGAAGATCGAGGCTGCTCTTCTGACATCGGAAGGAACCGTCATGGCGCGCGAGCGCGTGGCGATGCTGCATGTCTATGACGATGTTCTGACTGCGATTGTCGATCTTGTTGACCGGGTTGAGCGTGCGGCTGGTGTCACATCAGCAAGCGTCGGCGTTGGCACACCGGGTTCGCTTTCGCCCGCCACCGGCAGAATGCGCAATGCGTTCTCGACGCCGTTCAATGATAAATCGCTGGATATCGATCTCGCCCGGGTTTTGGACCGGCCAGTTCGGCTGGCCAATGACGCCAATTGCTTTGCGTTGGCCGAAGCACGTGCTGGCGCCGCAAAGGACGCGTCCGTTGTGTTCGGCGCGATCCTGGGGACGGGGATTGGTGGCGGCATCGTGATCAACGGCGAGCCGCTCATCGGGCATAATGGGATCGGCAGTGAGTGGGGACACAACCTTTTACCAGGTGAGAAAACCACCGAGTATGACCCACCCGTCTGCACCTGCGGGCGGGCTGGAGATATCGAAGCCTGGTGCTCCGGCCCGGGACTGAGCCGTGATCATTTCCGGCGCACCGGAAGCGATCTCGACCCAGCGATGATCGCAGCTTTTGCCGATGCGGGAGATTTCGAGGCTAAGGAAACGCTGGATCTCCACGCGCAACGCCTGGGCCGTGCTTTGGCGGGCGTGGTGAACCTGCTCGACCCGGATGTGATCGTCCAGGGCGGCGGGCTTTCGAACATGGCTCACCTTTACGATGAACTGCCCGAAGCGATCCGCCCTCACGTGTTCTCGGACACCTTTACGACTCCTATTCGAAAGAACGCCCTGGGTGATAGCGCAGGGGTCATCGGTGCCGCCTGGCTTTGTCCATTGGACGGATGACCGACGGCCGCTTTGTTTCGCGATCAGATGCCATACGGCAGCAGAACGGTCTGATCTCGAGATCATCAGGATGCTCATGAATTGAGACGGGCGCCTATCGATCCTTGAAGACCGGTCCGTTTCTGCGAAAGGTGTGTAGCATGCCCGCCATGGATAATGGGACGCGCGTCCCCACGGCCAGGATCTGCTGACAAATTGGACACGTGTCCTTGTTCGATCGAACCTTTGAGTCGGTTCTTCTTTGCTAGATGCCCGCGATAGAGACGTTTGAGTTCGAACGCGACCGGTAACACTTGAGCGAAATTTCTCTCGAATCCTGCGAACGTTACACCTTGCCGCAGAGGATTGAATGGCGCCTGCCAAAGACCAATTCTTTCGCTCAGGAATGGAGGCGGTGATGCGTGATACCACAGATGAGACCGCGTTGGATCTGACGGTGCACAAGGCCCCGGACGATGTGCATGACCGGTTCGCGTTGCGGCTGGTGAAGTTCATGCGTGTGTTCGCAGATGCTTTCTTCGCAAAGCGGTATGGCCACAGGGCGGTTGTGCTTGAAACGGTGGCGGCCGTTCCCGGGATGGTTGGCGGCCTTTTGCAGCACCTGAAGGCGATCCGCCATATTCGTGACGATCAGGGGTGGATACGCGAGTTGCTCGATGAGGCCGAGAACGAACGCATGCACCTGATGACATTCATCAACATCGCGCAGCCTAGCCGGTTCGAACGCATCCTGATCATGATCGCGCAAGGGATCTTCTACAACTTCTTCTTTTTCCTCTATCTTTTTGCTCCGAAGACGGCGCATCGGGTGGTCGGATATCTCGAAGAAGAAGCCGTGATCAGCTACACTCAGTACCTGGGTGAAATTGATGCGGGACGGATCGAGAACGCTCCCGCGCCTCAACTGGCCATCGACTATTGGGGACTGGCACCAGATGCTCGCTTGCGTGATGTGGTCATCGCCGTTCGCGCCGACGAAGCGAACCACCGTGACACAAACCATGCATTCGCTGACAAGATTGCGTCCGGCGACCATCTTTGATCGTGGCGGTCACTGCGGGCAGATCTCGAGCGCCGCGACCTGATAGTCAGGAAGCCCGACCCAGCTGAATGCAGCGGCTGGGCTGTCGAAGATCTGAACAGACTCGACGTCCCCGAGCTGCGCATAGCTTTGATAAACGCGCGCCATACCGTGACTGAGACCAGGCGTCGTCAGGATCGCGGTTTTGAATGACATGTCCGCGTGCTGTCCCGTTACACGCTGTGCAAGCCGGGCCAGTTCTGTGTGATCGAACTCGAAGGACAGCGCGGATCGGAAGTCAACGATCTCGGGAAACTCCGGTGAAAAGCCGGGAGACGACCTGAGCTCGACATAAACCTCGCGGAACTCTGCGATTGTGACGCGGCCCTGGAGGCGCGTTACCAAGAGCCCGGGCTCGGTGTAGACTCGACAGTAGGCCGGCATAACGGAAGCGACGCCTCGCACGTTACCTCACTCGCCATCGCACCTTAGCATAATCGCAATTCTGATCAATTTCTGTGCAGAGCTTTCTGCAGAGGCGCCGGGGCTTGAGTGCATCGATGCGCCGGGTCATGACGCATCATACGCTCAATAGCAGACGTCAGGGCGGACAGCACGTGCGCATCGACATCACCGATTTCGCTCTCAGAAACTGGCAGCCGTCGGCGTCGGGCACCCTGGTAACGGGTCTCTCTCCGACCGATCTGGTGGCACGATGCAACGCCGCCATCGGCGACGGCGCCGATCTCGTCGACGGGTACGCGCCGTTCTGCAAACACCTGTTTCTGATCAACGACACGCCGACACGGTGTGGTTACGCGCTGGTCACGGAAGCGAACGCAGATAAGCTGCGCTCGGGGTATCGCGCCAGACGGGACGGTGAACGCGCCGTCCTGGAACGCTGGTTTGAAGGGCTCGAGGCACCGCGTGCCGAATGGTTCGACGTAATCCTATACTCCCATGCCCAGTTGGTGGCCGAAGCGGCGGCTTTCCCGGAAGAACAGTCGGTACCTGACTGTGACTGGGGCATTGTCTCGTTGATTGGCACCCTGGTGCCGGAAGAACCTCCGATGCCGCCCGCAACACAGATCCGAAATGCCCTGGGTCGATCCGAGGGAGGTTCCGGTCGCCCTCTTGATGCCGAGGCCTACGACCGCGCTGTGGCGTTCTGGGAGGCTCATGCAACGGTCAGGCGCGGGTGAGGTGCACAGCGACTGGGACCGGTACATCGACGGCCAAGCTGTGTTCACAATGGACAATTATCAGGATGCAAGAACGATCCGCGGGCAATGGCGTGGCATCGGTATTCTAAACCACCACAGACCGATGCACGCTTACATGAACGCATTTCTGACAAACAGTCTGCATTTGACGTTCTTCGACGAGCCACGTCCGGACGGATATCCGCCAGAGGATGCAGAGAAGGCTGGGCGATACCGGCGTGTGCCGTATTTCCTGGTGATGAAATGGCAGAAGCCGAAGGAGGACGCCAATGTACAGAGCCCGCCGTGAGGCTTTCCGCGAACATATCGGCGGAGACCGCTGCCTTGTTCCTGCATCGGTATTCGATGCGTTCTCGATCCGGCTGGCCGAGGATATTGGCTTCGAGGTTGGCATGGTTGGTGGATCATCGGCCTCTCTCGCAGTGCTGGGCGCGCCGGACCTGATCGTTCTGACCCTGACCGAGTTTGCCGATCAGTGTCGCCGGATCTCGCGCGCGTCGGAGCTGCCGTTCGCCGTGGATGCCGACCACGGGTACGGCAATGCGCTGAACGTCCGCAGAACCGTCGAGGAACTCGAGGCTGCGGGCGTCTCGGCCCTGTCAATCGAGGATACAGTGCTGCCGTTGCGCCATGGCCAAACGGGGATGGAGTTGCTGTCTGTTGAAGAGGGCGTCGGCAAGATGAAAGCGGCGTTGGACGCGCGCGCGGATCCTGGCACGGTGATCATCGGGCGGACCTCGGCCGCCGGTGTGAATGGCCTCGACGATGCGATCGCACGGGGCCGCGCCTATGCCGAGGCCGGTGTCGACGCGCTGTTCTTCCTGGGCCTGAAGTCGGTCGCTGACTTCGAGGCGCTGGGGGCCGAGTTCGACCTGCCCATCGTCACAGGTGGAGGGTTGAAGATCGCCGATACCGAAACGCTGGCTCGATGCGGGGTGCGTCTGTGTCTGAACGGTCACCCGGTACTGCCGGCGGCCGTTCGCGCCATGGAGGAAGCCTTGCTTGCCATGCGCGCGCAGCGTCCTCCCGATCGGCCCGCGTCACCTGATCTGATACGCCGCGCAACGCGCGCAGATGACTATGATCAATGGATTGCAGACTACCTTGGAGAGGCCCTTGGCTGAGCTTTCTGAAATGGGCGCCTCGGAGGCGGCAAAACGGATCGCGGACGGCGACATCACCTCTGAAGCACTGGTGCAGTCCTGCCTCGACCGGATCACTGCACGGGACGATGCCGTGCGGGCCTGGATCTATCTTGAGCCTGAGCACGCGCTCGACCAGGCGCGCGCGGCCGATGTGCTGCGTGCAAAGGGCTTCGGGACCGGTCCGCTGCACGGCATCCCCATCGGCGTGAAGGACATCATCGAGACAGCGGATATGCCGACACAGAACGGCTACAAGGGCCATCTGGGGCGCCACACCCACAATGACGCGCTTTGCGTAAGTCAGATGCGCGATGCAGGTGCGGTGGTCCTGGGCAAAACGGTCACGACCGAGCTTGCCGTGCGGACGCCGGGCAAGACCCGGAACCCGCACGATCCGGCGCGCACGCCGGGCGGATCATCCTCGGGCTCGGCCGCGGCGGTGGCTGACCGGCAGGTGCCGCTCGCTTTTGGGACTCAGACAGCGGGTTCGGTGATCCGTCCTGGAAGCTATTGCGGGATCGTAGCACTGAAGCCGACCTTCGGTCTTATCGCCCGTCAAGGTGTTACCCAGATGGCCGCGTGGCTCGACACGGTCGGATGCTATGGTCGGTCGGTCGAGGACGTGGCGCTGATGGCCGAGCAACTTATGTTGCGCGATCGGGCAGATCCTCAGTCGATCCCGCGCAGCAAGTCCGCGCTGCATCGAATGGCACTTTCGGAACCGTCTGGTAGACCGCGCCTTGCCTTTATGCGGGGTGCCTAGTGGGAGCAGGCGGACACTGCTGCACAAGGCGCTCTCGACGCTTTCGCGCACGACCTGGGCAGTGATTGCGAGGCGATCGATATGCCAGCATGGATGGCTGACGCCTGGGACTGGCAGGCCGTCGTCATGCGGTATTCCATCGCGCAGAACTACGGCCCGCTGATGGACTTGCATGGTGATCTGATGAGCGAGTCGTTACGCGGGATCGTGGCCGAGGGCCGGGCGACCAGCGCGGCCGACTATCGCCAGGCGCTGGCGCAACGCGATGCACTTTCCGCTGGACTGGACGAGATCTATGCGCGTTTCGATGCGATCCTCTGCCTGCCTGCGCCGGGCGCCGCGCCGAAAGGCCTCGACTGGACCGGAGAGCCGGTTTTCAACACCTTCTGGACCTATGCGGGCACGCCGTGCGTCTCGTTGCCCCTTCTGGAGGCTGACGGGATGCCACTGGGCGTCCAGTTGACGGGACCGCGCGGTGGAGACGGACCGCTGTTGCGCACGGCGAACTGGTTGATGACGCGCGCGGCGACCTGACGGCGATCGAGGGGAGAACGACAGAATGGATCTTTGGAAACTTGGTGCGGTCGAGGCCGCCCGGCGGATCGCCGAGGGGGACATCACGTCGGAGGCGCTGGTTCAGTCGTGTCTCGACCGGATCGCAGAACGCGACGCGGCGGTCGGCGCCTGGATCCACCTCGATCCGGACCACGCATTAGAACAGGCGCGTGAAGCGGATATCGAGCGTGCGAAGGCACGGGGGACCGGACCGTTGCACGGCGTGCCGGTCGGCATAAAGGACATTATCGAAACGGCCGATATGCCCACCCAGAATGGCTACGACGGGCATAAAGGGCGCCACACCCACCGCGATGCGCTGTGTGTAAGCCAATTGCGCGATGCCGGTGCGGTGATCCTTGGCAAGACGGTCACCACGGAGCTGGCAACCCGGACGCCCGGCAAGACCAGGAACCCGCTGAACCCGGCGCACACGCCCGGTGGTTCATCCTCGGGCTCGGCAGCGGCGGTGCGGGATGGCCAGGTGCCCTTGGCCTTGGGAACGCAGACCGGCGGCTCGGTTATCAGGCCCGCGAGCTTTTGCGGCATTCATGCCTTGAAGCCAACCTTTGGCTGGGTGGCCCGGCAGGGCGTCACGTTGCAGGCGGACTGGCTCGACACCGTCGGTACCTATGGCCGATCGCTCGAAGACGTCGCACTCGTCACGGATCAGATGCTGGCGCGCGATCTGTCGGATCCCCAAGCGGTGGCGCGTTCTCGCCCATCGCTGTTCGACTTCGCGACGGCCGAGGCGCCGCAGGCTCCGCGTTTGGCATTCATGCGCGGCGCCATGTGGGACAAGGCCGATCCGGCGGCGCAGGAGGCACTGTCGAACTTCGCCAACGAATTGGGCAACGATTGCGTCGAGATCGACATGCCGGACGTGATGGCAGTCGCGTGGCAGGCTCAACGCGTCCTCCAGCTTTACGGCAACGCGCTGCATTATGGGCCGCTGCTGGATGCCCATGGCGACGCGATGTCTCAAAGCCTGCAAGCCAGCATCGCTGAAGGGCGCTCGATGACCGAGGCCGAGTATCGCGAGGCCATCGCCAAACGGGACGAGGTCTACGCTTGGCTCGAAGGGGTCTATGGGCAGTACGACGCGGTGCTGTGCCTTGCGTCAGCCGGTCCGGCGCCCGAGGGCTTGGACTGGACCGGAGATCCGGTCTTCAATGCGTTCTGGACTTTCGTCGGGACGCCTTGTGTGACGCTTCCATTGCTCGAGGTCGGAGGGATGCCGATGGGTGTTCAACTGACTGGACCCCGGGGCGGTGAGGGCCCATTGTTGCGGACGGCGCGCTGGCTGGAACGACGCATAGGCTGAAACAGCAGAACAGTTGGCCCGACAGAGTGGGTCATTCCACAGAACGGGAGGCGCTGTGCTTGCCGCGCGCAGTACTGACGCCATCCTTCCACGCAGAGAAGGAGATGCCGATGAAACTGCGATACGCAATTCTGATTTCGGTCTTTGCACTTGGGTCTGCCCCGGTGCTGGCCTGTGACGAGATTTGCAAGGACGGCGAATACTATTCTGACGATGCCGAGATGTGCATGCCGAAGACGGTTGGAAGCTGATTTGCTTGCGTTTCGCGCCGCTCACAGAAGTCTCACCCTATTGTGCATTGCGGCATGAACGCGTTGTAGAGAATCGCCTTTCGCGATACTGTCACAATCGTTCAATAGTATTGAGCGAGAACTGGCCTGACGCCGATCCCTAACCTGCGCACGGACCAAGAAGGCGCGGACGGATATCAGTCCACGCAGCAAGAATCGAGCCCTATTTGGCCCGAAGACCGGGCTGCGGAGGGTTCGCAGGAAAGGAAGACAGATGCCGACAGGCACCGTGAAGTGGTTCAACACCACCAAGGGTTATGGCTTTATTGCCCCTGATGAAGGCGGCAAGGATGTGTTCGTGCATATTTCTGCGGTACAGCGGGCCGGGTTGGAAAGCCTCGCCGACAATCAGAAGATCGGTTACGAACTGCGCGAAGGCCGCGACGGGCGGGCTTCGGCCGACCAACTCGAACTTCTTTGACAGCTTATCCTGTCCGCGATTGCGGGCGGTGACAACGGCGCGCATCCTTTCTGAAAACGGGAGGATGCGATGCTGGATGAGCTCCGCGGCGTGGTTGCGCCGTTCACAACCCCTTTTACCGAAGACGATGGGATCGATCTGAGCGCGATCTCGGCGCAGGTTGACTGGTTGATCGCGGAAGGCGTGCATGGCCTGGCGGCGGGCGGATCGACCGGCGAGGGCCATGCCCTGACCCGCGCGGAGCACCGCGATATCCTGGCCGAGACGGTACGTGCCACGGACGGCCGAGTGCCGGTGGTCGCCGGGATCATTTCGAATTCGACGGCCGAGACGGCGGCGCGCGGGCGGCAAGTGGCGGATCTGGGTGTCGTGGCGTTGCAGGTCACACCGCCGAGCTATTTGTTCCGGCCCGACGATGACGCCATGGTCGATCACTTCCGGCGCATCCACGGCGAATGCGGTCTGCCTATCCTGATTTATAACGTGGTTCCATGGTGTTACCTGTCTCCGGACCTGCTTCTGAGGATCATGGAGGAGGTGCCGGGCGTCGCCGGGGTCAAGCAATCGGCGGGCGATATGAAGCTGTTTGCCGACCTGCAGCGGCGGGCCGATGCGAAGAACCTGATCTTCTCGGCGGTCGATGCGTTGCTGTGGCTGAGCTACAAGCTGGGCGCCCGCGGTTCGATTGCGGCGATCCTGACGGCCGCGCCCGGGCCGTCGCGCAAGCTGTGGGAAGCGGCGCAAGCAGGCGACGACGCGACCGGTGTCGCGCTGCACGAAAAGCTGATGCCGCTGTGGGATGCGATCGGGCAGGACAACATGCCGAGCCTATGCAAATACGCGCAATCACTGCAGGGCGTTCCGGCCGGTGTGGCGCGGCGGCCGACCTCTCCCGCGACTGAGGATCAGAAGGCAGATGTTCGCGCCGCCCTGCTTGGCTTGGGGTTGATCGATGAAGACGTCGCGGCCACGGAGGCTCCGGCGAACCCGGCAGAGCGTAAAACTCTGAGAAGGTCGTCCGCGGGTTCAGGTCGTGATCGGCATCGTGCCTAGCCCGGGCCGTCGCCCCGGTTTGGCGCATAGACCGGCGCCTTACCTTCGTTGAACATGATCCGCGCAGACGGACGATCGTTCTTGGCAGTACCGGCGTTGAAGGCTTCGAAGACTTCTGCGCCGCGTTTTGCTCCGAACTTCTTCTTGAAGTAGTCTTCAATCATATACGCTCCGCGCTTTTCTTTTCTGTTCCGCAGAAAAGCACGAAGCAATGGGCAGAAGTCAGGATCGGCGCCGCCGGTGAGCCAATTGTGAAAGTTCTCAGGCGAACGCAGATCAGAAACCTCTAGACCGCCACCTTCGTCGGCAGATGTCGCGTTCATATCGAATAGATAGGTCCAGAGTTGGATCAAGGGGCCGCGCGCGCCTTCGGCGGTCGTCCGGCGCTTGTTGAGCCACCGGGCAATCGCCTTGTAGACACGTCCGGCCTCGTTCTTTTCAACGGTCTGCAATGCACCGGCGTTCACGGCGGCGTACCATTGTCTCCGGTGTGTGAATTCTCCATGCGTCTGGCCAGCACCAATATCCTTGAAGTGCATTCCGTTGCCGATTGTTTCCTTGAAGACGTTACCGTAGACGAAGCCAGCGAACGTTGGGAGTTTATCCGGCACCGTAAAACCATGTACGCCTTCGAATTTCCCAAGTGCTTTGGTAAGTAATTTGTGGAAATTCATATTTTTCGCGCTTCTGTTCGTGTTTTTTTGAAAGTACTGAATGGCGGACGTATGTTTGTTCGAGAAAATCCATCGACCTCCAATCTCATCCGTCATGGCAGCTTCAAGCATTTTCAAGCTATCTCGAATTTCAGAGAGGAATGAGGGGTGCGACAGAAATGCGCCTAATGAAGAAAAATCAATGAAGTGTGGGTCGTTCTCAATTGTGATTTGATTCCCTAGGTAGTCGGTTGTGATTGGAGAGCCGTCTCCATTCGTCATTACGGCCTTTAGAATCTTGGTCATTTCATATTGACTGGGCATTATATTCTCCAATAATCTTATTTTCGTGATGAATATTAAGCGAATTCGGAGCGCGTTCTAAGCGAACACGTGGTACTAGACGTCCTTTAAATAGATCGATGATCTGACCTAACACGCAGGTTCCAGCACGAAATGTGACAATCATCACTTTGATGCGGCACAAGAGACTGTTCTCGAGTTTCGGTCATGGTCTGTAGTGGTGACGGATGTGTTGTCGCGACGCTCTCAGAGCGGTACATCGCCTGCCGGGATCGGGGTGTCGCGTGCGTCAAGCTCGGCGATCGCGCCTGCTACATCGCTCAGAGCAATAACGGACTTCGTCCCAAACCTTGGCCCATTTCTTGCGCCATGCGAATGGTTTCTCGCAAACCGGACAGACCTTGGTCGGTAGATCGCGCTTTTTGACCATCTTCATGCGCCGTCCTCCAGCGGCAGGGACATCTGGCCCGCGTCACGCGCAGCGCGCTGGCCCCGGTTCGGGATGCCGGACTTGCGCGAGCCATGCTTTGATTGGATGGATTGCGCGGTTTGACGGAACGCCGCGCCGCGCCGCACCGACCAAACCTTGTCGCGTGCATCGCGGGCGGCGGCGATATGGTCCACGACCGGTTCGGGATAGCTCTTGCCGAGGATCGAGGCCGCCCCCTCCCACTTCCACGGGGTTTGGAGAAACTTGTCGGGCACAGTGGCGAGTTCCGGCACCCAGGCTCGCGTGAACGTGCCGTCAGGATCCTGGTCCTGTCCCTGCTTGACTGGGTTGTAGATGCGCACGGTATTGATGCCGGTGGTGCCGGACTGCATCTGGACCTGCGGCCAGTGGATGCCGGGTTCGTAGTCGGTGAACAGGCGAGCCAGATGTTCGCCGGGACGGCGCCAGTCGAGCCAGAGGTGATAACTCGCGGTCGCCATCAGCATCGCCCGCATCCGGAAATTCATCCAGCCGGTCGCTCGAAGCGCCCGCATGCAGGCATCGACGAACGGCAGGCCGGTCTCGCCTTGCGCCCAGGCATGCAGCCGCGCGGCGTCCGGCTCGCGCGGGCGCAGTCCGTCATAGGCTCGGTGGAGGTTCTGGTGCTCCAGCCGGGGTTCGTCCTCGAGCTTCTGGGTGAAGTGGTCGCGCCAGTGGAGACGCCCCGAGAACGACGACATCGATCCGCGCCAGCCGCCTACGATGCCCTGCTGTTTCAGGTCTCGTTGCCGGGCCCAGGTCGCCTGGGCTGTTTCTCGCATCCCAAGCGCGCCCCAAGCGAGATAGGGCGAGACGCGTGAGCAGTGTTCGAAGCCAGTGACCGGGCTGGACATCGCCTTGCGGTAGGGTGCGCCACGCTGGTGGAGGAAGCTCTCCAAGATCGTGAGCCCGGCCATGCGCCCGCCCGGTTGCCGGTCGGGGCAGGGATCGGGCGCGAGGCCAAGGTCCTTGGCCGATGGAATCGCGCCCGGGTCGATGTGGACGGGTTGCAGGGCTTTCGGAGGGAGCGATTCAGGTTCGGCCATGAACGCATCCCAGCGTAAGGCCCAACCGATCAGGGTTGCGATGCGGCGGATCACGCCGGACAGGCGGTCTTCGTGCCACGGGATGCAGTTGGCGCGGCACCAGTCGGCGACGCGCAGGTCGCGGGCAAAGGTCAAGGCATTGCCGGTTTCTTCGTGTGACCAGAGCCCGGCTATGCCGAGGGTCGTGTGAAGCTGGTCGAGCGTTTCGACGACATCGCCTATGCGGATCGCCAGCGGTTGGCCGAGGCTTCCGAGACCCTCGCGCAGCTCTGCCAGGCATTCCGAAGCGAAGGCCCAGTGCCGGGCGGACATGTCTGGCTGCGACCAAAGTGCCGGCTCGACAACGAACAGCGGCAGAACCGTCCCGGCCTGCGCCGCGCGCGCCAGCGCACGGTTGTCAGTCGTCCGAAGGTCACGCTTGAACCAGACGATCTGGAGCTTGGCCGGGGCGCGCATGTCTCTCCTCGCAGCGATATGCGCGATGAGATGGGGGTGTTTGGTACGGTGTCCAGAACGGGGCCCAGTGTACCGCACCCTATGTCGAGCAGAGATCGGCGCGGGGTGTCGAGGAGCGTCAGGCCGCGTCGCGGTGCTCCATCGCTGGATCATCGTCCATGACGGTCGCGCGGCGCATGTCGCGGCGGTACTTCGCCTCGTCGAACGGACGGCCGCGGTGCAGCGTACAGCGATTGTCCCAGATCAGCAGGTCGCCGACTTCCCATTTGTGGGTGTAGACGAACTCGCGCTGGGTACAGTGCTCGATCAATTCGCGCAGCAGCATCTTGCCGTCCGGGATCTCCATCCCCAGGACATGGCTGGAATGGCTGGCAACATAGATCGCCTTGCGCTTCGAGGCGGGGTGCAAGCGCACCAGCGGGCGATGCACCGGTGGCAGGGCGGCACGCTCTTCCTCGGTGAAATCTGTGAAGCCGAGTTTCTGGCGCGAGCAGAAGATCGAGTGCTCGGACACCAGATCCTCGATCTGGTCCTTTATCTTCTGGGGGAGCGCGTCATAGGCAGCGCGGGTGTCGGCAATCTGGGTCTCGCCGCCCTCAGGCGTCACCGAATGCGCGTGTAGGCCCGAGTACTTCGCGGGAATGCGCTTGAAGCTGCTGTCCGTGTGCCAGAGCTGGTTGCCCAGATTGAACATGCGGCGCCGGTCCTGATGTTCGTAGACCTTGTTTTCCTCGTTCAGGTTCGAGACGTCGGCGAGCTGTGGCTTGATGCGCAGCTTGCGGTCGGTCTTGAGGATCGCGTCGCCTTCGAGCGTGCCGAATTTCTGGGCAAACGCGATCTGCTGCTCCTGCGGCAGGGTTGGCCCCTTGATCACGACCGCTGCGTGCGCGTCCATCGCGGCCTGGATGGGCGCGAACGTCTCGGGCGTGAAAGGTTGTGTCAGGTCGGCGCCGTCGATGCGGGCGACGAACAGAGGGTGAAGCTGGGTGACCGACAGGGTCATGGCGCGTCCTCCCGAAGGTTGCTTTCGGCAGGTTAGCGCAGGTTTGAGGATCGGGAAATACTAGTCGTGCACCTATCACAAGGGCGCGCGTCCCGCGACGGGCTCAGTCCGCGCCGCGATTATGGGTGCGGGCATAGAGGCGGGCGATGATCCGGCTGGCGGTTTTCTCGAAGCAGAATGGCAGGAGTGCGTGGATCAGGGCGGCTCCGGCGGCGAGGAACAGGGTGCCCGCGAAGCCGAGCGCGAAGCGGAAGTGCTCGCCATAGGTTTCGTCGACCGAGGCGGGGTGTGCGGTGAAGGCGGACAGAATGCGGGTCATGAGGTCTCTCCCTGTTTCGGTCTTGAGAGAATGGATCGTTTTGGTCGGGATTTGCTCCCGTAGTTTGATTGATTTTATTGAGTGATGGGATTTTCTCCCGTATTAATGTGATTATGGTGGACATTGATGATTTCGATCGAAAGATCCTGAAACGAATGCAGCAGGATTGCTCAGAATCGCTCGAAGATCTTGGGTCGCGGATCGGGCTGAGCCGAAATGCCTGCTGGCGCCGCATTCGGCGGTTGGAGGATGCGGGCATCGTGCGGGGGCGTGTCGTTCTGGTTGATCCCGAGGCCCTGGGTTTGGGGCTGCAGGTTTTCATCTCGGTCAGGACGAGCAGCCACGATCCCGACGGGGTGGAAGCGTTCGCGCGCGCGACGCGGGATATGCCCGAGATCCTGGGCGTGTACCGGATGACCGGCGATCTGGATTATCTGATCCGTGCGCGGGTACGCGACATCGCAGATTACGACCGGTTGTATCAGCGATTGATCCGCAAGGTCGCGCTGTCGGACGTCTCGGCCAGTTTCGTGATGGAAGAGATCCGGGAGACGACGGCGCTGCCGGTGGGCTAGGCGATCCCCAACTACGTGGAGGTCATCATAGCTTCGAGGTTCTGCATGGCGTGGGTGTAACCTTCCTGGTGTCCAAACACGGCCTAGTCACCGACGAAGGAGGTGATCTGGTCAGTCACGGTCAGCGTGCATCCGTTCAGTCCGTTTTCTTCGATGTCGAAGGTGATCAGCGCCACCGTCAAAAGCATGTCGTGTTCCCAAAGGTCCTCGGTAAAGACGATCAGGCGGTCCTGCTCGACGCGATGATAGATCAGGTCCATGCGCCATTTCATATCGCCGTCGGGGCCGCAATGGGCGGTTTCGCGGCCCCCGGTCCGGACCTCGGTCTCTCGGATGTCGAACACGATGCCCTCGCCCGGAACGCACCAGATCTCGCGTTGTTTGGGGTCGGCATAGGCCTGGAACAGACGGCTTGGCGGCGCTTTGAAGGTGCGCTCCAGCACGACCGTGTCGTGGGTGATGTCCATCTAGTCTGTCCCCTTTTCCAGATGTGTAGCGAGACGGTCGAGCCGGTTGGCCCAAAGCGCACGGCGGTCGGCGAACCAGCGGTCGATTTGTGAGAGGCCATTCGGATCGATGGAGCAGGTGCGGACGCGGCCGCGTTTCGCACTTGCGATCAGGCCGGCGCGTTCGAGGATGCCGAGATGCTTGGTGAAGGATGGCAGCGCCATCGCGTGCGGTTTGGCAAGGTCACTGACTGTGGCCGGGCCTTGCAAGAGTTGCTCGATCACGGCCAGGCGGGTTGGGTCACCCAGTGCCTGGAAGCCTACGTGTAAACGATTAGCCATATGGCTAAGTTAATTCAGTTCCTCAGGCCGTGCAAGAAAAACTTTCACGATCAGCTAAGTTTATACGATATGGCTAAGGGCCGACGGGTTACGCCGTCAGACCCTCTGGTTCCGGCAGGCCATTCGCGCGGCAGGCGGCGGTCAGCGTGTTTGCTAACAGGTAGGCGATGGTCATCGGACCGACGCCGCCCGGAACCGGCGTGATGGCGCCCGCGACCTCGGCGCAACTGTCGTAATGGCAATCGCCGACGAGCTTGGTCTTGCCCGCTTTCTCGGGATCCGGGTGCGGGATGCGGATTATGCCGACATCGATGACTGTCGCGCCGGGCTTGACGAAGTCGCCGGTGATCATCTCCGGACGGCCGACAGCAGCAACGAGAATATCGGCCTGACGGCAGACGGCTTCGATATCCTTGGTGCGCGAATGGGCGACCGTGACCGTGCAGCTGTCCTTGAGCAGCAGGTTGAACATCGGCTTGCCGACAATGTTCGAGCGGCCGACGACGACGGCGTTCAGGCCGGACAGCGAGCCGTGGTGGTCGCGCAGCATCATCAGACAGCCAAGCGGGGTGCACGGCACCATCGACTTCTGACCTGTTCCGAGCAGACCGACATTCGAGATGTGGAAACCGTCGACGTCCTTGGCCGGGTCGATCGTATTGATCACGATCTCGGAGTTCATGTGGTCGGGCAGGGGAAGCTGCACCAGGATACCGTGGATCGCAGGATCTGCATTCAGCTTTTTGACCATCGCGATCACGTCGGCTTCCGCGACCGAGGCGTCCATCCGATGTTCCTCGGAGTGCATTCCGCATTCGACGGTTTGCTTGCCCTTGTTGCGGACGTAGACCTGAGAGGCTGGATCTTCGCCCACCAGCACGACAGCCAGGCCCGGCGTGATGCCGTGATCAGCCTTCAGCTTGGCCACATGTTCGGCGACCTGCCCGCGAACATCCGCCGCGAAGGCCTTTCCGTCAATTACCTTGGCGGCCATGTCGTCTCCCCTTCAATGTGTGATGCGCGTCAGCCGCGCCCGCGATAGGGCTGTACACCTGTGTCGGGCAGCCATACCCCCTCTGGCACGTCACCTGTTTGCCAGAATACGTCAATCGGAATGCCGCCACGCGGATACCAGTAGCCCGCGATCCGCAGCCAGCGCGGTTTGATGGCATCGGCGATGCGCTTGCCGACATCGACCGTGCAGCCTTCGTGGAACGCGCCGTGATTGCGGAAGCTGGTCAGGAACAGTTTGAGCGACTTGGACTCGACCAGCCATTGGTCAGGTACATAGTCGATCACCAGATGCGCGAAGTCCGGCTGTCCCGTCACCGGGCAGAGCGAGGTGAATTCGGGTGCCGTGAACCGTGCAACAAAGTTCGTGTCGGGATGGGGATTTGGCACCGGGTCCAGGCGGGCTTCCTCGGGCGAATTCGGCTGCTCGACTTGCTTGCCGAGCCCGGTATGGGAGAGTTCCTGCGTCATGGCGGCGATCTAGCCGTGCTGCGGGCGGATGGCAATCGCGGAGTGTACGCGGTCGTCAGATGCCGGGATGTGTGGGCGCGGGACCACTGGCGC
This sequence comes from Paracoccaceae bacterium, assembly GCA_050043005.1. Lineage (GTDB taxonomy): Bacteria > Pseudomonadota > Alphaproteobacteria > Rhodobacterales > Rhodobacteraceae > Thermohalobaculum. The sequence goes on from JBHJIZ010000125.1 coordinate 24,950, forward strand.
AATCCGGGCAATGGCGAGATGCTTTTATGACTGTCGTTTGCCGGACCGCGCGGCATGTATTTTCGATCCGAAGCCGTATTCACATGACGCTGCCGGCATTTACGCTCACGGCATCGTGGATTGAAGCGTGCAGGTGGATCGACAAAGTCGGTTCGAGATGTCGGAGGCAGATCATGCGGGCTTTGATCCTTGTCATACTTGCGATCCTGTTTGTCACACCGTCGCTGGCTTGTGGCGGGACTGCGCGGTGCGAGGTCGAGGATGGATACTACCTCGCCGCGCCGCCGCCCGATTGGGATGGCACGTCGCCTTTGCCGCTGGTTGTATACTTCCACGGTTGGAACGGATCGCCGGAGGGCGTGTTCCGCAACAAAGCGATGGTCAACGGCGTCAACCGGCGTGGCGCTCTGTTTGTGGCGCCCTATGCGCGGACCGGTTACTGGCGCCAAATCGGTAAAGGCCGCGCCGAGCATGGCCGTGACGAGAAAGCCTTCATCCATGGCGTGATGGCTGACATCGCGAAGCACTGGCCGATCGATGCCGGGAAGACGTTGGCAAGCGGGTTTTCGCGCGGCGGCTCGATGGTGTGGAATGTCGCGTGCTATGCCGGGGGCCTGTTCGCGGGCTATGCGCCGATCGCCGGTGGGTTCTGGAACTCGACGCCTGAAACCTGTCCGAGCGGTCCGGTCAACATGCGCCACATCCACGGACTGAACGACGGTGTTGTCGCCTATGACGAGGTCGGTATCTACAATTCGATGCCGATCCCCGAAGGTCTGACGATCTTGCGTGCGCTAAACGGTGCGGATGATGTCGTGGATACGACGTATTCGATCGACCATCCGAAACGCCCCCGAACGTGCGAGCGGTTCGACGGTGACTCGGGCAAAGCGCTGGAGATCTGCCTGCACCCTGGCGGACACTCGATCCCTGCTGAGTGGGTGGCTGAAGGTCTGGATTGGGTTCTGTATCTGGACTGAGTTCTGACCTGGACTGAGCCCGTCCGCGAGGTTCGCGGCGGAAGCGGCGTCACCTGAGTATCGGTTTACATGGCCGTTGCTGTGATCTTCATCCTTGGTCAGATCGACGGCGTCGCGTGCATTGGTGATGCCGTCGCCAGACCGCCCGCTCCCACCAACGTTGCGTGGCACGCAAACTGCGTGACGCAATCTGACGAGGCCGGATACGCCGAGCGGATAGTTCAATGTGCCTGTGGGTTGATGTCAGGCGCGTCGTCTTCGTGGGAAAAGCAGCGACACCTGCGGAATCCTGCGTGACACAACTGCGTCTGCGGCGCCGGTTTCGACTGCTGGTAAGCGGGGGGATGCCGGTCCGACCGGCGGGCAGGAGTGGACGGGTCGCCCACTCCGATCTTCGATCAGTTCACGGCAACCGGTGCGCCCATTGAGCCTGTCGCGCCGACGATCGGTGCAGGGGAGTACATGTAGGTGAACACGTACACCTGGTCCGCCGCCAGTTCAGACAGCTTCGCGTTTTCCTGGTTCACGATGCCGTGGCGCGTTTGCAGGTATGTGTGAACGCAGAAGACGCATTGCGGGTCCGGGTTCGGAACCGCGTCACCGGGCCAGGTGTCGAACACCGTGACGCCTGCGTTGATCCCGGCGATCCAGCGCGCGACTTCCATGCCGATCCCCGGTGCGCCCGCGTTGTAGACGTCCGGATTGTCCCAGTGCTGTTCCCAGCCGGTGCGGATGACGATGGCGTCGCCGGGCTCGAACTGGAAGCCCGCCATGCCCTGCGCGTCGAGGGCCTTGTTGATGTGCTCCATCAGGATCTCATCGCCTGCGACCATGTCCGCGCCCCAGATCGCACCGACATCGATCAGGATGCCGCGTGCAACGATCGGGTGTAGATGCTCTGGCCCGAGCCTCTTGAGGCCGTAGGCGCCGGACATCTCTGCCCCGGTAAAGCCATTGTACCAGCGCATTTGGGTCAGGTCGCCCGGCGCGCCCATGGTGATGCCGATATGCGCGAGCCCATCGAACTGGGTGCCGACCTGACCGACCTCGGTCGCGAGGTATTCGTCGTTCCACGTGATCTTGTTGCCACCCAGGCCGTCGGTCACGCCGGTCGGCAGGGGCGTCCTGAGAGAGAACTGGCGGACGCCGAACAGCGGCATGGTCGATGTGTAGGGGTGCCCGAGTTTGTAAACCTTGCCGGTGCCCGAGCTGGCGCCGAGAGCGCGCTGAATAACCTCGGGCTTCGTGTACCAGTTTGTCGAGCCTGCCTGCTCGCCCGCGCCCCACATCGGGTGCGGCCACCACTTCGAACCCAGCGGCGTTTCCATCACGTCACCGTCGACCCATGATTTGCCTTTGCAGGCCTTCCAGTCCTCGGCAGAGCAGGCGGCAGCCGATCCGGCAGAGGCTGCCAGACCCAGCGCGCCAAGCGCGGCAGCAAGGGTTGCAGTTGCGAATTTCATTCTGAAGATCCTCCCATCAGATGCGGCGACAGGACTCTTGGTGGCCCCGGCGTCAGACGAACGTTCCACAACTCTTGCGGATGTGGAAGGTGCAATCGACTTGTTCCGGAGTAATCTTGGGGTGATCATCAGAAGAGTGTAGCTAGCTGAAGAATTGTATTGTTATATCATAACAATAAAAACTGCAGAACGGGAGAGAATGATGGCGAACAAACAGTCTATTCTGGAGACCGCGGTGGCGAACGGTGATGCGCCGTTCCTGGTCGCGATGCAGGCAAACTCAGCAGGCGTGACCTGGCAAGGTGCTGCGGGCGAGGCGGCGCCGGGGATGGCGGCCGGTCCTGACACTGTCCATCGGATTTTCTCGATGACGAAGGCGGTTGGCTCGACCGCGGCGATGATGCTGATCGACCGTGGCAAACTTGGGATCGATGATCCAGTGGACAAGTATTTGCCCGAGGCGGCGGCCAAGCTGCGCGTGCTGGACGGTTGGGATGGTGAGACTCCGATTTACCGTGCACCGGCGACCATGCCGACCATTCGTCAGCTTTCGACGCATACATCGGGACTTGTCTATGAGTTCTGGTGTCCGGAAATCGGTGAGTGGATGCAGAAGACCGGCCACCCAACCATCGTGTCCGGGACCAACGCGTCGCTGGATTATGCGATGGCCTTCGATCCGGGCACCCGCTGGGATTATGGGATCGGCATCGACTGGCTGGGCAAGGTTGTCGAGGCAATAGACGGGCGGCGCATCGATGTGTTCCTGCAGGAGGAATTGCTCGGCCCGCTCGGCATGTCCGACACCGCGTGTGAGGTTGCCGATCACATGGCGCCGAGGCTGGCCTCGGTGCAGGCACGGGGCGCCGACGGTGTGCTTGCGGATTTCGAGATGGCGCCGCCGTCCGATCCTGAGTTCTACGGCATGGGGCATGCGCTGTATTCGACGCCCGCCGATTACCTCACTTTCCTGCGGTTGTTTCTAAATCGCGGTACGCTGAACGGACAGAAAATCCTGTCCGAGGATGCTGTGGACCGGATGTTGGAAGACTCGATCGGTGATCTGCGCATTGGAAAGATGATCTCTCTCGCACCACCAATGTCAGCCGATGTCGAACTGTTCCCCGGAACACCAATGACACATTCTTTCGGGTTCGTGCGCAACGAGGAGGATGTGCCCGGCATGAGGACGGCCGGATCGCAAGGTTGGGCCGGGGTATTGAATTCGCATTACTGGTTCGATCCCGCAAAGGACGTGGCCGCGGTCATCATGACCCAGTCACTGCCCTTTGCCGAGCCCCGTTTCATGGGCGTTTATGAGGCGTTTGAGACCGCGGTATACGCGGAGATCGCGGCATGAGCGTCCAGTATCTGAACCCGGAAGGATACCCCAGACCCGCGGGGCGCTACAGTCATGTCGCGATTGCCGAGCCCGGCCGGTTGGCCTTCATCGCCGGGCAGGTTGCGGTTGATGCGGACGGTGTCTTGCAAGCGCCGGGAGATACAGCCAGTCAGATGCCGGTCGTATTTCGAAATCTCGGCACGGTGCTCGAAAAGATCGGGGCTTCGTTTGCCGATGTGCTCGAACTGACGACGTATCTGGTCGGCGAGGACTCGCGTCAGCCTTGGATGGAGGCGCGCGATGCGGTGTACGCTGAACACTATGGCGAGGGACCGTATCCGCCCAACACCTTGCTGATCATCTCCGGGTTGGCGCACCCGGACATGCAGGTGGAAATCTCGGCGATTGTCCGGCTGCCATAAGGAATAGCCGGAGTTTTTAGCCAATATTGGCAATGTCCGCGCCGGTGCGAGGTGGTAAACTTTTCACTCTGTTGAATAAGTGGAGTGAAAAATGTTCAGGAAGTCGATTGGCTTGATTGCCGTTGTTGGTGCTGCGGTTCTGACAGCGTGTGCGCCAGAGGTCGAAACTCTACCCGTGTCGGCCAAGCTGGATCCGATGCCTCTGCGGATACCGGTCGTTGGTGATACCAAAGTCTGGAAGGTTGGTGACGAGCAACTGACGCGCGTGACCGTTGCGGTGAATGGCGCGAGCCGGAAGGTCGAGGGATCGGAGGGTTGCAATTTCACGTCGGATCCGGGGTTCGCGCCCGGGCCGCTCTGGGCCGGATGTCCAGATTTCACTGATGGATCGCAATCCTACGTGAAGTCCGGCGAAATCTATCCGCTCGAAATTGGTCAGAAGGTGTCCTATGCCGTCAAAGGTCAGAACGTTTCGGGCGACACCTGGGAGACGACGCGCAATTGCACGGTTCTGGAGACCGTCAAAGTGACGGTTCCTGCCGGCAGCTTCGATACCTTCCACGTCGCTTGCAACGATGAGTTCACGAACCGTGATTTCTATGTTGCGCCGGAGCTGGGCACCACGGTCCTTATCCGGCGCCACCGGAAATCGCGCAACGAAGTCAAGATGTTCGAGATGGTGAGCTTCACGCCCGGCACGTGACGCTTGTCGTCGTCGGACTGATTTGCCAGCGGCCAGTCTCGGATGGGGCTGGCCGCATCTGGTTTTCGGCGCTAAGTGCCTTCTGCGTATGCGGAAGAGGATGTCGCTGATGGATCTGGGTGTCACGGACCGGCTGAAACCCTTGCTAGAGCAGGTGCGCCGGATGGTCGAGGACGAGATCATTCCGATGGATGATGCGTTCCACGCGGAAATCGGGTCGACCGGGGACCGGTTCCATTACACACCGAAGATGATCGAGATCCTGGATGGGTTGAAGGCCAAGGCGCGGGAGCGCGGGCTCTGGAATTTCTGGCTGACAGGTGGCGAGCACGGGCACGGACCGGAAGATGGTCTGACCAATGTCGAATACGCCTATCTGGCCGAGGAGATGGGGCGGTCGCGCATCGGGCCCGAGGTGTTCAACTGCAATGCCCCGGATACCGGGAACATGGAGGTCTTCGCGACCTATGGCTCGGACGCGCACAAGGAGCGCTGGCTGAAGCCGCTGATGGCGGGCGAGATCCGGTCGGCCTATGCGATGACCGAGCCGAACGTGTCGTCCTCGGACGCGACGCAAATCGGGTTGCGCGCCGAGAAGGACGGCGACCATTGGGTGCTGAATGGCGAGAAGTGGTGGATCACCGGCGCGGGCAATCCGCGGTGCAAGGTGTTCATCGTCATGGCCTGTTCCGATCCCGACGCGCCAAAGCACGCGCGTCATTCGCAGTTCGTGATGGCGCGCGAGACGCCGGGGATCGAGATCCTGCGACCGATGCAAGCTTTTGGCGATGACGACGCGCCGATGGGCCACATGCATCTGCGGTTCACCGATGTGCGCGTCCCGGCCGAGGATCTGCTGTTGGGCGAAGGGCGCGGCTTCGAGGTTGCTCAAGGGCGGCTTGGGCCGGGCCGTATCCACCACTGCATGCGCTCGATCGGTGCGGCAGAAAAGGCGCTGGATATGATGATTGATCGCGCCACGACGCGGAAAGCCTTTGGCAAGAAGATCGTTGATCTGGGTAAGAACAT
>JBHJIZ010000126.1:0-25679 GCA_050043005.1 Paracoccaceae bacterium
CTCGCGTGTCTACCAATTTCACCACGCCCGCGCTCGTCAAGGTTGCCCCCGGCGAAGTTGGCGGTTCTATAACAGTGAGTCGCAAAGGGCGATAGGGAAAATGCGCCGGTTGAATACGGCCCACATCCGTTTTGTCAGACCGCGTTTCGCGCACTTGTCGAGTACTCCATGCCGTCACGCGTGAGCAAGTTGAGATCAACCCGTGATTGAGCGCCAGCGTGAACGGATGCAGGCGTCGATCCCTGCCCCAACTAGACGCCGAGATCGCGAAAAACCGCGGGCAGTTGCTCGGGTATATCCTCCGCGATCAGACCTGGGCCAAACTTCAAAGCACACTCTACGTGCAGCCAAGCGGCGGTCTGGGCGGCGGACATGGGATCGAACCCGCGTGCGAGAAGACCCGTGATGAACCCCGCAAGAACGTCTCCCGATCCGGCCGTCGCCAACCATGGTGCCGAGCGCTGATAATGCGCTGAGTTGATCGAACAGCGTCCATCGGGATGCGCGATCACCGTGTCCGCGCCTTTGAACAGAACAACGCAGCCTGCGCGTTTGGCTGCTTCGCGTGTGGCATCGACCTTTGAGAAAGCGGGGCCTCGGATGGCCGGGTCTTTGAGCTTGGCCAGGATGTCCGGGAACAACCGCCCGAACTCGCCCTCATGCGGGGTCATAACGCAGCCTTCGTATAGCATCGCGAACAACATTTCAGGATCGTCGCGATACTCAGTCAACGCATCGGCATCCAACACGACGCACAACGATGCGCCATGCCGCGTAGGATGGGCGCCTCGCCCATCCTTCAGAATCGTCTGAAGGCTTTCGCGCAACCTAGCTCCCAAACCGAACCCCGGCCCGATGCAAACCGCAGTGACCTTTCGGGCCCGTAACTCTGTCTGCAAGCCATCAACATCCTTGATTGGAGACAGCATCACCGCATCCAAACGCGCCGCATTCTCGATCACCGCATCATCCGGACACCCTACCGTCACGAGGCCCGCGCCAATCCTCAACGCACCGCGCGCGGCCAGCCGGCCAGCACCGCCCTTTCCCTGACTGCCCGAGAGGACGAAAGCATGGCCGTGAGAGTACTTGTGAGAACCAAGACGTGTCTTGCGCAAAGCGTTTAAAGGCGTCCCCGTCATCTTAACAATTTTTGCGCCATCGACGTTGATGTGCTCTGAGATGCCAATGTCAACACAGGTTAAATCACCACAGTACTCAAATGCGTTAGAGAGATGATGTCCGGTCTTTTCACTATGAAAAGTGACCGTCAGTGACGCGACAAAGGCCGAGTCCAGCCGTTTCCCGCTGTCAGTGCTCAGACTTCTCGGCACATCGATTGTGTAGCTTCCGAGCATGTTTTGATCATACTGCCATCGCTCCGAGAATTCAGCGAACCCTATGACGCAGAGCGGCAGCGGTCGTGTAAGCCCGATACCGAAAAGAGCGTCGATTAGAAGAACGCGGGACGCGTCCGACAGATGATCCGCCTCGACCCGATCCTGGCGCGTTGCAAGGGAGTGTATTGCACCTAATTCTCGCCACCGTCGCGCATTCTCTGCCGCATCTGGTGGGAGTTTGTCCTCATCGCCATAGAGAAAAACCTCAACCTCCCAGCCGCGCTGCTTCAACAACCGCGCGACCACGAACCCATCACCACCATTGTTGCCGGGACCACAGAGTACGACCGCTCGGTGCGGCGCTGTCACAAGCTCGGGCCGCCATTCCAGGATCGCCTCGACCACGCCGCGCCCGGCGCACTCCATGAGTTCGAGACCCGTGACCTCTCCGTAGTCGATTGCAGCTTGCTCGACCGCTCGCATCTGAGTAGCCGTCAGTAGTTCCGTCATCTCCGCATCCCGTCTGCTTTCCTGATCGGTATCGCACACGGGAAATTTTTCCGATAGGATGCCCATGGTGGATGTTGCTGAACCTACGGTCAGAGTAAGTTCAGTCAGAGAGAAGGTGTCGGAATGCCCGATGTGCTGAAGATCGCGATCGCGCGACGCGAGACCTTGTTAAAGGAGATCTCGTCGCTGGACCGGTTCATCGTCACGGCGCATGATCTTCTGGCACAAGCCGCCCGTCGCGAGCATGCGCGGCCGCGCAGCCGTTCCAGACCCTCGACCTCATCCAGCCTGGGTGAGACAGAGACGCCTGCGCTGCCAGATCCCGTGGTTCACGAAGATGGACCGCGGAAGGACAGACCACCAGCCAGCAAGACAGAGGCGTTCCTCCGTAAGATTGGTGTGGGCAACATGCATGACGGCGATGAAAGTACCGCAGCCTCGTCGGAAAGCTCGACCCATCGTCCTGCGGAGGGCATGGGTTAGCCCGTAATTTCTGCTTTTTCTTTGAGCATATTGCATAAAATTTGATCAATATCTGCCGCTTTGGCCATGTGAAGCGCCCGCATGGACCGCTGTTCGCGGCTTTCTGCCGATAAGACTGTTTTGGCACGGGTTGTGCATCGTAAGCATACGCAGCCGACGTCCGCCGGGGCGCCAGGTGGGAATCCAGCACGGCATTCGCCAAGGAGAAAACAATGAAAAAGGTCGAAGCCATCATTAAGCCGTTCAAGCTTGATGAGGTGAAGGAAGCGCTGCAGGAAATCGGAATCCAGGGATTGAGCGTCATGGAAGCGAAGGGCTTCGGGCGCCAAAAGGGGCACACGGAGCTATACCGCGGCGCGGAATACGTCGTGGACTTTCTGCCCAAGGTGAAGATCGAAGTCGTGGTCGACGACGACATGCTCGACCAGGTCACCGAGGCGATCGTTGGGGCCGCCAAGACCGGCAAGATCGGCGACGGCAAGATCTTCGTCACCAATGTCGAACAGGCGATCCGCATCCGCACCTCGGAGGAAGGGCCGGACGCGCTCTGATCCAGATACCCAGAAAACACCAAAAACACGAACATTCTGACAGAAGAGGAATACAGAATGAGCACACCCGCTGAACTCGTTCAAAAGATCAAGGACGAGGAAATCGCATATGTCGACATCCGCTTTACCGATCCGCGCGGAAAGATGCAGCACGTCACGGCGATCTCGGACCTGATCGACGAGGACTGGTTTGCTGACGGCTGGATGTTCGACGGCTCGTCGATCGCTGGCTGGAAGTCCATCGACAAGTCCGACATGAAGCTGATGCCGGACTGTGAGAGCGCGATGATGGATCCGTTCTATGCGGAAAAGACCATGTCGATCTTCTGCACGGTCTGCGAGCCGGACACCGGTGAGCTGTACGAGCGCGACCCGCGTGCAACGGCTCAGAAGGCCGAGCAGTACCTGGTCGACAGCGGCATCGGCGACACCTCGTTCTGGGGTCCGGAAGCCGAGTTCTTCCTGTTCGACGATGTGCGCTTCAGCGTCGAGATGAACAAGGTCTCGTACGAAGTCGACGCCCAGGATGCTTCGTGGAACAGCGACGCCGAATTCGAGATGGGCAACATGGGCCACCGCCCGGGCATCAAGGGCGGTTACTTCCCGGTCAACCCGACCGATGCCGGTCAGGACATCCGGTCGGAAATGCTCTCGACCATGGCGCGCATGGGCATGAAGGTGTACAAGCACCACCACGAGGTTGCCTCGTGTCAGCATGAGCTGGGCCTGGTCTTCGGCAGCCTTACCCACCAGGCAGACATGCTGCAGATGTACAAGTATGTCATCCACAACGTCGCACACGCCTATGGCAAGTCGGCCACCTTCATGCCGAAACCGATCATGGGTGACAACGGCACGGGCATGCACGTCAACCAGTCGATCTGGAAGGACGGCGCACCGCTGTTTGCCGGTGACAAATACGCGGATCTGTCCGACGAGGCGCTGTGGTACATCGGCGGTGTCCTGAAGCACGCCAAGGCGCTGAACGCGTTCACGAACCCGGCGACCAACAGCTACAAGCGCCTGATCCCGGGCTTCGAAGCTCCTGTTCTGTTGGCTTACTCTGCCGCGAACCGGTCGGCCTCGGTCCGCATTCCGTGGACAGACAGCCCGAAGGCGAAGCGCGTCGAGACCCGCTTCCCGGATCCGGCTGCGAACCCGTATCTGTGCTTCTCGGCCCTGCTGATGGCAGGCCTGGACGGCATCCAGAACAAGATCCACCCGGGCGAGGCTGCCGACAAGGATCTCTACGATCTGCCGCCGGAAGAGCTGGCGGGCATCCCGACCGTCTGCGGAAGCTTGCGTGAGGCGCTGGGCGCTCTGGAAGCCGATATGGACTTCCTGACCAAGGGCAACGTGTTCACGAAGGACCAGATCGAGGGCTACATGGAGCTCAAGTGGGAAGAGTGCTATCACTACGAGCACACTCCGCACCCCGCCGAGTTCCAGATGTACTACAGCTGCTGATCACCGGGATGGGCGGATGCCCGGCCTTCGGAAATGGTGGATGGGCGAGGCGCCCATCCTACAGGATCTGGTGCGACGGGACCCAGCCTGTCGATAGGTAAGTTCAGCGAGGCGCCGATGCGAAAAGATCTGGCGTGCCGGAGCCTAACCTATCGATAGGTAATATTGGCGACGAGCCGATCCTAAAGGATCTGGCGCGCCGGAACCCATCCTATCGATAGATAAGGTCAGCGAGGCACCGATCCGAAAAGATCTGGTGCGCCGGAACCCAACCTACCCATAGATAAGGTCAGCGCGGAGCCCACCCTACTGATAGATCAGGATGGACCCTGTATCTCGCTTAAACATCGAGGTCCTGCGGCCGAGGCCGCGGGAAATTTTTTTGGCGACGGCTTAACTTCCGAAGCCACGGGGCTTTGTGTTCATCTTCACCACGCCGATGCTGACCGGCATGCAACTGATGCCGGTGGTTATCGAGTACGCGAAGCCGATGAACGTCACCGGGTTGAGCTTGGAAAAGATCGCCATCGCACCGGCCGAGATCACGCCGCCAACATCCAACGCGATCTCGACACCGATCGAATTCCCACCGAATTTGTCCGGTCCACCAAAGATATAGGTCAGTTCGGCCCCGGCAGAGACGCCCGCATCGGTCCACCATCCGACGCCAGTCGAGGTGTAAACGCCAAATGCAGGCCATGTGGATGCATACGCACCGGCGCCACCAACGATGCCCAACGCCACGGCGGCCGCGCCGGTAAATCCGGCGCCAACGGTCAGGTGCGTTGGCAGTCTGGGCATCTGAAAGTGCTTCGGCGCACCCCGGAACTTGAACTTCGGCTGCGCCACGCCCGGATCGTTCAGCTTTCGGATGGTCGAGAGAACATCGCCCGCGCTGCCGCGCACGGCCCACATTGCGGCGCGGTCGATCAGACCGAGGTCTTCATCGCGCCGGGTTTGGGCGCCCCTTTTCAGCGGCTTGAGTGGCGTACCATCGCGCAGAGGATCAACATCATTGAGTACCGAGATATCGATGTTCACTTCGTGAGGAATTTTGACAGTCATTTTTTGACTCCTGGGGTAACCCATTGTTTTCAATATTTAATTCCGGCCACACCCTGCGCACCGGAATGCTGGCCGGGCGTCCGTCAAAAAAGGGCGGACATCCAGGAGAAGGTGTGAGGCTTAAAATCCCTGACACCGCCGTCTCCTGACCGGCATCAACACCCGTTAGTCGTTGTGATATTGAGTTTGGTTCAAAAATTTATTTTGAATGGCAATTTCGCCTGCGCGAAGCAGTGACCGGGAGGCTCGGCTAGGGCCATGTCGGTGACGCGATGGATCGTCGACGCAAGGTCGATAACAAGGCCCACGCCGGAGTGACGTCGGACATGAAGAAAATCACGCAATTCTCCATTAACCGGATGTTGGAGGGCTTTCGAAGCCGAGTAGCGCGTTCAGGAAATCGGCCTGATACAGAGGCTTTCGGACCGAATTTCGCCCTGAATTTCAGGGCGTTGCGCAAAGACTCGAGCGCGCGCTCGATTGCTTGTTGTTTGAGCAGGTGCGCTGCCAAATGCGATTCGGAACCCCTGAGACGGAGGTGGTGGCGGCGTCACCGACTTTAGTTGCCAGCGTTGGCCATGTGTCCACGACGCTGGCAATTGGCATCGTTTAATAGACGAGCCAACTGATGGCGGTACGGCGGCGTTCAGCCTCGGCCTCGAGCACCGGGGCGGGGAGCGGAAAGACGCGCGGGGCCGCGCGCCACGATCTGGCGAGCGTCCTGGCGCAATCGGTCGCGGAGCCATGCCTCGAGTTCTTCGCGGTTGGAGACCTCGACCAAGGGTAATCCGCCCTGCCCTTTTCTTTCGGGCACAAGTGTCGAGAGCAATGGCCGTGCGGTCCAGAGGATGGGCGAGGCGCCCATCCTACGGAGGTGCGGTCAAGGGTGAGGCGCCCAATGGTCGGCAATGGTCTGTGCGCAGTGCGCATCCTACGGGATCAGCCGCGCTCGCGTGCCCTGGGGAACACGCCGAGCACCTTCATGTGCTTGGTGAAGAAGCCCAGTTCCTCGAAGGCGAACTGGACGCCCTGGTCCTCGGGGTGGCCCTCGATCTCGGCGTAGAACTGGGTCGCGGTGAAGGCGCCGCCGACCATGTAACTTTCCAGCTTGACCATGTTGATGCCGTTGGTCGCGAAGCCGCCCATCGCCTTGTAGAGGGCTGCGGGGACGTTGCGGACCTCGAAGATGAAGGCGGTGATGGCGGCGTGGTGGCCGGGCTCGGCCTCGATGCGCTGGCGTGACATCACGAGGAAGCGGGTGGTGTTGTGGTCGTTGTCCTGGATGTTCTCGGCGAGGATGTCGAGGCCGTAGATCTCTCCGGCCAGGGCCGAGCTCATGGCTGCGCGGGTCGGGTCGTTCGCCTCGGCGATCTCGCGGGCCGAGCCTGCGGTGTCGACGCCGGTCACCGGGTGGATGTCGTGTTTGCGCAGGAAGGTCGCGACCTGGGCGAGCAGGACAGAGTGGGACTGTGCTGTCCGGACCTGGTCGAGCGTCGCACCCGGCGGGCCGAGCAGGTTGATGCGCACCGGCACGAAGTGTTCGCCGATGATGTAGAGCCCGGCCCCGGGCAGCAGACGGTGGAGGTCGGCGACACGGCCATGGGTCGAGTTCTCGATCGGCATCATCGCGAGGTCGGCTTCGCGCGTGCGGACGGCGTCGAGGGCATCCTCGAACGTCTTGCAGGGCAGCGGCTCCATATCGGGATAGACCTCGCGGCAGGCCTGGTGCGAATAGGCGCCGGGCTCGCCCTGGAAGGCGATGCGGTTCGTGTGGGCGGAGTGCAAGACGCGAATCCCATGGGCTGCCCCTCCTGTCGGCCGGTGTTAAGGCGGTGTTGACCGGTGGTCTGCCATGCCCCTGATGGCGTTTGGTCGCGCCTTCTACATCTTGAAGGTGCGGGAGGGAAGGCGATAGATACGCGTGGACTGAGCTTAGGCCGACGACCGAGGGTAGACTGATGGACTCGACCGAATTCAACAAGATCGCGGGCGCTGGTTTGGCGATTTTCCTGGTCTTCCTGCTGCTGGGGTTCTTCAGCGGCAAGATCTACGGGACGCGCGACAGTGCGCACCATGGCGAGGAGGTGCTGGCCTTCGCGGTGGAGATCGAGACCGGTGACGTCGAGGAAGCGGTTGTCGAGGAGGTTGATCTGGCGGCCCTGGTGGCGTCGGCGGATCCGGCCAAGGGCGAGAAGGTCTTCAACAAGTGCAAGTCGTGCCACAAGGTCGAGGATGGCGCCGGTGGCGTGGGTCCGCACCTGTGGAGCATCGTGAACCGGGATATCGGCGGCCTTGACGGCTATTCCTATTCGGGCGTGCTGGGCGAATTGCCGGGTGTCTGGGATCTCGCAGCGCTGGATGCTTTCCTGGAGAACCCGAAGGGCTACGCGGCCGGCACAAAGATGAGCTTCGCCGGGCTGAAGGACGCCGAGGACCGGGTGAACCTGATCGTGTGGTTGAACGAAGCGGACGGCTCGCCCGAACCGCTGGAGTAAGCCGCGCGCGGCATTTGTGAGTTTATTCTGGGCCGCGGGGAAACTCGCGGCTTCCTGCATTCTGGTCGACGGGGTCGGGTCCGTTGCTACTGCGCGAAAAGGCCCTCGGGTGGCGCGTCCACCAGTCGCTCCAACGTGGCCTCCGATTTGAGGCGTGTCAGAGCGTTGTCGATCGCACCTTGCGTGAGGTCCTGAACAAGGTCGTCGCGCACCTCTTCGAGGGGCGGCGGCTGCACGAGACGGCGATCATTCAGCTTGACGAGGTGCCAGCCGAACTGCGTCTGCACCGGTCCGTCGATCGCTCCGACCTCGAGCCCGGCGACGAAGGAACCGAACTCTGGGACCATCATATCCTGCGCGAACCAACCCAATTCACCGCCGTTCGGGCCGCTCGGCCCGGTGCTGACCTGCTTCGCGACCTCGCCGAAATCCTCGCCTGCGCGCAATCGCGCGAGGACCTCGTTCGCCCTGGTTTCGGAGGTCAACAAAATATGCGCTGCGTTATATTCGATCGCCCGGGGCGCACTGGCATAGCGTTCCCGGTAGGCCGCCTCGACCGCTGCCTCGGTGATCTCCCCGGTGACCACCTCCTGCGAGGCCGCGTCCGCAAGCGTTGAGAGACGCTGTGCCCAAAGCTGGACGCGCAGTTCTTCGGACATGTCGCGCGGATCGATCAACTTTGCGAGCAGTATCTGATTGGCGATCTGCTCGACCAGACCGCTGAACAGGACATCTTCCGGCAGGTTCTTGTACTCCGCCGGCAAATCCTGCCAAACCGCGCGCACATGGCCGCGCGTGATCTCTTCGTCCCCGACGCGCGCCAGCACGATATCATCGGACTTACCGACAGCCGTGCCTGCAACGTTCTGGCGCATCTGGACGCCGCGCCGAATGCCAAACTTGCCAGTGGGAACCGCGAAGAAGAATGCACCGGTGTTCACGGTCATGTCGCGCAGTTGCGGCGTGATCGGCTTGGACCAGCGGTAGTTCAAGCGCTCGTGCTCGACGCGGGTCGCGACGTACTCCTTCAACTCGCCGAGCGAGACGATGTCGTCCTTGCCATAGGCGTTCGACGCATCCGCCGCACCGCGCAGCCCGTCAAGAACCGCCGTCGTGAAAACCGAACCACCGAGATTTGCATGAGCAAAGGTTTCCTGATCGGCCGTTCCCGCCGCCAGCAGATGGCGCGACGGTCCCATAAGCTGATTGAGGTTCATGTCGCGCACGCTGGCATCATTCTTGGTCGCAACCCCCGCGAGGCCCGAAAAGCAACTGTCGAGCAGATAGAGAACCTGGCCGGCAGAAAGGTAGCTGTCCCAGGTCGACAGCTCGGACATCGCGATCATGTTCGAGATGCGGTCGGGATCGCTGTCGTGTAGCGGCAGGAAGCCGAACGCCCGGTCACCGCCCATCTGCCGTGTCACGCCATGTCCGGACCAGTAGAACACCAGCCGATCGTTCCGACCCAGCCTGCTGGGAAGCTCGTCGCTCATCAGCGCCTGTACGCGGGCCTTGGTCGCCTTCTTCCCCGTCAGCGTGTAGACGACGTCGAAATTGGCATCGTTGATGAAGTAATCGCGCATGCGCAGCGCGTCGCCCTTGGTCGGCAGGTCATTGAGATGCTCGTAGTCGCTGACCCCGATGACGACCGCGTAGCTCTTGTTGAAACCACCATAGCCGAGCGCCGAGAGGATCGATCCCCAGACATCGCGGCCATCCTGCTTTTCGTAGACCTCCTCGATCCCGTCCTTGAAGGCGGGAAGGCTGGTGCCCAGGTTGCTCTGCCCGAAGGCAGGACCCGCCAAAAGCAACGCGCCCGCCCCGAGGGCGAGAGACGCCGCTGCACGCGCCGCAATCATTTCTGCTGCATCTCGAGCCGCTTCATCTTGTAGTCGAGATACTTCGTGACCATCCCGAACAAGGCGGTCAGCAACGAGATCACCGCGCCCGCGATCGAGATGATCGCCGAGGTGTCAAGCTCGCCCTTGCCGACCGTCCCGGCCAACGGCCGCGTGTCGTAATTATACCAGGTCAAACCCGCCGCGAGGACAAGCAGGGCGACAATCACAATCGGGTTCTTGAGAATGCTCATGGGGACTCCGCTGCTTCTGCACCGATGTGGATCGAATTGTACCGCTAAACGGGCGCGGAGACCACAGATTGGAGTGGGTATCGCGGTCGGATAGCCGAGCAGTGTAGACACGCGGATCTTGGATTGCCCGCGGTTGCGTTGTTCGGCAGTGTTGGCGTGTTCAAGGTGCCTTTGCGAGGTGAATTGATGTCTTTCGTCAAAGTGTTGCTGGGGGTTCTACTCATCCTGTCAGCCAAGATCGGATTGCCGAGTGATTGAGTCATCTGTTTGCAAAGCCGCGCATTCTCGATCCCGTAGCGGATCGACAAGTGCATGTGATGGCGCGAACGAGCGGATCCTGAAAACGTGCGCCCAGAATTCGTCGCTAGAGTGCATGCTCTGAAACTGCGCCGTCCTCGCAGAGCAGGTGCTGTTTCCATCACCGCTGCGTGTCGCTGCTTGAAACTCCCCGGGTCGCGCCCTAGCCTCCTTAGGCGAGGCATCATGGGAGAAACCGATGGATCGATCCAGGCCGCGCAAGGGTGGTGTCATTCCTGCGGACGCAGAAACCTCCAAGGATGGCAAAGAGATACCGGCTTTCGCCCGGATGACGGTGAACCGTCGGCTGTCGCGGCGTGAGTTCGGCATGATGGAGGGAGCGGCGGCTGGCGCCTAGGTACTGCCGGGGGTGGCGTGGGCCAACACGACCAGCCATGGGCTGAGCGCGTTCGGCGACCTGAAATACGGACCGGACTTCTCTCATTTCGAGTACGCCGATCCGGGCGCGCCGAAGGGCGGTGTCTGGTCGACGGGCTATGGCAACGTCACCTATGACAGCTTCAACCCATTCATTCTGAAGGGAAATTCCGCGATCGGGATGACCCTGCTCTGGGACACGCTGATGACCGGCGCGGCCGACGAGGCCGATGCAGTCTACGGCCTGCTCGCCGAAAGAGCCGCGCTCCCGGAGGATCGCGGCTGGGTTGCCTTCACCCTCCGGCCCGAGGCGCGGTTCCATGACGGGTCGCAGATCACCTCGGACGATGTGGTGTTCACGTTCAACACGCTGCGCGAGAAGGGACACCCGACGTATCGCGTGCTTTATGCTCCGGTCACCGGTGTTCGGGCCGAGGGCGCCGAGCGCGTGGTGTTCGAGTTCGATCCGGCCGCGCCGAAGCGCGATCTGCCGATGATGATGTCGGGCCTGAACGTGATGTCCAAGGCGTACTACACCGAGAACGATTTCACCGAGAGCTCGCTGACGCCGCCGCTGGGCAATGCGGCCTACAAGGTTGGGCGCTTCGCGCCGGGCCAGTGGATGGAGTTCGCGCGGGTCGAGGATTACTGGGCCGCCGATCTGCCGGTGAACCGGGGGCGGAACAATTTCGACGTGCTGCGGTTCGAGTATTATCGCGACCGGACGGCACAGTTCGAGGGCTTCAAGGGCGGGGCGTTCTTCTTCAACGAGGAGTTCTGGTCGAAGCTGTGGGCCACGGCCTACACGCCGGAGAACATTCCGGCACTCGGGCGCGGCGAGATCGTGACCGAGACGATCCCCGACGAGCGCCCGGCGGGCACGCAGGGATACTGGTTCAACATGCGCAAGCCGAAGTTCCAGGACGCGCGCGTGCGCCAGGCCATTGCCATGGGGATCGATTTCGAGTGGTCGAACGACACGCTGTTCTACGGGCTCTACAACCGGACGGACTCGTTCTTCGAGGGCGGACCGATGCAGGCGGCGGATGCGCCGACGCCCGGCGAGCTGGCGATCCTGGAGAAGTTCGCCGATCAGTTGCCGGAGGGCGTGCTGTCCGAGGCTGCCTATGTGCCGCCCGTCACCGATGGCTCGGGCCGGAACAGGCGGGCGCTGCGCCAGGCGGGCAAACTGCTGGACGAGGCCGGGTGGACCGTTGTCGACGGCAAGCGTCAGAAGGATGGGCAAGTGCTGGAGGTCGAGTTCCTGCATGGGTCCGAGGGGTTCGACCGGATCAGCAATCCGTTCATCAAGAACCTGGAGCGGCTGGGGATCGTCGCGACGACGCGCACGATCGATGCCGCGCAGTACAAGAAGCGCACGGATGATTTCGACTATGACATCGTGGTCGACCGCAAGGGCATGTCGCTGACGCCGGGGGTCGAATTGCGGGACTACTTCCATTCGGCCAGTGCGAACTCGAAAGGCTCGGAGAATACGGCGGGGATCGAGGATCCGGTGGTCGATGCGATCCTGGACATCATCGAGCGCGCCGAAAGCCGCGAGACGCTGACCGATGCGGTGAAGGCGCTGGACCGGGTGCTGCGGGCGCAGCACATCTGGATCCCGCAGTGGAACAAGGGCAGCCACACGATCGCGTACTGGGATTTGTACGGGCGTCCGGAGACGAAGCCGAAATATGCGCGCGGCGTGGTTGACCTGTGGTGGGTGGATGCGGAAAAGGAAGCGAAGCTGAAGGCGGCTGGCCGCATCTGACCCCGAGTTCCTGAATGGGCGCCTACATCCTGCGAAGGTTGGCACTGATCATCCCGACGCTGTTCGGGATGCTGCTGATCAATTTCCTGATCATCCAGTTCGTGCCGGGCGGGCCGGTGGAGCAGTTGCTGTCGCAGCTGGAGGAAGGTGCGCATGGCGGGGCGACCGAGCGGTTCTCGGGCGGCAGCGATGGCGGGTCGGTGCAGACGACAACCGTCGGCTCGGAGGGACAGTATCGCGGGCGCCAGGGTATCGAGGAAGAGCTGATCAAGGAGCTGGAGCGCCAGTACGGGCTGGACAAGCCGATCGTGGAGCGCTTCGGGATCATGCTGTGGAACTATGTCCGGTTCGACTTCGGCGAGAGCTATCAGCGGTCTGAGACGGTGATCAACATCATCCTGGAGAAGATGCCGGTGTCCGTCACGCTGGGGCTGTGGGCGACGCTGATCAGCTATCTGGTGTCGATCCCGCTGGGCAGTCGCAAGGCCATCAAGGATGGCTCATCGTTCGACACGGCGACGGCCGGCGTGATCATCGCGGCCTACTCATTGCCCGCGTTCCTGGTGCCGGTGGTGCTGCTGGTGCTGTTCGCGGGCGGATCGTACCTACAATGGTTCCCGTTGCGCGGGCTCTATTCCGAGGGCTTCGACGACATGACCTTCTGGCAGCAGGTGGGCGATTACTTCCACCACATTGCCCTGCCGGTGCTGGCGATGACCGTCTCGGGCTTTGCGACGCTGACGCTGCTGACCAAGAACTCGTTCCTGGATGAGGTGAACAAGCAATACGTCCTCACGGCGCGCTCGAAAGGGTTGACCGAGAACCGGGTGCTGTTCGGGCACGTGTTCCGCAACGCCATGCTGATCGTGATTGCGGGCTTCCCGGCGGCGTTCGTCAGCGTGTTCTTCAAGGGCTCGATCTTCGTGGAATCGGTGTTCTCGCTGGATGGCCTGGGTCTGCTGTCGCTCGAGGCGGTGATCTACCGGGACTATCCGATCATCCTCGGGTCGCTGTTCATCTTCGGGCTGATCGGTCTGGTGCTGAAGCTGGTCACGGATCTGGTCTATGTCTGGATCGATCCGCGGATCGACTTCGAAAAGCGCGAGGGCTGAGGGGTGTTCAAGATGACCGAACTCTCCCGGCGGCGCCTGCGGAACTTCCGGGCGAACCGGCGGGCGTTCTGGTCGCTGTGGATCTTTCTGGTTCTGTTCATCGTCAGCCTGTTTGCCGAGTTCGTGGCCAACGACAAGCCGATCCTGATCACCTTCAAGGGCGAGCGGTTCACGCCGATCTGGGAGGCCTATCCCGAGACCGCGTTCGGCGGTGACTTCGACACCGAGGCCGATTATCGCGACCCGGCGGTGCAGTGCCTGATCCGCACCGGCGGGCTGGAAGACTGCTTCGATTTCCCCGAAGAATTGCTGGCCCGGATGGATGAGGGCGAGATCCCGGACGGCATGGACCCGAACCAGGCAGGCTCGATCCTGTGGCCGGTCATCCCGTATTCCTACGACACGGTGAACTACGGCGTCGACAAGGCGCCCTCGGCGCCCGACGGGGACCATTGGCTGGGCACCGATGGACAGGCCCGCGATGTGCTGGCACGGATCATCTATGGGTTCCGCCTGAGCGTGCTGTTCGGATTCTCGGTCACCTTGATCTCGTCGCTGATCGGCGTCTTCGCGGGAGCCGCACAGGGGTTCTTCGGCGGCTGGGTCGACCTGATCTTCCAACGGGTCGAGGAGGTCTGGTCCTCGATGCCGCAGCTTTTCGTGATCCTGATCATCGTCTCGATCCTGGCGCCGACGATCTGGGTGATGTTCTTCATCTTCATTGCGTTCAGTTGGACAGCACTGATCGGCGTCGTGCGGGCCGAGTTCCTGCGGGCGCGCAACTTCGAGTATGTCCGTGCAGCGCGGGCGCTGGGGGTCGGCGACTGGACGATCATGTACCGCCACCTGCTGCCGAACGCGATGGTCGCGACGATCACCTTCATGCCATTCCTGCTGACCGGCTCGATCGGTTTGCTGGCGGGGCTGGACTTCCTGGGGTTCGGATTGGGGTCGAGTTATCCGTCGCTGGGTGAACTGGCCTTGCAGGGCAAGCGGTATCTGACGGACCCGCATCTGGCGATCTCGGCCTTCTTTGCCTTTGCGGTGATGCTGAGCCTGATGGTGTTCGTCTTCGAGGGCGTGCGCGACGCGTTCGATCCGCGAAAGACGTTTTCGTGAAGGACGTCGTCTGCCTGTCTGCTGCGACGTGTCCCGGGCGAAAACCCAAGACCGCCCGGACGCAACGCAGCCGTCCCGGGTCTTCGCCCGGGACACGTCGCCCCCAAGTGGCGGCGCGCGCACCAGGGCGATCTTCATGAGCGCCCCTCTCCTAAAGATCCACGACCTGTCAATCAGCTTCGAGACCGAGAACGGCACAGTCGAGGCGGTCAAGAACGTGTCGCTCGACATCGCCAAGGGTGAGACGCTTGCTCTGGTCGGTGAGTCCGGCTCGGGCAAGTCGCTGACAGCGCTTTCAACCGTTCAGCTTCTGCCAGGCTCGGCACGGACGTCCGGTTCCATCCTCTACGAAGGCACCGAGATGCTGGGGGCCTCGCCCTCTGAACTGCGGCGCGTGCGCGGCAACGATATCAGTTTCATCTTTCAGGAGCCGATGACCTCGCTGAACCCGCTGCACACGATCGAGAAACAGATCGCCGAGAGTCTGGCATTGCATCAGGGGCTTAAAGGTGCCGCCGCCCGCGCGCGCATTCTGGAACTTCTTAACACGGTCGGGATCCGAGACGCGGAAGAGCGGCTGGGTGCCTGGCCACACCAGCTTTCGGGCGGGCAGCGCCAGCGTGTGATGATCGCGATGGCTTTGGCGAACCGGCCGGATCTGCTGGTGGCTGACGAGCCGACAACGGCGCTGGACGGCACCATTCAGGCGCAGATCCTGACCCTGCTGGCCGAACTGCAGCGCGACGAGGGGCTGTCGATGCTGTTCATCACGCACGATCTGGGCATCGTGCGGCGGGTGGCGCAGCGGGTTGCCGTGATGCAGCAGGGCGAGATTGTCGAGACCGGGCCAACGCAGGACGTCTTCGACGCCCCGCAGCACCCCTATACGCGGATGCTGCTGGAAGCCGAGCCCAAGGGTGCGGCCGATCCGGTTCCCCCGGGCGCCGACACCATTTTGGAGGCCGAGGCGGTGCGCGTCTGGTTCCCGATCAAACGCGGCCTGTTCAAGCGCACGGTCGGTCACATCAAGGCCTGCACCGATATCGAGTTGAACCTGAGAGCGGGCGAGACCCTGGGCGTTGTCGGCGAATCCGGGTCTGGCAAGACGACGCTGGCATTGGCGCTGATGCGGCTGAGCTCCTCCGAGGGGCGGATCAAGTTCGACGGCAGGGACATCCAGTCGCTGCCCAAACGCGAGCTGCGCGCGTTGCGGCGGAACATGCAGATCGTGTTTCAGGATCCCTACGGGTCGCTGAGCCCGCGCATGTCGATCGCCGAAGTTGTCGCCGAGGGCCTGGGCGTGCACGGGTTGGGAGACAAGGGTTTGTCCGAGCGCGACGCCGTGGCTCGCTCACTGGAAGAAGTCGGCCTGAAGTCCGAGATGATGGACCGCTACCCGCACGAGTTTTCCGGCGGTCAGCGCCAGCGCATCGCGATTGCGCGGGCGATGATCCTGAAGCCGAAATTCATGGTGCTGGACGAGCCGACCTCGGCCCTGGACATGACTGTGCAGACCCAGATCGTGGAACTGCTGCGCGATCTGCAGAAGAAGTACCAGTTGGGTTACCTGTTCATCAGCCACGATCTGAAGGTCGTGCGCGCGCTGAGCCACAAGCTGATGATCATGAAACAGGGCGAGGTTGTCGAGGCAGGGTCGGCGGCCCGGTTGTTCGAACGTCCGACGACGGACTACGCCAAGGCGCTGATGGCGGCGGCGTTCAACATGGAAGCGCGGGCCGGTGCCTCTGAGTGATCCGCGGCACGTCGCGTTCTGGGCCGAGTTTCGCGCGGCCGTCCCCGGTGACCAGGACGCGCCTGCCCAGCCTACGGGTGTTTTTTCGTTCGATGACAACGAACGGGGTGCCGCCGAGTGCGCATTGGCCGTTCTGGAAGGGCACAAGGTTGCGACCTCGGCCCTGGCCCTGCCCTTCGATCTGGGCGAGGATCGGTTCCCCGAGCCCGGCGACCATGAGATCGTCACGCTGTTCGATGGCGCGCCCTATGCGGTGATCCGGATCACGCGCTGGGACCGCATCCGGTTCGGCGATGTCGACGAGGCCTTCGCGATCGACGAGGGCGATGGATCTCTGGCAGCCTGGCGCAAGACCCATCTTCGTTACTACGGAACGCTGTGCGAGGCTTACGGCGTACCGCTGACCGACGCGACCGAACTGCTGAGGATCTTCTTCGACCGCGTCTATCCGGAATGACCGTGCCAGAAGCCCAGGGGTGCCCGGTCTGCCACGATCTGGCTGGGTGGTTTCTGACAGCAGACGGCAAGCACTACTTTCGGTGCCCGACATGCGCAGCACGGTTCGTCGATCGGGCAGCGCGGCCCGAGCCATCGGCGGAACATGCCCACTATCTGCACCACGAGAACGATCCGGGCGATCCGCGCTACCGGGCGTTCCTGTCGCGGCTGGCAGATCCGCTGCTCGAGGTTTTGCCCGCCCACGCCAAGGGGCTGGATTATGGATGCGGGCCCGGCCCCGCGCTGGCGGCGATGCTGACCGAGGCCGGTCACAGGATGGAGGTCTGGGATCCGTTCTTCGCGGCCGATCCCGCGGCACTCGACCGGACCTATGATTTCATTACCTGCACCGAGGTGGCGGAACACTTCCATGACCCCGCCACCGAGTTTGCGCGCCTGCGCGCGATGCTGCGCCCGGGCGGCGTGTTGGGCGTGATGACCTGTTTTCAGACCGACGACGCGCGGTTCGAGGCCTGGCACTACCGCAAGGATCCGACGCATGTGGTGTTCTACAAAGAGGAGACTTTTCGCTGGATTTCCGATAAATTCGGCTGGTCAGTCCGGTTTCCGCACAAGGATGTTGCCATTTTGTCCTTACCCGGGACAGGTCGCTAAGGTTTAGCGATAATTGACTCGCAAAATTGCCAATTCTGTTTCATATTTGTTCTCAATATGTCCACGACTGTTTCGGAAATTCCCCCAGGTGTTCGCTTGGCGCGCGGCGTCTGCCGGATGCTGTCGGACGAAGGGTTTTCGGTGGTGACCGAGTTCCCGACCCGCAGCGGGCGCCGCATGGATGTCTGTGCGCTCGGCCCAAAGGGCGAGATCTGGTGCGTCGAGGTCAAATCCAGCCGCGCCGATTTTCAAACCGACCGCAAGTGGCCGGATTACCTCGACTGGTGCGATCGCTTGTACTTTGCGGTGCCACCGGGGTTCCCGGAGGATCTGCTGCCGCTGGAGCACGGGTTGATCCGCACGGACGAATACGACGCCGAGATCGTCCGTCAGACTGTGGATGATCCGCTGGCCACCGCGCGGCGAAAGGCGGTCACCTTGCGCTTCGCGCGGTTGGCCGCCGACCGGTTGATGCGAACCGGCGGACAGGAAGCGCGGGACGCGATGTGTGCCGCTGCGGACGTGTTTGATCCGGCTCCTTAAGCTCTCTATGCTCGCGGGTATCCCGACCTCCGCGCGAAAGCTCCCGGCGTGACATCCCGATCCGGACCACCACTACAAACCGTCATGACCGGCCTTGTGGTCGCGATTGTCGGATTCTTCAGTTCGTTTCCGATCGTACTGCAAGGGTTGAAAGGCGTCGGCGCATCGCCGGTTCAGGCGGCGTCGGGTCTGATGATGGCAGCGATCGCAATGGGCGTGGCCGGGATCGCCCTGAGCCTGTGGAACCGCCAACCGATCAGCGTGGCCTGGTCGACGCCGGGCGCAGCACTGCTGGCCGTGACAGGCACGATTGCGGACGGGTTCGAGGGCGCCGTGGCGGGATTTCTGATCGCAGGCGTGCTGACGGTGGTCACCGGGGCCTGGCGACCGGTCGGGCGATTGGCTGCGGCAATCCCGGCGCCGCTGGCGCAAGCAATGCTTGCAGGCGTGCTCGTCGCCCTGTGCATCGTGCCGTTCCGGGCGATGGCCGAGGTGCCGTGGGATGCGGTCCCGGTCGTTGCCACGTGGTTTGTCGTCGGGCGGGTGTCGAAGCTTGCCGCCGTGCCCGCGGCAGTGATCGCCGCAGCGCTGGTCACAGCAATCGATGCCGAGTTCCGGTTCGACCTGGCGGTCCCCGTGATCTCGGCACCTGAAGTCATCGTCCCGATCCTCTCGCTTGAAGCGATACTGAGCATCGCCCTGCCCCTCTGGATCGTCACAATGGCGACCCAGAACATCCCGGGCGTCGCGATCATCGGCAGCTATGGCTACGCTCCGCCCGCAGGTCCGTTGTTTACGTCGGTTGGCGGGGCGAGTGTCGTCACGGCACCGTTCGGAGCACCAGCGACCTGCCTGGCCGCGATCACCGCTGCGATGTGCGCCAATGAGGATTCCCATCCAGACCCGGCCCGGCGATACTGGTCCGCAGTGTTTGCCGGAGTGTTCTACTGCGTGTTCGGGCTGCTCGCGGGTGTCATCGCGGCACTGGCCGCTTTGGCGCCGGACATGGTGTTGGGCACACTGGCCGGGGTGGCACTGATCGGTGTGTTTTCAGGTTCGGTTTTTGCCGCACTGCAAGACCCCGAATATCGCGAGGCCGCCGCGATCACGTTCCTGGTCACGGCGTCCGGGATCACGGTGATCGGGCTGGGCGCGGCGGTATGGGGCTTGGCGCTGGGTGGTCTCGTGCAAGCGCTGAAGGCGTGGCGGTCTGGCTGAGGGTCGTCAGATCTTCTGATCCGGCGGCAGCAGTCGCCGCTCAGTGAGCCAGGGATAGATCGCGACGGCATCGCGCAAAGCCTGATGGGCGAGCAGTTCGCGTCCCTGGCGCAGCAGCGTCAGACCGCGACCGGCCATCGCCGCGAAATGCTTCGGTTCGAGCTGCAGCGTCTTGTCGAGATCTTCCAGAGAGCCCTCGAGGTCGCCATCAAGAAACCGCGCGAAGGCCCGCTGGTTCCAACCTTCGGCATAGTCCGGACAATAGGTGATCAGATCGGACAGGATGCGCTGAGCCTCGGCATAATCGGCGGAGCGGATACGCCGGACGCCGCGATCCAGAAGCTCCTGCGCCTGCGGGTCGGGCGCGGTGTGCCAGAGCTGCCAAATGGCGCGCGCTTTCGTCTCCCCGTCGATCTGGGACGTTGTCGCTGTCAGACTGTCAAAGAGCGGTTTCTCGCGGACCGATAGCGGCGGCCCCACATCGGCGCAGCCTTCGGCAAGCGCGTATGCGGGCGTCAAAAAGCAAGCAGCTATAAGCAGCCGATGGATCATCGAGAAAACCTGCGAAAACGCGGTCGTCTTTGCAAGCCCACAACGCACGAGATGGATCACGTGCGTGCGATGACGTCGTCCGGTGCGGCACGTGCCACGCAAATCGGCAGGCGCATCAGGCGGTGATGCGTTCAAAATCCATATAAATATCATTTTGACCTTTACATTGAGATCAATATGCACCTATATGCTTCGGCATCGCCCCAGTGGGGCACAGAAGATTTCAAGAAACCAGGTTCCAGTCCCGCGATCCGGGCACGCGTATTTCAAAGTGCAAAGGATCAACAGCGGTGGTGGCACCAGTCAGACCCAAGGACGTTCCATGCCAAGCCAGCAAGGTAATATGCCAGTCCCGTCGCAGCCCGTCATCCCTCAGCAAAACGCCGTTCAGACTCTGCTGAACCGTGGCAACACGGCCTTTGAGATGTCGGTCAACCGGTCCATGCACTACCGCAGCAAGGAACTCGATACCCTGATCGCGGCCCTGAAAGAGGTCCAGAATGCGCAACCGAACCGGTGGCACGGCAGTGAACCGCTGCGCAAGCTGGAACGCGCGCTGGTCGAGTGGCAGAACAAGAAACCAAAGGAAACCGCCAAACGCGGGACGCTTCTGCCTGCCCTGAAAGAACAGGTCTCGCGGCGGATGGCGCAGTTCGGGATGCAGCCGACCATCAACCGGCACGTCCAGATGATGCAGCACGACGGTTTCGAGGATCTCGAACAGGGTGAGCCGGTCAACCTTTGGGCCAAGACGCGCGCGGGCCTTTGGGCGGCGAGCTGGATAGCCTCGACCGGGATCTCGACCGTTTCGAACCTGGGCGGTGGCGGCACGCTCGCCATGATGGGCATGGGTGTCACCGTGATCACGGTCAGTGCCGCGACCGGTGTCGGCCTTCTGGTTGGTGGCGTCGTCGTGATGGCGGCGAACTCGGTCGTGCAGGCCAAGGCCGCACGGTCGTCGTACAAGCATCGGGTTGCCTTGGAGAACATCCGCAACAGTGCCGAGGCGACGGTCGCCAACTGCTCTGGCCTGGATTCGCGGATGTGCGACGTGCATGAGCACCAGGAGGTGCTGGACACTGTCTTGCCGTACGTGATCGCGCAGAAGCGCAAGAAAACCTATCGGCGGGGCATTGGTGCAATCCCGATCATCTCGCTGGGCGAGACCGTCCGGTCGATTGGCAAGAAGGTCAAGAAGACCGTCACCGGCAGCATTGGCAAAGAGCGCGAAACGCACGCGCACACGCTGGCCAAGCATTACATCACGCATGACTGCCGGCTGTGCCAGGCGATCGTTGCGGAATTGCTCTCGGATGACGAGGAACTGTGGCTGCGCTATCAGCCGTTCCCGATCGTCAAGGCGGTGTTGATGGAGAAGTTCAAGTCCGTCTAAGCGCGCCCCGGCCGCGTGCGGCTAGGCTGTGCCGCTCGTCCGCTCGGCCACGACCAGGTGCAGCGCGTAGTGCATCACCGAGCGCGCGTGAACGTTGAGCAGCCAGGGCACATCGTGGCTTTCGGCGACAGGGTTCAGCCCGTACTGGGTCAGTGTTGCCGTCAGGACGGGCTCGGCCGCACCGCCGACCACGCCGCGTTGCGAATGTCCGCCCATCCAGCCGACCGGGTCCGTGACCGTCGCGGACCAATCATACGGGGTGGTCAGCATTGCGCGGGCGCCCGGCGCGAGAATGCGCGATGCCTCGGCAATCATGTTCGTCGGGCCCGAGATACAGTCGACAAGGTTGACCGCCGTCGCGGTTGCGAACTGGCCGGTTCGGAACGGCAGGGCCATGGCGTCGAGCGCCCAGAAGTCGATCTGATCCGACACCCGGTCGGCGGGCAGGACCGCTTCGACCGTGTCGTAGACGATGCCGACGCGGCGGCGTGGAAACGTGACCCGGCCTTCGAGCATCAGCGTCTGGGCCATCCGCAGCATCGAAAAGTTCAGATCCGCGCCAAGCACGGGGCCGGGCCGCCGGGCCGCCATTTCCCAGACCCCGCGTCCGACCGATGTGCCGAGGTCGATCGCGGGACCGTCCGGGGCTTGCTGCATCTCGGCCCACCCGGTGTCGAGGATCGCCGGGATCTGAGCCGCGCCATCCTCGCCCGGCACCCAGTCGGAGAAGTGCGACCCGGCGTAAAGCCCAAGATGCTGGCGCGTGGTCTCAAGCTCGCTGCCCTGACCCAGCGCGTCGGTGAGCAGACCGGTCAGATCGGCGTCCAGGTCGTCGCGCAGAAGGATGTGGTGGCGGGAGTTCTGCAGGAAGGTCTTCGGGTCGGGCACCAGGGCCGGGATCCCGTCGATGATCGGGAACTCCATCCAGCAGTCGGTGTTCGAGCAGTGGATCATCCCCTGCCAGACCAGATCGCTGCGGGCCTGATAGGTCGATGCGAGCTTCAGCGGAGCTTCGATGCCGTCCGTGTGCAGGCAGCGCGGGCAGATCGGCGCCAGTGCCTCGAAAGTGTCGAGCCTCAAGCGCCGTTATCCGCCGATCATCACGGTCGGACAGCAGGGTGGCAGGATCTTGCCGACGGGTGATGGGATCGGTGCCACGCAACTGACATGCGCGGTCATATCACCCATACGAGCCGCTGGCATCTTCGAGATCATCACTGTCGCCGATCCTATCGAGATCATGCCAGGCCCCGCCGGGACACAGGCGGCAAGGGTGCAGATCTTGGTGATGTCCGTCGCCCGTGCGGCGGGCATCTTGCCGACGAGCACGGTCGGCGCACAGGGCGAAAGGATCGGAAGTGGCAGCGCCGGGTGCGGCACAGGCGTCGGTGTCGGCGCGGGCGGATGGATCGGTGCATGGCAATGTGGCGCGTCCTGAAGGACCATATCCATCATCCGAGCGGCGGGTTTTCCCATTATACTATCCCATTAATTTTCAATATGAGAAATATAAGGCCTGCCGTCGAAACACGCAAGCGCCAATGGCTGCCACGCAGCAGGCAATTCTACTAAACGTCTACGCGCTTTTCATGGTTTGAAGTAAAACTCGCCCGGTTCGATCGTTGGATCCAGACAAACGACGATCTGCCCGCCCAGGACGATGAGGGGAACGATGGGCACACGGTCCTTGTCTTCCTGCCCCGTCGCCGGTTTCCCACCGGGCGCGAAGTCCTTCAGCGAGATGTGCTGACTGCCGAGCACCTCGATCCAAAGGTCAAACCCACAGAACACCGCGACGGGCGACTGCCCGTGTGCGCGAAGGCCGTCGGCGATACGCTGCATATTCTCGGAAAGCGCAGGTTTGTCCGACATATCTCCATCCAGCGTCTTGGCAACTTCTTGGCAGCGTCGTCCGTTAAGTAAGGCGCGCGGGCGGGATCGTCCAGTGGGCGTGGTGTCGGCGGCCTACTTCGAGAATTCGGGCGAGAGCTGGCGCCACATGAAGGCCCGGCCATCGTCGAACACCGCAATCATCCGCTCGCTGCCGTGGAATTCGCCCGAGGCGGCGAGGTACGCTGTTGCCGCGCCGGACTCCAGCGCCTTGCCGATCGTGCGGGCGTCAAAGCAGTCGAACCAGTAGGGCGCGACAAGCGGCACGGCGGCCTGCGACGGCTCAAGATCCGCAAAGGCCCCGGGGTCGAGCGTCATGCACGCGCGAAGTTTGATCGGGCTGGACGTCGCGTCGATGCCCTGGAAGCTGTCGACCGGAACGGTGCGTTCAGCGACCGTGATCTCACCGGTGTCGGGCAGATCCTCGTAGAAGGCATACATCTGCGTGTACCAGAGCGTGGATCCAAAGATCAGAAGCAGCACGGCGCCGCCGATCATGAGCAGGCGGCCGGACATCAGGCTGCCGCCGGGGTCTTGCCGCCGGCTTCGGTCAGCAGAAACGCATCGGCGCAGGCCTTGGCCAGCGCGCGGACGCGGCCGATATAGGCTTGGCGTTCGGTCACGCTGATCACGCCGCGCGCATCGAGCAGGTTGAACAGGTGGCTGGCCTTGATGCACTGATCGTAAGCGGGGTGGGCCATCACGATATCACGGCCCGTTTTCGGATCGGTCGCGGGCTGCTCGAGGATCGCCTTGCACTGCTTTTCGGCATCCTCGAACTGATCGAGCAGGGTCGTCGTGCAGGCCACGTCGAAGTTGTAGCGCGAAAACTCACGTTCGGTCTGACGGAACACGTCACCGTAAGTCAGCGGGATCGGTGCGTCCGGCGCGTTGAACGGCATGTCCATGACGTGGTCGATGCCGAGCACGTACATCGCCAAGCGCTCAAGCCCGTAAGTCAACTCGCCCGAAACCGGCGCGCAGTCGTGTCCGCCGACCTGCTGGAAATAGGTGAACTGGCTGACCTCCATCCCGTCGCACCAGACCTCCCAGCCAAGCCCCCAGGCGCCCAGCGTCGGGCTTTCCCAATCATCCTCGACAAAGCGGATGTCATGCAGGGCCATGTCGATCCCGATCGCCGCAAGCGAGCCAAGGTAAAGGTCCTGCAGATCCGGTGGGCTGGGTTTGATCAGCACCTGATACTGGTAGTAGTGCTGCAACCGATTGGGGTTGTCGCCATAGCGCCCGTCTGTCGGGCGGCGCGAGGGCTGGACATAGGCCGCCGCCCAGGTGTTGGGGCCAAGCGCGCGCAGGGTCGTCGCCGGGTGGAAGGTGCCCGCGCCGACCTCCATGTCGTAGGGTTGCATGATCGCGCAGCCCTTGTCGGCCCAGTAGGCCGAGAGGCGCAGCAAAATCTCTTGAAACGAGCGCGGCGTATCGGTCATGACATATCCCAGTTCGATCGATGGCCGGTCACTTAGAGCGGATCGGACCACACCGCAATGCGGCGTTCTCCGCAGCGCACAGGTGTTTTCTGTGGACGCCGGTTGGCATCAGGCGCGCAGGCAGGCCATGTAAGGGCCGGACATCGCGCGGAGATCATCATGGCAAGAATACAGACACAGGGCGTCCACCACATCACGCTGAACGGCGCCGACCGGCAGACGTCGATTGACTTCTGGGAGGGCGTCCTGGGGATGCCGTTCATTTTCGAGCAGCCGAACCTGGACGCGCCCGAGATCAATCATCTCTATTTCGATCCGGGGGACGGGCGGCTGATCACGGTGTTCACATCCGAGGATCGGACGGTGGCGGGGGACGTGCCCGACCATGTCGGATCGACCCACCATATCGCATTCCAGGTCAGCCTTGCGACCTATGAGCAGGCCGAGGCTCGGCTGAACGCACGCGGTATTGCGAACACCGGCCGGGTCGATCGCGGGTTCATGTGGTCGATGTATTTTCGTGACCCGTTGGGCCACCGGATCGAGCTGGCCTGTTACAAGTTCGAGCCGCCCGAGGGCAGCACGCATTCTGCCGTTCTGCGCCGAGCACACGATCTGCGGGTTGCGCGCGGCGCGATGAACATCGAAGATGTCGATCTTGCCGATGCCATCGAGGCGCTGGTTGCGGATCAGGGGCTGAGCCTCTCCTGACCGCCGACGCGGAAGGGAGACCGAGACATGACCCCGATCACTGATATTACGGATCTGGAGGCGCTCTACGAAGACGCCGTCCCGAAATCCGTCGAAAAGGTCACCGACCGGATGACCCCGATGTACCACGCCTGGATCGAAGCCTCGCGCTTCGTCGTTCTGACGACAGTGGGACCCGAGGGCACCGATGGCTCGCCCAGGGGCGATGACGGTTCGGTGGTGCGGATCGTCGACCCCAAGACGCTGTGGCTGCCGGACTGGCGGGGCAACAATCGGCTGGATTCGCTGCGCAACATCGTGCGCGACGGGCGGGTGAGCCTGATGTTCATGGTGCCGGGTTCGACCAACGTGGTGCGGATCAACGGGACAGCGGTGCTG
>JBHJIZ010000127.1:0-12462 GCA_050043005.1 Paracoccaceae bacterium
AGATCCCCGGCGAGCCGCTCTTCATCCTCGACCGCAAGCCGTGGTGGGAGATGCCGGAGCTCGCGCCGTACATCCGCGACACCCGGTTCGACAGCTGATCCACAGCCAACAGGAGCATGGACATGACTAACGATGCCCCGCCGTCGGCGCACGAACGCGCGCAACTCAAGGCGGCCCGAAAGCGCGATCTGCCCCGCCCCGCGCCATCTCTTCAACCGCGCGCCATGGGTCACGCTGTCCGCAGCACCGCCAAGGAAGCATCGCGGGAACGGGCTCAGATCCGAGAGACGCGCATCCAATCCATCGACAGGGCGCTCGCGAAGGAAAAGGGCCACGCGACGGCGCGTTTCGGACAGGTCAAGGGCCAGCCGCACCAGGCGCACGCCAAATCCAATCGGATCAACCGCGGCAAGAGTGCGGCGCGCCGGGACTTCACCCGCAGTCGATAGCAGAGAAGGAGAAAAGACATGGAAAAGAATGATGGCCCCGTCACGACACTGCGCGACCGCAGTCTCAAGGCGTCGATCTGGCGCAACCAATCGGACAAGGGAGAATTCTACAGCTGCACACTCTCGCGTGTTTATGAGGACCGCAAGACCGGGGAGTTGCGCGACTCGACCAGCTTCTCCGGCAAGGAGTTGATGCGCGTCAGCGAACTCTCCCGGCGGGCACACAACACCATCCTCAAACTCGACCGTGAGCGCGACCGGCGCGGGGCCAAGGGGGACGTCGCCCCCCAACAAGCCCGCGATAGGGACCGCCGCTGAGGCCGCCAACAGATGGTGGTCGGAACTTGGGCGGGCGGGATAACACTATGGAAAATAGCGATTTTTCTTGCAAATCAGGACATTTTTCCTATAGTGTTCGCTATATGTTCTCATCTCATTTTGGAGAACACCCGGCCAGACCGAGGCGAGACATCGCCGGTCTGTCCACCCAATCCACTCACCATTGAACCGAAAGGCATAGATATGACGAACAATCCCAAACCAATAGACGTCCTGCGCGACGGCGCGCTCAAGGCCAGCCTCTGGTACCACGGCGGCGACCGGAACGGTCCCTTCATCACCGTGTCGTTGGCGAAGACGTATTCTGACATTCAGGGGCGACCCGCGGATTCCACCTCGTTCGTCGGGACGGAGCTTTTACGTCTGAGCCATCTGCTCACCAGAGCGTATGATCGCTCTGGACACTTGCTTCGCCAGTTCCGCAATGCCCCCGACCAGCCCGACTTGTTGGATCACGGCGACGCGCCTGCGCAATCCGACGGCATGCCTTCCCGGACAGGACGTGACTTTCAACAGAGCACCCGCCAGCGCCGGGCGCCCGGGCCGCGGTAGAGGAGATCCGATGACCCAGACCAGAGAGAAACCCGCCCCTGTGAGCAGTACGTCGGACGCATTTGCGGGCACCGATCGCGAGACCGCACCGCGCCGCCAGCCCGGAGTGCGCTTCGATTGGCGCGATTGGGCACCTTACCTCGAGGACGATGCGATCCCTGATGATCAAAAGCGCGAACTGATCGAGACGCTCTGGTCTATCGTCACGGCCTTTGTTGACATGGGTTGGTCGCTCAACCCGACGCAGCAAATCTGTGGACAATACATCGATCTGAAGGCCGTGCTCGACGCCGCTGTGCTAGAGTCAGAGCAAGAAAAACAAGAACAGGAGGACGCATGACGGGGATCATAAAAGCCGTCATCTACTGCCGGGTCTCGACCGCAGGACAGGAAGCTGAAGGCCACGGTCTTGAGTCCCAGGAGGCCCGCTGCCGTCAATACGCCGCCGCCCGGGGCTATGAAGTGGTCGCCGTCTTTCCGGACACAAAAAGCGGCGGCGGCGACTTCATGAAACGCCCCGGCATGGTGGCACTGCTCTCTTACCTCGACGCCCATCCCGGTGAGCGTTTCGTCGTCATCTTCGACGATCTCAAGCGCTTCGCCCGGGACCGCGACTTTCATTTCCGTCTGCGCGCCGCGATGCAGGAGCGTGATGCCGTCCGCGAATGTCTGAACTTCAAGTTCGAGGACACGCCCGAGGGCGAGTTCATCGAGACCATCATGGCCGCCCAGGGCCAGCTAGAACGCCAGCAGAATGCCCGCCAGGTCGCCCAAAAAATGAAGGCCCGGATGCAGGCAGGATACTGGATCCACAATCCGCCGGTCGGCTACCGCTATGAGACGATCAGGGGTCACGGCAAGGTGCTGGTGCCCAACCCGCCACTTTCGGAACTTGTGCGAGAGGCGCTGGAAGGGTTCGCGATGGGCCGTTTCCAGACGCAGGTCGAGGCCAAACGCTTCTTCGAAGCGCACCCCGCCTTTCCGCGCAATCGCAAGGGCGTGATCACGCAACAGCGCGTCACCGACATCCTGACGCAGCCGCTCTACACGGGCCATATCTGCTCGGAAAGGTATGGCATCCATTGGCTGCGCGGCCACCATGAGCCGCTGATCTCGGTCGATACCTTTGAGAGAATTCAGGAACGCCGGGCAGGCGGGGCCAAGGCCCCCACTCGCAAGAACCTCGGCGAGGACTTCGCGTTGCGCGGCTTCGTGTGCTGCGACGATTGCGGGCAGCCCTACACGGCTTGCTGGTCCACAGGGAACACCAAGAAGTACCCGTACTACCTCTGCGACACCAAGGGCTGCCCCAGCTATCGCAAATCTGTGCGCCGCGAGAGGATCGAAGGCGAGTTCGAAGCGATCCTGAAGGCCCTCCAACCCGCACGACGTCTGATGACCTGCGTCACCGCCATGGTACGGGCAGCTTGGTCAGCGCGTGAAGCACAGGCGAAACGGGCAGCGGTCGCCAGCAAGCGCGATCTCACGGTCTTGGACAAGCAGATCGATGGTCTCTTGGTCCGCATCGTCGATGCGACAAACCCCGCCGTGATCGACGCCTATGAGACGAAGATCGCAGACTTACAGAAACAGCGGGCACTCATCAGCGAAAAGACTGAGAAAACGACGACGGCAAAGGGGAGTGTGGAGGATTTTATCGAACTCGCGCTCAGCTTCCTCGCAAACCCCTGGAATCTCTGGAAAACCGGCGATATGACCCTGCGCCGCACGGTCCTGAAACTGGCCTTCGCAGAGCGGCCCACCTACTGCCGAAAGGAGGGTTATCAAACCCCCAAAACCACCTTACCCTTCAAGGTGTTAGCGGGGTTTTCCACAGATGAGTCTGGTTTGGTGCGGTCGAGAAGACTCGAACTTCCACGGGTTTTACCCCACAGCGACCTCAACGCTGCGCGTCTACCAATTCCGCCACGACCGCACGTCGTTGGATGCGGCGAATAGCAAAACCCTGGGGCCTTGTGAAGCCCCAGTTCGCCGCATAGTCAGAACCTATGCTGGAATGGCGCATATCCGAAGATCCCATCGCGTACGAGGATGCAATTGCGTGGATGGAACACCGCGTGGACGCGATCATCGATGGGTCAGCCAAAGAATGTATCTGGTTGCTGGAGCACCCGCCGCTCTACACGGCCGGGACAAGTGCCCGGCCAGAAGATCTGCTCGATGGACGTTTCCCCGTCTATAAAACTAAGCGCGGCGGGCAGTACACGTATCATGGGCCAGGTCAGCGCGTCGTCTACGTCATGCTTGATCTGAACAAGCGCGGCAGGGATGTCCGCGCATATGTCAGACAGCTTGAAAGCTGGGTGATCGCAGTCCTCGCCACCTTCCAGATCCGTGGAGAATTGCGCGACGCCCGAGTCGGCGTCTGGGTAGCGCGTCCCGACAAGCCACCTACCGCCGATGGTCGCCCGCCTGAGGACAAGATCGCTGCAATCGGCGTTCGCGTTCGCCGATGGGTGGCTTTTCATGGTTTCTCGATCAATGTCGAACCGGATCTCGGCCATTTCGACGGAATTGTCCCCTGCGGTATAGCCGAGCACGGCGTGACCAGCCTGGTCGATCTTGGCCTACCAATCACCCTGAGTGACGTCGACGTTGCTCTCAGGCAGCAATTCACGCGCATTTTTGTTGCGCCCTGATGCCGCGCAACGGAAATTCACAGTGGAAGCGTAGGAAGTTTCCGACATATTGCCGGGCATAACAGTTCCGACGCGGCGTGATGCCGTAGAACAGCTTCGAGAAAAATGGGAGCGAAGACGATGAGAAAAGCAACCTCTGCACTGGCCGCACTGCTGGCTGCTGGTCTGTTCGCCGGTTCGGCGATGGCCGAGGGCGATGTCGCGAAGGGCGAAAAGGTCTTCAAGCGCTGCAAGGCCTGCCACAAGGTCGAGGACGGCAAGAACGGCGTGGGACCGCACATGTTCGGTGTGGTCGGACGCGCGGTCGCCGCCGTCGAGGGATACAAATACTCCAAGGCAATGGTTGCCTACGGCGCCAATGGCGAAGTTTGGGACGCAGCCCGTCTGGACGCCTACCTGACCGCACCGAAGAAGGAGGTCAAAGGCACCAAAATGGCGTTCGCCGGGCTCAAGAAGGATTCGCAACGCGCCGATGTGATTGCCTACCTGGAAAGCCTGAAGTAACTCCCAAGTTACGGAATTTTAACGCGAATCTGGCGTCAGTCGCCCCCGGAAGATCCACCTTCCGGGGGCGCTTTCATTCTGCGGGAAAATCTCCCCGGAACCGCGTGAAATTGCCGAGTGCGGCAAGGTTTCCCGTTGCCGCCTGGAAAACCGGCAGATAAGCCGAGATTGGAATTCGGCATGGGCTATTGCGTCCATGCGCGTGGTATTGAAGGAGCACCGTGATGGCCGATGCAGCAGCGCACGCCCACGACCACGATCATAAGGTTGGGTTCTTCACCCGCTGGTTCTGTTCGACGAACCACAAGGACATCGGGGTTCTGTACCTGATCACGGCGTCGGTCATGGGCCTGATTGCAGTCCTGTTCTCGGGCTACATGCGCCTTGAGTTGATGGAAGCCGGCGTTCAGTACATGACGAACGACGACGGCTCGCCGAACGGTCACCTCTGGAACATCATGATCACGGGGCACGGCATCCTGATGATGTTCTTTGTGATCATCCCGGCGATGTTCGGCGGCTTCGGCAACTACTTCATGCCGCTGCAAATCGGTGCGCCAGACATGGCGTTCCCGCGGATGAACAACCTCAGCTACTGGCTCTACGTCTCTGGCTGTACCATGGCGCTGCTGTCGGTGGTCGTGCCCGGCGGAAACGAGCAAGGCGGTTCTGGCGTCGGCTGGGTGCTCTATGCGCCGCTTTCGACGTCCGAGGGCGGTATCGCGACGGACTTCGCGATCTTCGCGCTCCACCTCTCCGGCGCGTCCACGATACTCGGCTCGATCAACATGCTCAAGCCCATCCTGAACATGCGCGCTCCGGGCATGAAGCTGATGAAAGTTCCACTGTTCCCGAGGTCAATCATTGCAACCGCATGGATGAGACTGCTGTCGCTTCCTGTGCTGGCGGGCGCGATCACCATGCTGCTGACGGATCGCAACTTCGGCACGGCCTTCTTCCAGCCAGAAGGCGGCGGCGATCCGCTGCTCTACCAGCACATCTTCTGGTTCTTCGGGCACCCCGAAGTCTACATGCTGATCGTTCCAGCCTTCGGTGTCGTCAGCCATGTGGTCTCGACGTTCTCGCGCAAGCCGGTGTTTGGGTATGCGGCGATGGTCGCTGCCATGTTGATAATTTCGGCTCTGGGTTTCGTCGTCTGGGCACACCACATGTACACGGTCGGCATGTCGGTGAACTCGCAGGCCTACTTCATGCTGGCGACACTGACGATTGCGGTGCCCACTGGGGTCAAGGTCTTTTCCTGGATCGCCACGATGTGGGGCGGATCGATCGAGTTCCGAACGCCTATGCTGTATGCATTTGGCTTTATCTTCCTGTTCACCTTCGGCGGTGTGACCGGGATCGTGCTGAGCCAGGCGGGCGTTGATCGGGCCTATCACGATACCTACTATGTGGTCGCCCACTTCCACTATGTGATGTCCTTGGGCGCAGTGTTCGGGATCTTCGCCGGTCTCTACTACTGGATCGGCAAAATCTCGGGTCGCCAATACGACGAGAAGCTCGGCAAGATCCAGTTCTGGACGATGTTCATCGGTGCGAACATCACGTTCTTCCCGCAGCACTTCATTGGCCGCCAGGGTATGCCGCGACGCTATCTGGACTATCCGGAAGCGTTCGAGTTTTACCACTTCATCTCGTCGCTCGGTGCCTTCATCTCGATCGCGTCCTTCTTCCTGTTCCTCTACATCATGATCCAGACCGTCCGGTCCGGTCAGAGAGTGACCGAGGAAAACTATTGGGACGATCAGTATCCGGCGCTCGAGTGGTCGCTTCCGAACCCGCCGCCGGCGCACACGTTCGAAACGCTGCCAACGCCGGCCGAGTGGGACAAGCAGCAGCCAGCGCACCACTAAGCTCTTGGCTGAAAACACCGACATTGCGGCCGGGGGGAGACCCTCGGCCGTTACTGCTTCCGGAACTGTTTGGCGAGACCGCAAGGACAAACCGGTCTACGAGGTCGTGCTCTGGCCCAATCAGTCCCTGACGCGCCCCGGACTCTCGTGGTTCCTCGGCATATCTGCGGCGTTCCTGATACTTCCTGCCGCAACGATCATTGGAACCGCAGTCTTCTGGGGGCTGATACCGTTCCTTGTCCTTTCATTCATCGGCGTCTGGTTCGCCATCCGACGCAACGGGCGCAACCTGTCCCTGTCCGAGACCCTTTGGATCTGGCGCGACGAAGTACGGGTCGAACGCCGGGAGCCGAGTGGCAAGCGGTTGCGTTGGCAGGCAGAGCCGATGCGCGTGCGCCTGAGGATCCACAAGGACGCGAAGATCGAGGACTACCTGACGCTCTCGGGCGGAGGACGCATTATTGAGCTTGGTGCGTTTCTCGCACCGGAAGAGCGCATCGCTCTCGCCGATGAGATTGAAGCTGCTTTGACCCGCGCAATCCGGGCCTGAGGACTTATGCGTAGGGCTGGTAGGATTTTTCTTCAACCAGCCGGGAGCCGAGCGCCACGTTGATCTTGCGCTTCAAGGCTGCACGCCTGTCGTTGGTCTTGTAGACGGATCTTGCAAGTTCGACGAATTTCTCACCGAAATCGCCATCCCTTTCACAGTCGCGGATGTCGTCCTCGATCGTCCAAAGGGTCTGGTTGACCTCTCGCAACTCGTAAGTCAGTCGGGCCATCTCCTCGGACGGTACGATCGCCGCATCGCGCGATGCCCGGAGCGTTTCAAGCTCGACCCGAACGTTCTCAAGCTTGGCAGGGTCGGAAATGTTTTCGGTCTTGATCTCTAAGATCGTGATCTTGTCGATCAACTCGCCCGGCGCGATCTCGATCGTAACCGTCCCGGTCAACTCTGCGTCTCCAAATGCTGGCGCAACGCGGCTTCGACACGGTCGAACAACTCTGGCCATTCTCCGGACGTCTTCTGCCGGAACAACCGCATCGACGGATACCAGGGAGTCGTGTCGCCCGATCCGTACAGCCAGAAACCCTCATAGGTCAGCAGGTTCCAGACAGGCTTACCAAGCGATGCCGCGACATGGACGACTGCGGTGTCGGTCGTGATCATCATGTCCATCTCGTCAATGATGGCCGCCGTGTCGGCGAAGTCCCGGTCATGGCCACAGGCATCGACGATCAGCCCGGACATCCCGGACTTAGAGAAGGCCTCGTGCGCATCTCCCTTGTAGAGACTGAACAACTGCAAGCCGGGCACCTGCGCGAGGCCAATGAAGCTTTCGGGCGTCGTCGAGCGTCTGTGATTAGCGCGGTAGGTCAAACTTCCCGTCCAGACAATGCCGATCTTGAACCGCTTGGCATAGGGCTTCACCAGCTTCTGTGCCCGCGCACGGCTATCCTCGGGGATATGGAGGCGCGGCAGAGCCGGTGGCTGCTTCTCAGGCATACCAACAAGGTGCGGCAAGCTCATGTTCGGCGTGTAGTAATCGTACTTCGCGCTTTTGCTCGCGCCCGCCAGCATTTCGTCCAGCCCGTCGATCTTGGCGAACAGCCGCTGCAGGGGAGGTTTGACCACCATCGATACTTTGGCCGGGTTCATCTCTCTCAGTCTGGGTAGAAACCGCGCCATCAGGATCGCGTCGCCAAAACCTTGCTCGGGCAGGATGACAATCGATTTACCCTCGATGGGTTCGCCCAACCAGCGGGGCCATGGCGCATCCTGGGGCAACGAGACTTCGTCGCCGGAGTATCGTGCCTCGAAATCCCGGAAGCCCTCAGCATAGTTCCCGAGCATGAGGTGCGCCAGGGATCTTTGCAGTTGGCAGTTCTCGTCCATCCGGCCATCGGCATCGAGCGCATCGATCACGTCGACCGCCTCGCGATTGCCCCAGCATCCGCGCAGGGCGATTGCCAGATCCCGCACACGCATCACGTCGTCGGGAAACTCCTCGCAAAGCTTGCGCCGGATCGCGACAGCTTCCTCGGCCTCACCAAGATCGCAGAGCGCATTCGCCAGGTTGGAGCGCGCGTTGACAAGGTTTGGGTCGATCTCGATCGCTTTTCGGTGCGCGGCACAGGCTTCGGCGTAACTCTGTTGGCGACGCAACAAGGCACCATAATTCGTCCATGCCGTGGCGCTCATCGGATTGTTCTGAAGACACAGACGGTAGAGCGCCGCCGCCTCGTCCAGCTTGTTCTCCCGGTGCAGCTTTACAGCGGTCTCGAAGGCCTCCTTAAGAGACATTTTCGTTCCCGTGGCTTGCTCAGCCTGCGGGGGCTTAACCGCCTGCGTTTCCGA
The DNA here is from genome assembly GCA_050043005.1 of Paracoccaceae bacterium. Lineage (GTDB taxonomy): Bacteria > Pseudomonadota > Alphaproteobacteria > Rhodobacterales > Rhodobacteraceae > Thermohalobaculum. The sequence goes on from JBHJIZ010000127.1 coordinate 8,735, forward strand.
CATTCTACATCCAATCGCATCGCGCACCGCCACGGGCGCCAAAGACTTGCTGTCCTGCGCCATAGCAATAGACGATGAATTTTTTTGTTTCCAGATCGCAGATCGATGGGATTTCATGCGCTTGCGCGGAAACAGACCGATAAGACAACAGCCGAGGCGGACATGGCCGACACGCAGCCCGAGCAAGCCCGCGAAGACCCGCGCGATGACGAGTACGAGCTTGACCGAGACACAGTGGTGGCGATCGTCGCGGCGGCACGCGGTGGCGCCAAGCCGATCCTGCTGAAGCTGCTCGAGGATCTGCACGCCGCGGACATCGCCGACCTTTTCGAACAGATCCCCGCCGAAGACCGAAAACTCATCATCGATTTGGGCTGGGAGGATATCGACAACGAGGTCCTGGTCGAGTTGGAGGAAGGCGTCCGGGACGATGTCCTGGATATCCTGGAGCCAGAACAGGTCGCCGAAGCCGTCGCCGAACTGGAGACCGACGACGCCGTCTATCTGGTCGAGGACCTGGACGAGAGCGATCAGAAAGAGATCCTGGAGGCACTTGAGCCGGCTGACCGGCAGGCGATCGAAACCTCGCTGACCTATCCCGAGAATTCGGCCGGGCGCCTTATGCAGCGCGAGCTGGTGAAGGCGCCGCCGTTCTGGACGGTCGGCCAGATGATCGACTTCATGCGGGCCTCGGAGGATCTGCCGGAGCAGTTCTATGACGTGATCATTGTCGACGTGGCCGGCAAGCCGGTCGGCACCGTGCCGCTGTCCTCGATCATGGGTGCGCGCAGACCGGTTGTCCTAAGTGCCTTGATGCATGAGGAATTTCGGACACTGGACGCCGATGAGCCGCAGGAAGACGTGGCCTACGCGTTCAACCAGTACCATCTCGTCTCGGCACCCGTCGTCGATCAGAACGGCCGTCTGATCGGCGTCATCACCATCGATGACGCGATGGAAGTGCTGGATGACGAGGCCGAGGAAGATATCAAACGGCTGGGCGGTGTCGGGGACGAAGAAATCTCGGATCAGGTCTGGGAGATCACGAAACGCCGCTTTCCCTGGCTTGCGGTAAACCTGTTCACGGCGATACTCGCCTCGATCGTGATCGGCATGTTTGACGGAGCGATCAGCCAGCTTGTGGCGCTGGCCGTGCTGATGCCGATCGTTGCCTCGATGGGTGGCAATGGCGGCACACAGTCACTGACCGTGGCCGTGCGCGCATTGGCGACGCGCGACCTGACCGCCACGAACGCCGCGCGTGTCGTCATGCGCGAGGCGCTGGTGGGCCTGGGCAACGGCGTGGTTTTCGCACTGATCATGGGGCTGATCGCCTATCTCTGGTTCTCCGAACCGATGCTGGGCGTGGTCATCGGTCTGGCGATGATCATCAACATGCTTGCCGCGGGACTGGCGGGTATTCTGATCCCGATCGGGTTGGACCGGCTGGGCGCGGACCCGGCACTCGCCTCGGGCGCATTCGTGACCACCGTTACTGATGTCATTGGGTTTCTTGCGTTTCTTGGCCTCGCAGCGCTGATGCTGCTGTGACGAGAACCAGTACCGGGGTGACGCGCGCTCTTCCCTTGCGGATCATGCGGGCCGTGAGACTGGCGACTGGGCATCGGGACCGCGTCACCGCGCGGCGCGTCGGCGCGAAGGCACACAGCCAGGGGCGGCCACGCGCCACCGCAGCGAGCTTCAATGAACACGCGTTCGGCTGTACGACGCGCGGTCGTTGCAGGGATTGTATGCCGATGCCAGCGTCACCCCGTGGCAGAGACCCGCGCTTGGACACGCTTGGCAAGGGCTGCTGCCACTGAGGACCGCGACGAGGACATTCATCCGAAAGCATGGCGACTGCGACGGCGCGCTTACGCGAGGAGCTTAGGTGGACAAAGTTTGCGCAGGATAATGTTCACCTGATCAATGCCATCCACGCGCACCTGGTAGGCGTTGAGCGGTTCATCCGGTACTAGCTGCCGTCATAGTCCCGCAGATCGCGCGGCTGATGCAGCAGCGTCCCTTCATACTTCGGCAGATTGTCGTTCATCTGAAGCCAGGGCAGCTTGCTTTCCCAGTTCACATGGAAAGTCGGATAAAAAACATTCGGATCTTCCAGCGATGCTGCATAGAGGTGCATACCGCCGGGATAGTGATCGGCCTCGAAACCCATCGGCGCTCCGCAGGTCGCGCAGAAGTGACGTTTCACGCCTTTCGAGCTTTCCAGCGTTCTAGGAGCTTGCCCTGCCCATGCGAAGGATCGAAGCGGCACGCCGAGCCAGGCAACCACCGGCGCCGAGCAGTTGCGACGGCAATCGTCGCAATGGCAGTAGCAGGCCCAAGTCACTTCGCCGTCAAATACCCATCGGGTCTTGCCGCAGAAGCAGTGTCCGCGCGTTGCCATACCTGCCCCCGTGTCCCGACCAGCATGGGAGCTATGCCAGCGCAATTTTTCGGGCAAGCAGATTTTTACGGCGCCTAGAGCACTTGCTGTTCTGACTGAATCAGATCACGTGATCTATGTTCCTATGTTGTCGCACATTCGCGACGCCAGGCCGAATTAGCTTGATTGAGAATTCTCTAGGTCCGTGCGCTTGCGGCCTTGCAATGCGCACCGCAAACAGGACAGCTTTTCGGGCGTTGTACGTGTTCGCACTTATGTTCGCGTCCACTCGCCCGCCCGCAAAAAAGGTGCCATCTATCGGATCTGAAGGCCGCGCGATCAATCGACACTTGCGCAAATCGCAACACGCGGCTTGTTCGAGAAACGGTAACTTGTGTGGCTAGGTAGACCGATCAGCCCGTTTGAAGACTCGACAAAACACCCTTTTCGGACGGGTTCTTCATCGTGATCCCGTCCTTCTTGCCAGGATTCTTTGCATCTCTGATCATGGCCGGTTCATCACCCATAGCGCCGCCACCATAACCTCCCTCGATCTTGTCAAGGTCACTGTCGGCAATCGACTCAGGTGCTTTCAGATCGGTCATAGTCTTCTCCTCGTCCTGTTTTCATTGTGACCTTGCGAATTCATGGTCAGCACGGAAAGCGTTATTTTTCGCCTTCCTCGATCTTCCATGTCGTCTCGACTTTCCCACCCTTGCTACCGCGTGCCGCAGCGGTTGACTGCCGATGATAAGTCCATTCGATCTTCTCGTAGTTCATCGTAGTGCGCTCGACCCCGCCGCTTGCAACGTCCAGTTCGTCGTCAGAAATCGCCTCGGGTTTCACCTTGTCGGTCATGTCAGTTTCCCTTCCTTCGGTTGAAAAGTGTTATGTCCCTCCGTGCACGCCGCCTGAACGCAAGATAACTCCGAAGTATCCGGTGATTTCTTGTTTTCGTCCGTTGACCGTGCTCACAGGTGTTCATGTCCGAATTCTCTCAGGACTGGCCTTGGAAAGATGTAGCAAACGCTACATGCCATGATACGGAACGCAAGCGTGCCGTTTTGCAGGCCCTACCAGGCTTCGGCCTCGTCCCGGTCCGCGTTTCTCAGGCTCGGCAAAGGGCGGTCATCCGTGCCGTTACGCAGCATTCGACCCTTCGGCTTCCGATCTGCAATTCCTCCCCATGCAGGTGGACGAAAGCAACTGACGCAAAGTTAACCCATCGCAGTAGCGAGTAATCGGGGGCGCGCTGTTTCCGAGTGCAATTGCGCACGGGTCAGAAGACGGCGTGGTCTCCGCGATCGATGGTGACGTCTCCACGGACAAGCCGGGCGTAGAA
>JBHJIZ010000128.1:0-33638 GCA_050043005.1 Paracoccaceae bacterium
ACGTTCATCGAAGGATGGTACAATCCGGCCCAACGCCATTCGGCGCTTGGCTACAAGTCACCGGTCGAATACGAAAGAACCAACCCCGGAGGGCTTCAAACTGTAAGCCTATAGCTGTCCACAGAAACCGGGGGAACTCCACAACTAAAACGAACGCAACGTTTGGACAGACGACGAGGCGCTGTAACGTCGCGCCTTGCATCTCAGCTGTCTCGAAGCTTGGGCAACGCTCTGATCCCAGTCTTCGTTTTGATCTTAGCTTGAAGACTTTCAACCGCTTTCTTTCGTCGCCCAATGAAAAATTTGGCGACAACTGCCGATCCCAACCCATGGTCGACTGGTCGTCGCGGACCTAACCCGAGCCAATCATGCTCGCTCAAGGTTTCGGAAATGCCGTCGTTAACCTTGACATCCCGCACAAGAGCGCTTGCCTTCGCGACAGCAAACAACGCGGCTTTAGGAGGCACCCGCAATGACACTTCCAGAAATCGGCAAACCCGCACCCGACTTTTCATTACCCGCAGATGGTGGACGCACCGTTTCGCTTACGAATCTGAAAGGAAAGGCAGTTGTCCTCTATCTCTACCCGCGGGACGACACGCCCGGCTGCACCAAGGAAGCCATCGCCTTTACCGAGCATCTCGCTGATTTCGACGCCGCCGGAGCAGTCATCCTTGGTTTGTCAAAGGACACCGTCGCCAAGCATGAAAAGTTCATCGCCAAGCACGAACTGAAGGTCACGCTTCTCTCGGACGAGGACGGTTCTGTGATCGAGGCCTACGGGTCGTGGGTTGAGTAGAACATGTACGGCAAGAAGTCGATGGGTATCGAGCGTTCGACGTTTCTGATCGATGGCGAAGGTGTCCTGCGCGAGGCTTGGCGCAAAGTGAAGGTTCCGGGCCATGCCGAGGCTGTCCTGGACGCAGTCCGCGCCCTTTGACCCTGCTGATAGAAAAAGGGCTGGCCCCGGCTGCGGAGAGTATTCTTCGGACATCCGACCCGGTCGAGAAAACCAGCCTTAGCCGAAAGGTCGCGACCGAATGGCAAACGGCGCGCGACCGAGGAGATCCGATCAAACTCGGCGTCGCGTCGCCGCCCGATTTCCCGGCACGCCCAGCCCACCCAGTGTTGAAATCGCCGCGCGACGTGCCGCGTCGCCGCCCAGGCACACCGGCCGGGCGCATCGCCCTGCTTCATGCGGTGGCGCATATCGAACTGAATGCAGTCGATCTGCATTGGGACATTGTCGCGCGTTTTTCAGAGACGCCGCTGCCGCTTGGGTTCTTCGACGACTGGGTGCGGGCTGCGGATGAAGAGAGCAAGCACTTCGGCTTGGTCGCCGAACGACTCCAGGCTCTCGGGTCAAACTATGGTGCGCTGGATGCACATTCGGGAATGTGGCAGGCAGCGCACGACACATCTCAGGATCTAATGGCTCGCCTCGCAATCGTTCCGATGGTTCTCGAGGCGCGCGGTCTCGATGTCACGCCCGGCATGATCGAGATCTTCAAGAAGGCGAATGATGAAGACAGCGTCTCTGCCCTCAGCGCGATCTATGCCGAGGAAGTCGGACACGTTGCATACGGATCGAAGTGGTTCCATTTTCTGTGTGGACGCAAGGATGTCGATCCCAAGACGACTTTCCATGAGCTTGTTCGCAAATATTTCCGCAGCGACTTGAAACCGCCCTTCAACGAAGAGAAGCGCGCCGAAGCTGGAATTCCGATGGATTTCTACTGGCCGCTTTCCACATCTCAGGCTGTTTATTGAATTCGTGGCGCCGCGTAATCGTTGCTCTCGCAGATCGGACGATCTGCGACACAAAAACGGGCAGGAACGGCTCGAAAACTGTTGCGCCAACGTGGGGCGGGCACTAGGAGTTGCATAAAGGACGCATTAACGAAAAATCTGCGGCGCGACTCGCAGAATATGGGCAGACGGGCGACCTTCGAGGGACTTTTGATGGCGGGCGGCGTTTTCTATTCGATTAATCAGCGTCTTTCAGGCGCCTTCCCGGAACGTCGCATTTACGTGCGATCCGACGCCGGGACACGATATTGGACGCTTAGCCCGATATCACAAGCGGGAATGAGCACGCTTTGTATCGCCTTGATCGGCTGGTGCGCATTCACATCCGCGGCTTTCGTCGACAAGGCCATGGACGGACGAACAGCCGAAAACCGTCTAGATGCGCAACAGGAAGTCTATGAGATCCAGTTGAGCGCCTTGCGCCAACAACAGCGTCTTCTGGAGGAAGAACTCAATCGCTCGAACCTGCGCGGCGACGCCGTCACAGACGAGTTGAGCGGAAAGCAGGAACTGCTTGTTGAAACCACTGCGCGTCTTTCAGCAGCGACAACCGAACTCGCGGGGCTGCGGAACGAGTTCGAAGCGATCGTCGCCAAACGCGGTAAGGCCGAAGAGTTGATGGCGCAATTGCAGGACGAAGCGATTGCGCTGCGCCTGAGACTTGCAGAGGCTGAACGATCGCACGACACGCATACGCATACGATGCGGACCTTTGCCAAGACCATGTCGACCGTGATCGCCGAACGCGACGGCCAAAAGTCTCGTGCGCAGGAGCTGGACGAACGGGTCACGCTGCTTGAGGGCGAGATCGGGGATTGGGAGAACCGCCAGAAACACCTCGTCGCGCAGCTCGAAGATGCAACAAAAACCAGCCTGACGGCGCTCAACGACTTGTTTGTTGGATCCTCTGTCAATCTTGACGGGATTCTGAAGCAGACCAAGCGCGACTTCACCGGACGCGGAGGGGGCCCGATCGATGATCCGGCCCCCGAAGACTCTGACGACCGCAGCGAAGTGGAGTCCGGCGAGCGCGTCGCAGCACTGATGAATGACCTCGAGCGCATGAGCCTTATGCGCATTGCGATCGATCGACTGCCCTTCGGAATGCCGACCCGGGGCGCGCGCCTGACATCGGGCTTCGGACCGCGGCGTGATCCGCTCCGGCGGTCTTACCGGATGCACAACGGCGTTGACTTTGCCGCGCCTCGCGGCACGGCGATTTATTCGACCGGCGAAGGTGTTGTGAGCTTTTCGGGCCGCCAGCGCGGCTACGGGATTGTCGTGAAGATTCGACATGCCTTTGGGTTCGAAACAGTTTATGCTCACCTGAGCAAGAGTCGTGTGAAGGTCGGTCAACGGGTTGCGCGCGACGAGCGTATAGCGGATATGGGGAGTACGGGCAGGAGTACCGGAACCCATCTGCACTACGAGGTCCGGATCGACGGCAAACCAGTGAACCCGAACAAATTCATAAAGGCTGCACGGAATGTTCTCTAAGAGCAAAATCAGCGACACACCACCAGCGTCCAAGACAGACGATGCGTCGCCGGCGCCGTCCACCGCTGGCGCTGCAGTAGCGAGCAAAGCAGATTCTCCGTCCCCAACACCCGCGTTTCAACCTAAGGCGAAGCCGTCACCCTCGCTGCTCTCGAGCGATCTGACGATCAAGGGTAACGTCACGTCCTCAGGCGACATCCAGATCGAAGGTACGATCGAAGGGGACGTGCGGGCGCATCTGCTCACCGTCGGCGAAAGTGCTACGATCCGGGGCGAAGTGATTGCCGACGATGTCGTCGTCAACGGTCGTGTAATCGGCAGGGTGCGCGGGCTGAAAGTGAGACTGACGTCTTCCGCAAAAGTCGAGGGCGATATCGTCCACAAGACGATCGCCATTGAGAGCGGTGCGCACTTCGAAGGTTCAGTTCAGCGCCAGGAAGATCCCCTTGGCGAGGCTGGCGATCGGCGTGCGAGCAAACCCGCTGCGAAGACTGCCGTCGCCGAGCCTGAGTCGACGGACGCTTAAGCCCTAGAGCAAAGCTCGCGTTCGTCTCTGCGTCTGAGCCAGCAAAGGCTTGAGACGCAGTTCGACAGTCGCTTTCTGGGAACAGAAGAGTTTTGTGCTTAGGTCGCTTGTCGCAGTGCTAACGCTGCCTAGCACAAGCTTTGCGAGACCTTAAGTCTCACCGCTGACCCGGTCAGGCGACCTCTTCGACCGGATCACGCAGGACGTAACCACGTCCCCAAACTGTCTCGATATAGTTGGCGCCACCGGTCGAGAGCGCCAGCTTCTTGCGCAGCTTGCAGATGAAGACATCGATGATCTTCACTTCCGGTTCGTCCATACCGCCGTAAAGGTGGTTCAGGAACATTTCCTTTGTGAGGGTCTATCCCTTCCGCAGACTGAGCAATTCGAGCATCTGGTACTCTTTGCCGGTCAGATGCACCGGATGGCCGTTGGCCTCGACGGTCTTCGCATCGAGATTCACCGCGATCTTACCTGTGCGGATAATCGATTGAGCGCGTCCTTTGGACCGCCGCACGATCGCGTGGATGCGTGCCACCAACTCTTCCCGATTGAAAGGTTTCGTCAGGTAGTCATCCGCGCCGCAACCGAACCCCTTGATCTTGTTATCGGCACCGTCCATCCCCGAAAGGATCAAGGTAGGTGTATCGATCCGGCCCATCCGCAACTTTCGGAGCACTTCGTACCCGTCGATGTCCGGCAGCGAAAGGTCGAGGATCAAAAGATCGTAGTCGTACAGCTTCGCCAACTCGATCCCTTCCTCACCAGAATCGGTGACGTAGGTATTCAAGTCCGCTTTCTTGAGCATCAGTTCAATGCTCTCGGCGGTTGAGGGATCATCTTCTATCAACAGAATCCGCATGGGGTACTCCGTTTGCGCCTTGGCTACTCCACTGAACGATGGTTAACGCTAAGGGGTAAACGGATAGTTACCATACACGAATTGTTCTCTCAAACTCATTCTGAGGTTGAGCGAACGTGATTTATTTTGGTGACGCAAAGCCCGCGCATTCCGAAACGAGACATGGCCGCTTTCCAGGTATCGTACTCTTCAGCCGTGATCTGATAACGCTCGAAGGCGGCTTCCTCCGAGATCAGTCCGCCCTCTACGGCGGCGACTACGCGCGCTTTGCGTCGCGGTACCCATCTGCGCGTATCCGGCGCAGGCAGGTCAGCAATGGTCATACGTTCGCCGTCTGGTCCGACGACGAACGATGTTGTATCGTCGCTTCGCATGGAACCCCCCACACTTACTTTCGTCTCACAAGAAAGGACGCTATACTACTGCTATTAAAGGGAAATGAAGGTTTGGACTTTTCCTGATTCGGAGCACAAATTCAGTGATTGAAACCATGAGCGATCCCATTTCGGCGCAGGCCAACAGCCTGGGCTTCGCCAAATGCCCCGAAAAGACACGTGTCGTCGTCGCGATGTCGGGCGGCGTCGATAGTTCTGTTGTCGCCGCCAGCTTGACAGCCGAAGGCTATGACGTGGTCGGAATCACCTTGCAGCTGTACGATCACGGCGCAGCACTGGCCAAGAAGGGCGCATGTTGCGCGGGCCGCGATATTCACGATGCCCGCCGCGTGGCCGAGACGATGGGATTCCCGCATTACGTGTTGGACTACGAAAGCCGGTTCCGGGAATCGGTCATGGACGAATTCGCTGATCAGTATCTGGCCGGTGCGACGCCGATTCCCTGCATTCGCTGCAACGAGCGCGTGAAATTCCGCGACTTGCTTGAGACGGCGCGCGATCTGGATGCGGACTGCCTTGCGACTGGACACTACATCCAGCGTTTCGACGGCCCGACGGGCGCCGAGTTGCACCGCGCGGCCGACCCAGAGCGCGATCAGTCCTATTTCCTGTTCTCGACCACCCGCGAACAACTCGACTACCTGCGGTTCCCGCTGGGGCATCTGAGAACAAAGGCGGAAACCCGTGCAATGGCTACGGAATTCGGTCTGACGGTTGCTGATAAGCCGGACAGCCAAGACATCTGCTTTGTACCCTCGGGTGGCTATGCCGACGTCATTCGCAAGCTGCGCCCAGGCGCCGACCGCCCCGGTGACATCGTCCACCTCGATGGTCGCGTGCTCGGAGACCATACTGGCATTATCAACTACACGATCGGGCAGCGCCGTGGGCTGGGCATTGGCGGTGGCGAGCCGCTCTATGTCGTCAAGCTCGACGCGGAGAAACATCAGGTAATCGTCGGCCCACGCGAAGCGCTCGCGACCCGCACCGTGCCAATTGGCGATATCAACTGGATCGGTGATGGCGCGTTTGGCGATGCGTCAGACGGCGGGCATGACGTCGTTGTGAAGGTTCGCGCGACGCGCCCGCCCGTACCTGCCCGCATCCATCCGCGCGAAATGGGCGCCGAGGTTGAACTTCTCACGCCCGAGGAAGGTGTTGCTCCCGGTCAGGCCTGCGTCTTCTATGATCCGGACGGGTCGCGTGTTCTAGGAGGAGGTTGGATAACCCGTGGTTAGACTTTTCTTCGCTGCCTTGTTCAGCTTTGTGCTATGCGCGGCCCACGTGACGCACGCCGCCGAGGACACTACTAAAGCCGAACCCTCCGAGGCCGCGCTGGCGTTCGTCGGCCAGTTCTCGGACAATCAGCTTTCGGGCATGCTCAGCCGTGTCGGCGCCCGGACCGAGACGATGATGATGCTGGGCCAGGTCAACGGGCGTCTGACGGAACAGATCTTCAACGCCGAGATTGACGCAGCTATTGACCGCCACGGCGACGCCTGGCGGCGCAATATGGCGCTGGCGTGGACGCCGCTGCTGACCGATGACGAGATGTTGTCACTGGCCGCGGATGCGCAGCTCTCGCCTCATACCGAAAAATATGCATCCCTGCGCACCGATGCCGGGCGCGCCATGCAGGACCTCTCCGGCGATCTGTTCCGGCAGATCCTGCAGGAAGTCGTCTCCAACACTTTCGCCACGGTCAAAGCTGCGGCGGACACCGAATAACGCCTTCCCGTCCAGTAGAGGCTCTCATGACCGATCTGACCGCCGTTCTCGACCAACTCGACGCCGACACGGACAACGCGATCGCGCGTTTGTTCGATCTGGTGCGTATTCCTTCGGTTTCGACCGACCCGGCCTATGCCGACCATTGCCGGACGGCAGCCGAGTGGCATCGCGACGATCTCGAAGGCATCGGCTTCACGGCACGCGTTGCCGACACGCCGCGCCACCCGATCGTCGGCGGCCACCATGACGGGCCGGACGGCGCTCCGCACGTGCTGTTCTATGGTCACTACGACGTGCAGCCAGTCGACCCTCTCGATCTTTGGACCAACGGCGCCCCGTTCGAGCCGAAACTCATCACCCGCCCCGACGGCACCCAGATGATGCACGGGCGCGGGACCTCGGATGACAAGGGTCAAACCATGACGTTCGTGGAATCATGCCGCGCGCTCAAGCAGGTGACCGGCGCCCTACCGTGCAAGGTCACGGTCCTGCTGGAGGGTGAGGAGGAGTCGGGCGGCGAATCCCTGCCCCCTTTCATGGAAGCCAACCGCGATGAGTTGAAAGCGGACATCGCCTTGATCTGCGACACAGGCATGTTCGACCCTAACACACCGGCGATCACCACGATGCTGCGTGGCAACACCGCCTGCGAACTGACCGTCCACGCTGCCTCTCGCGATTTGCATTCCGGCATGTATGGCGGGGCAGCGGCCAACCCTATCCATGTAATCACCCGCATCTTGTCGGCAATGCATGACGACGATGGACGCATCACCATCCCCGGCTTCTACGACGGCGTCCCGGAACTGCCGACCGAGATCAAGGCTCAGTGGGATGCGCTAGGCTTCTCGCACGCGCAGTTCCTGGGCGATGTCGGCCTTTCCGAGCCTTGGGGCAAGCACGGCTACTCCGCGCTGGAGCACGTCTGGTCGCGCCCCACCGCCGAGGTGAACGGGATCTGGGGCGGCTATATCGGCTCGGGCTTCAAGACGGTCATCCCTGCCGAGGCGCACGCCAAGGTCTCTTTCCGCCTGGTCGGCGACCAGCAGCCCGAAGACATCATCACCAAGTTCAAGGCATTCGTCGAAGACCGACTGCCCGCCGACTGCTCGGTCAGTTTCAATTTGCGCGGCGGGGGAGTGGCCACCGTTATGCCGCTGGAGGACCCGGCGTTTGAACAAGCCCGCCAAGCGCTGACCGAGGAATGGGGTAAGGAGGCTGCGTTCATTGGCTGCGGCGGCTCGATCCCTGTGGTGGGAGAGTTGAAGAACCGCCTTGGTATGGACTCGCTCCTGATCGGCTTCGGGTTGGAAGACGACAATCTTCACTCGCCGAACGAAAAGTATGACCTGCGCAGCTTCACCAAAGGGGCCCGATCCTGGGCGCGCGTGCTGACGGCGCTGGGTTCCAAGGCGGCTTGATGGCCGAAATCACGCGTGCCGATACGTGGGAGGCGGTTCGTGCCACCCACCACTGGGATCTTCCCAACGACTACAACATCGCATGGGATGCCTGCGAAAAGTGGGCACGGGCCGATCCCGATCGGTTGGCGCTGGTGCATGTCCGGGAGAACGGCACCCGCGAGTACACGTTCCGCGACCTGCAGCGGCTTTCCTCGCGCTTGGCCAATGTGTTCCTCGCCCATGGGATCAGCCGCGGCGACCGCGTCGGAGTGCTGCTGCCTCAAGTCCCGGAGACAGCACTTTGCCATCTCGCCGCCTATCGCATCGGTGCCATTGTCGTACCGCTGTTCACGCTGTTCGGAGAGGACGGCCTGCGCTACAGGCTCGAGAACTCAGGCGCCAAGGCCGTTGTGACAGACGCCGCGAACCTGTCCAAGATCGCAGCGATCCGCGCGGATCTGCCAGACCTTGCAACGGTCTGGAACATGGACGGCGCGGGCGATTGTGCGGCGAGCCTTTCGGACGCCATGGATCAGGCCAGCGATGCGTGCCCGCTGGTGCGCACAGGCCCCGACGATCCAGCGTTCATCTGTTACACGTCCGGCACCACCGGGCCGCCCAAAGGCGCACTGCACGGGCACCGCGTCCTGCCCGGGCACGTCCCCGCCACCCAGATCGTGCACAACTTCTTTCCGGAACCCGGCGATCGGATCTGGACTCCGTCTGACTGGGCATGGCTGGGCGGACTTGGCAACATCATGCTTCCGGCTCTTCGCTTTGGCGTGCCGCTGATCGCCTGTCGCTTTGACCGCTTCGACCCTGAACGCGCGTTTCAACTGATCGTCGATCAGGGCGTGACCAATTCATTCCTGGCGCCGACTGCTCTGAAACTGATGCGGCAGGTTGAGGCTCCCCAACGCTTCCGACACCGGCTTCGTTCGGTCGCCTCCGGCGGCGAAAGCCTGGGCGCGGCAACGCTCGATTGGGGTCGCGAAGCACTAGATTTGACGATCAACGAGTTCTATGGCCAGACCGAGGTCAACCCCGTGCTTGGCTGCAATTCTGCGATTCTGCCCGTGCGCCCGGGATCGATGGGTAAGCCGATCCCCGGCAAACATGTCGTGATCCTGCGCGAGGATGCGACACTCGCCGACACGGACGAAGAGGGAGAAATCGCAGTCCGAGCGGGCGCTCCATCGATGTTCCTCGAGTACTGGAAGAATCCAGAGAAAACTGCCGAGAAGTTCATGATCGCGTCGGACGGCCATCGTTACATCCTGACAGGCGACGAAGGGCGGGTCGACGCCGATGGCTACTTCTGGTTCGCCTCACGCACCGATGATGTGATCACCTCGTCTGGCTACCGGATTGGCCCGTCCGAGATCGAGGACTGTCTGAACCGCCACCCGGCCGTCGCCATGTCCGCCTGTATCGGAGTACCGGACCCGGTTCGCACAGAAGTCGTCAAAGCCTTCGTCGTGCTGGCCGATGGCCGCAACGGCGATCCGGATCTGGCGGATGCCTTGAAGCTGCATGTTCGTGAGCGGCTTTCGCCCCATGTTGCCCCGCGCGCAGTTGAATGGATAGACCGGCTGCCGATGACCGCGACCGGCAAGATCATGCGCCGCGAGTTGCGCAGCGACGCATGACACCCGGCGGCGTGTTAACCTATCCACCCGACTTCGCGTTGGTACGAGATGCATACGTTTGCGGTATCGAAGGAATACGTTTGCGGTATCAATGCGGTATTCCTCGCAGAACAGCGCACGCGGCGTCGGGGGCGCTTTAATCGGAATGGACAACCTCACGCTAACCTTCGCGATGATCGGCCTGCTCGGTGTCGGATCGCAGTGGTTGGCGGTGCGTCTGCACATGCCCGCGATCGTCTTCATGTTGACGGCGGGCATCCTCGCGGGGCCGGTGACCGGCATCCTCGATCCGCGCACAGATTTTGGCGACCTGTTTGGCCCGATAATCGCTGTCGCTGTCGCGCTGATCCTGTTTGAAGGCGGTTTAACACTGAATTTCAGAGAGTTACGGGATGCCGCTCCCGCCGTGAAGCGGCTGTGTACGGTTGGGGCTGTGCTGGGATGGGCGTTCAACACCGCAGCCGCGCACTGGGTGGCGGGACTGGATTTCGCAACCTCAGCGATCTTCGGCGGCATCCTTGTCGTGACCGGCCCAACCGTGATCATGCCGCTACTGCGCCAGGCGCGGCTTTCGACCCGAACAGCGTCAACCCTGCGTTGGGAGGCAATCGTCAACGACCCGACCGGTGCGCTCTTCGCTGTCCTGGCGTTCGAAATTATCATTGCTTTACAAGGAGATCATCTCGTCACCGCGGCAGGTCACATGGGGCTCGGCATCGCGGTCGCCAGCCTTGCGGGCTACGCCACCGGAAGACTCGTCACCCGGTCATTCCGACGCGGTCAGGTGCCGGAGTACATGAAAGCACCCATCCTGTTTGCCAGCGTTCTGGGTGTGTACGCCGCAACCGACATGGTCTTGCATGAAAGCGGGTTGCTCGCCGTCACCGTCATGGGCGTGACGATTGCAAATGCGCGTCTTCCATCACTTGATGAGTTGAAACGCTTCAAGGAACACATCACAGTTCTGCTGGTATCGGGTGTCTTTGTCATCCTCGCCGCGACGCTCGACCCTGCCATGATCCTGTCGCTGGACTGGCACGCTGTCGCGTTTGTCCTTGTTATCATGGTGATCGCGCGTCCTCTTGCGGTCATGCCATCCTTGATCGGAACCGCTTTGACAATTCCGGAACGCGGCTTTGTCGCATGGGTGGCTCCGCGCGGTGTCGTCGCCGTCGCGGTCTCGGGGTTCTTTGGAGAGCGGTTGATCGAGATCGGTATCGCAGATGGCGCTCAACTCGCGCCACTTGCGTTCGCCCTTGTTGCGGCGACGGTCGTGGTCCATGGGTTCACGATGGCGCCGTTGGCTCGAACCCTGGGTCTTACCTCGAAGGAGCCACCAGGTGTGATCATCCTGGGTGGTGGCAAATGGACCATCGGCCTTGCCGAAACACTCCGTGAGGCCGCAGTCCCGGTCATGATGGTCGATCGCAACTGGCATCGGCTCGGACCGGCGCGTGCGGCGGGGCTGCCCACCTGGTACGGCGAGTTGCTTTCAGAAGCAGCGGAACACGCAATTGATCTCTCCCGATACGGAACCTTGATCGCGGCGAGCGACAATGACGATTACAACGCACTTGTCTGTACGGATGTTGGCGCCGAGATGGGCCGTGACCGCGTCTTTCAGGTCGGCAGGCACGAAGTCTCGGAAGGAGATCATGACCTTCCAGCGTCGCTCGGCGGTCGCACACTTCTAGAGTCCGGAGCTGAGATCGACGTGCTTCAGATGCGCATGGCTCGTGGATGGAAGTTTTCGACTATCCCGATCGATGAAGCATCAATCGCAGAAAGTCTCGAAAACCGCCCGCACGAAAAGGCCGAGGCCGTCGCTCTCGTCCGGCGCGGTGTCGTGCAGTTCGTCGACAAGGCAAGCGGGCCTAAGCCGCGGTCAGGCGATATGGTGATCTGGTTCGGGCCAGCGTCCGACGCGGAGACTTCGAACGACGCGTGACGGCTTAGCGAAAAGCTTGGAGCGTTCCATCGCCGGACAGCACATAGACCGATCCCGATGCAACCACAGCACCAGTGGTCGTCCCGCTGCTCAAGTCTACAGTTGCGCCGGGTGCCCCTGTTTCAGGGTCGAAACTGTGAAACGTGCCAAGCGTGTCCGTGACCAGAAGATTTCCCCCGGCAAGAACCGGTCCTGAATACGCAATCGGATCCTCGCGATCTTCCATGTCTTCGAAGGCGGGCAGTTCCGTGCTCCAGATCGTCGCTCCGTTTGACAGGGAAAGCCGCTGCAACGTGGCATCGTCACTGACCACATAGAGCGAGTCCCCAGCAACCCAGATCGGGCCCATCGACCCGACCGACCGGGTCCAACCCCGACGCCCGGTCTGTCCATCGATTGCCACCATCCGCCCGGACTGGTTGGCGGTCACCACCAGACGGCCTGCGATCACAGGATCGCCTGTGACGTCCGATATCGACGACCGCGCGAGACCGCGCCGAGCACCGCCCAGCACAGCGCTCCAGGCGCGGCGACCCGTCGCCAATTGGGCACCGATCACTTCGCCTGACGCGAATGGCAGAACCACAAGCCCACCGCTTGCCGCCGGGCTGGCACCGCCCAGCAGACCCGCCGTCGCGGTTATGCCATCGATCCGCCAGACGATCTGGCCGGTGCTTGTGGCCACGGCGTAAGCCCGGTTTGCACGACTGACCGCAACCACAAGCCCTCCCGCAACGGCGGGTGCCGCGCGGAACGGCGAGTTGACGCGGTAACGCCAAGCTTCTTCGCCTGATGCGGCGTCGAGCGCGACGATTTCGCCAAAACCGGTCGTCACGAAGATCCGATTCCCATTCGATGCAAGACCGCCGCCGAAACCATCCTCGCCGCTCTCACCTTCCGGTGCGAGATCGGTGCGCCAGACCACATCTCCCGAGGATGCGTCGATCGCAGAAACCTGCGCCTCGGCGTCCAGTGCGTAAACCCTTCCACCGACGACGATTGGCGCACTCGTTATCGCGGCGCCGCCCCCGCTGCCCGCATCGGCTGTCCAAACGCGGTTTAGCGTCGAGGGGCCTGCCAAATGTCCGCTCGCATGCGAGGCCTGCGCATTGGTCTGCGTCCAGTCGGCGTTTCCGACGGGCGCTGGAACCGGACCGCCAGACGCGGTGGCGCGGGTGCTCAAATCGCTTTGCTGGTTTCGAATGTTTATGCGTTCACCGGCAAGGCGTTCCTCGTCCTCCCAGAGGCTGCACCCGGTCAAGGCCGCCGCCGCTAAGACCACGACAATGAGGGTGCGGAGTCCAGTTCTGCTCATCTTTGTTTTTCCCCAGTCGATGGCGCAGCCAATGCCGTCGCCCCGGAACAGCCGCTGTTGCGCGCCGCCCGTCCCTATCCGGAAGCTTGTGCCTGCTGGCCCCCGGTTGCAATCAGCAGTGCACCCGCCCGTTGGCGCATCGTCGGTGTTGACGCCGGATCCGTAATGATCGCGTTCAGATCGGCATGAGCTGCCTCGGTCTCGCCGTTCTGCAAGTGGATTGTGGCCCGCAGTTCGAGTGCCAGGAGCCGGTAAGGACTGTCAGCGGTGATGAGCTGATCAAGCGGTGCTATTGAGACACTTGCGTTGCCTGGCACCGAAGCAACCCGGATCTGTTGAAGAACGGCGAGGTCCCGATATTCTGGGCCTAACTCGGCATTGCCAGCAACTTCACCGTAAAGAACAGCCGCCTCTTCGTAGCGCCCCGCCTCGGCCAATGACGCCGCAGCGGCCAAGTCTGCGACGACGCTCGCCGGGCCGTCTACCTGTCCGGCAAGCGAGAGATGTTCGTCCGGATCAGTCGGATCTGCTGCCAGGAACGCGGCGCCCAGGGCTTCTGCATTCGCCTGTTTCTGCGAGATCGACCAATTCCAAAAGGCCGCGCCAGCAACGATCAGCACGACCGCGCCAATGACGTAGGCGCCATACTTCTTCCAGTAACGCAACATCTGGTCCTGGCGGACTTCCTCGGTCACTTCCTGGATGAAGCTGTCTGTTTCGCTCACGCACGGTCTCCTGCATCCTGGCTGTGCACGTTACAACCCAGCCTCGTTGGACGAAAGACCTACTCGTCTGTGTCACAAGCTTCAAGCCAGAACGGATACGATGGCTGTCAGGCCGGTCTGACAATCGGTCACGCGGACGTATGCGATGCCGGATCTACGTCTGCCCGACCGGCAGAGAGGATTGATCATGGCCAAAACCTTACTCCTTGTACTTGGAGACCAGCTAACGCTGGATCGCGGTGCCTTGGCCCAAGCCGATAGGTCGGACACGATCATCCTGATGGCCGAGGTGGCCGCAGAGACGACGTATGTCCCGCATCATAAGAAGAAGATCGCCCTGGTGCTGTCTGCGATGCGCCACTTCGCCGATCAACTTCAGCGGGGAGGTTGGCTGGTCGATTACGTGAAGCTGGACGATCCCGAAAATTCCGAAAGCCTGGCGGGTGAGATGACCACAGCCGTTGCCAGGCACGCGCCCTCGCGGGTCGTCGTCACCGAACCGGGAGAGTTTCGCGTCAAGGCGCATCTGTCCGACTGGGCGGAGACTTCAGGAACCGGCATGGAATTCGTTACCGATGACCGTTTCGTGGCTTCCCAGGACGAGTTCGCCAACTGGGCCGAGGGCGCAAACAGTTGCGAATGGAGTATTTTTATCGGGAGATGCGTCGCAAAACCGGGCTCCTGATGGCCGGCGATGAACCCGAGGGCGGCAAGTGGAATTTTGACGCCGAGAACCGCAAACCCGCCAAGGCGGACTTGTTCATGCCGGAGCCAATCTGGTTCGAACCCGATCCGGTGACCGAGCAAGTTCTTGAACTCGTGGAGCGCCGATTTCCAGATCACATCGGCCAGCTCAGGCCGTTTCGATACGCAGTGACGCGCGATCAAGCGCTGCTGGCACTGGATCACTTCATCGAACACGGACTTCCGTCTTTCGGCGACTATCAAGACGCCATGCTAACCGGTGAGCCGTTCCTCTATCACTCGCTTCTCAGCGGATACCTGAACATCGGACTGCTTGATCCGATTGAGATCTGCCGCCGCGTCGAGGATGCGTATTATTGCGGGCGTGCGCCGCTGAACGCTGCCGAGGGATACATCCGCCAAATCATCGGATGGCGGGAGTACATCCGCGGCATCTACTGGCTGAAGATGCCGGAATATGCCGACAGCAACTTCTTCAATGCGGATCGCCCGCTACCCGAGTTCTACTGGACCGGCGAGACAGACATGGCCTGCCTGCGGGCCGCGATCGGTCAGACAATCGAACACGCCTATGCCCATCACATCCAACGCCTGATGGTGACCGGCAATTTCGCGATGTTGGCCGGCGTCCGCCCGCAGGACGTCCATGAGTGGTACCTCGCTGTCTACATGGATGCCTATGAATGGGTCGAGATGCCGAACACGCTGGGCATGAGTCAGTTCGCGGACGGCGGGCTGCTCGGGTCGAAACCCTATGCTGCCTCGGGCAACTATATCTCTAAGATGTCCGATTACTGCTCCGGCTGCCGTTACGACGTAAAGAAAAAGACCGGACCGGACGCTTGCCCGTTCAATCCGCTCTACTGGGACTTTCTTGTGCGCAATCGCGAGAAGCTCGGGTCAAACCCGCGGCTTGGACAAGTTTACCGGACGTGGGACCGTATGGCCGAGGAGAAAAAGCAGGACTACCTGACAAGCGCAGAGACGATTCTGGCGCAGATCTGAGCGTCAAACCGGCGCGACACCGACGGTCAATCCACCGCAAACATAAAGCACCTGCCCAGTTACAAATCCCGCCCGATCGTCGAGGAACATGTCAGCGGCGTGTGCGACATCCTTCGGCTGGCCAAAGCGTCCGACCGGAATCCCGTGCCGCATGGATCTGGTTACAGGGCTATCTGCCGGGTTCGCCTTGCGAAACAGGTCCGTCTCGATCGGCCCCGGCCCGATCGCGTTCACGGTGATACCGTGGCACGCCAATTCCAATGCCCAGACCCGCGTCGCGGAAATCAGAGCGCCCTTGGATCCGGCATAGGCGGTGCGCAACCGCTTCCCCAGCGCCGCACGGCTCGCAATGTTCAAGATGCGGCCGGTGCTGCGCTCTTTCATGGCGGGCAAGCAATGCTGAACCACCAGCGCGGGTGCCAGAACATTCAGATCCATGCTGCACCGGAAATCCTCGGACTTCATGTCTTCGATCGGGTCCAGCAACGCAGCACCCGCGCAGTTGACGACCTTCAGCACGTCATGACCCGCGAGAGCATCACGCATCGCATCTTCCAGAGCCGTCTCATCCGACAGATCAACCGGGATCCATCGCCCGCGCGCGCCGTCCGAGGGTGCGTCACGATCCAGGTTGATCACCGCCTCACCTTGCTCGGCCCGAGACAAAGCGATGGCAGCACCAATGCCATTTGATCCACCAGTGACGAGCGTCGCTGCGGGTTTCATCGCGCTCAAGTCACGCGAAGAACTGCCGGGCGATCCAGTCCGCAGCCAATGCTGGGCGGTCCATGCCCTCGATCTCGACAGTGACGCCGTAGGTCAGAGTGATTTCCCTGGCCTTCGACGTATCGGCCTTCTTGAGACTGAACCTGCCGCGCACATTCGAACCCGTCGGCACCGGCGAGACGAAGCGTAATTTGTCGAAGCCATAGTTCACGCCGTGTGCAACGCCCTCGATCCGGGGCACGATCTCATAAGCCATGGCGCTGAGCAGGCTCGCCGTCAGAAAGCCGTGGGCGATGGTACCGCCCCAGGGCGTCTCGGCCTTGGCCTTATCAGGATCGGTGTGGATGAAGTACCAATCCTCGGTGCAGTCGGCGAAAGCATCGATCCGGGCCTGATCCATCGCGAACCAGCGCGTGACGCCGAATTCCTGTCCTTCCAGAGCCACGATCTCGGACAGCGGCAGGGGATCCCGCATGTAGGGGTTGGATCCGTCAGCCATTGTCCAATGCCTCGTGAATCGAAATCCCAAGATCCTCGGCAACCATGAACAGACGGTCCTGACCGAAATGCATGTTTTCTCCGACAAAGAAGGTCGGCGCGCCAAACGCCCCGCGCTCGACGGCTTCCTCCGTGTTGGCCTTCAGTTCGTCTTTCACGGCCTGATCAGAGATCTTTGCCATGAAGTCTGGTGTCGCCAGACCAAGCGGTGTCAACAACTCGATCACTGTCGCCTGATCTTCGATGTCCCGATTGTCGACATGCAGCGCTTTGAAGAGCGTGTCGCAGTAGGGATGGAACTGATCCGTGCCCTGCATGGCGATTGCTCCACGCATATGGCTCAGGGTCATCTGCGGGAACTTTTCGTTCCTCTTGTACGGGATCTGGTAGAGCGCGGCCCACCGCGGCAGGTCCGTCGCCATCCACTTTCCCTTGTTCGCGATCGTTCCCGGCGGCTGATTACCCGCCGCCTTCATAACACCGCCCAGAAAGAACGGCCGATAAACCAGTTCCGCGTCTGCCGTTGACGCAATCTTAGGGATCACGTTCCAGGCGATGTAGGCAGCGGGGCTGATGACGTCGAAGAAAAACTCGACCTTCTTATCCATGACTTACCAGGCCTCCTTCCAGGGGCGGAGTTGTGTCTCGAACGTCCACGCAGACCGATGTTGATTGTGGACCTGCCAGTAGGTTTCAGCGATGTGGGCCGGATCCACCACGGCATCCTCTTCGGGTTTGTAGCGATCGGGAAACTGGGTCTTGATCCACTCGGTATCAATCGCAGCATCGATGACCACATGAGCGACATGAATGTTCTCAGGGCCGAGCTCGCGCGCCATACTCTCGGCCAAAGCACGAAGTGCGAACTTGCCGCCCGCAAAGGCAGCATACCCCGGACCACCACGCATCCCGGCCGTCGCACCTGTGAATATGATTGTCCCCCGTCCGCGCGGCACCATGACCTGTGCCGCCTGTCGACCGGCGAGGAAGCCGCCGAACGCGCACATCTCCCAAACCTTCCGATAGACGCGGCTGGTCGTCTCGCGGATGGGAAATCGGACATTGCCGCCGATATTGTAGATGCAGACCTCTATGGGACCGACATCGCGTTCGATCTCCTCGAACATCGCAACCGTTTCGTCTTCATCGCGGGCATCGCCGCCCATCGGAATGGCCTCGCCGCCCTTGGCCGCAATGCGGTCGCACAAAGCCTGAAGCTGATCGATGTTGCGCGCACGCCGCGTTACAACGCTGGTGTATCCTCCAAGCGCGAAGCGCTCGGCCACGTGCCCGCCAGTGGCATCGCCCGCACCGATCACCAGACAAACCTGCTTTGACATCTTGCTAGGCCTTTCCGATCGGATGATCGCGGAATGCCTCACGCAAGGTTTTCTTCGACACCTTGCCGGTGGCGGTCAGAGGCAGCTCGTCGACAAATTCGACTGCGTCCGGCACCTGCCACTTCGCCAGATGCTCGGCAACGTGATCAAGGAGTTCTTGCGGCTGCGGCTGCGCCCCCGGCTGTTTCTGAACGATCAGCAACGGCCGCTCATCCCATTTCGGATGGGCGATCGCGATGACAGCGGCGTTGGCAACGGCGGGATGAGCGATCGCCGTGTTCTCGACATCAATGGACGAGATCCACTCTCCTCCTGACTTGATCAGATCCTTCGCGCGATCGGTTATCGACAGCCATCCCTCGGTGTCAATCGACGCAACATCGCCTGTACCAAACCAACCTTCGGCATCCATCGCAGCTTCAGTCGCCGCTTCGTTCTTGAAGTAGCCGGAGGTGATGCAGTTGCCGCGCACGTAAAGCTCGCCCTCAGCGTTGCCATCATGCGGAACACGCGCACCGTCCTCGTCAACAATTTTCAGATCGACACCGAACATCTTGCGTCCGGCCAGCGCTTTGAGAGCGATGCGCTCATCCAGCGGCCGCGCCTGCATCTCTGGCGTCATCATCGAGATCGTCCCGACCGGAGACATCTCGGTCATGCCCCACCCCTGGTAAACCTCGACGCCATAGTCTTTCTGAAACCGCTCGATCAACGCCTTCGCGACCGCCGATCCGCCAGCAAGAACCTCGCGCAGGCTCGCGGGCTTCGCGCCGCGTTTGTCCATCTCGTTGATCAAGCCAAGCCAGACAGTCGGCACGCCCCACGCGGAGTCCACCCGTTCGCCCTCCATCAGGTCGAACAAGGACGCGCCATCAAGCCGCGGACCGGGAAAGATCAGTGAGCACCCGGTCAGCGCCGCAGCATAAGGCAGGCCCCAGGCATTGGCGTGGAACAGCGGCACCACGGGCAGAATCCGGGTTCCCTGAGCGAACGTCGATCCCTGCCCGATTGTCACAAACAGCGAATGCAGAACCATCGCGCGGTTCGAATACAACACGCCCTTCGGATCGCCAGTCGTTCCAGATGTGTAGCAAAGCGCGCAGGCTGTATCTTCGGGGAAATCGTCCCAGGCGATATCCTCGGGTTGTCCAGCCAAAAGATCTTCATAGGCCACAAGGTCGAGCGGACTATCCGGCTTATGCGCCTGATCGCACATCGCGATGTATTTCATACCAGACGGCAAGTTTGGAGCCAATCCATCGACGAGTGGTGCGAATGTCGTATCGAAGAACAGCGCGACATCGTCGGCGTGGGTCGTGATGTAGATGAACTGTTCCGCCGAGAGACGCGGATTCAACGTGTGGCACACGGCTCCGATACCCGCGATCGCATAGTACAGCGCGAAGTGCCGGTAGCCATTCCAGGCGAGTGTCGCGACCCGGTCGCCGGGCTTGATCCCCATCGCCTTCAACGCGTGCGCCAACTGAGCGATGCGCTTTCGGATCTCGGGATAGCTCGTACGGTGCAATCCGCCTTCAACTGTCGAGGATACGATCTCGGCCCCCGGATGCATCTCGGCGGCGTAGTCAATCAACGATGACACCAACAGCGGTCGGTGCATCATCTGGCCCATCAGCATGGTGAAAACCTCCCATGTGTTTTCGGTACGTTAACAGGGAATTTCAGGCTTGCGAGAGGCGTTTTAACGGGCGCAGTCTGACGCCGACACAGATCGGGAGGATGATATGGCCGAACAGATGAAACGGATCGTACTGGCGGCTCGTCCCCAGGGCGAACCAAAGCTGACCGACTTCCGGCTCGAAACCTCGGACATACCGGACGTCCCCGCAGGCGGGATCCTCGTCAAAGTGCTGTGGCAATCGCTCGACCCGTACATGCGCGGCCGGATGGATGAGAGCAAGTCCTACGCCGCCGCTGTTCCAATCGGAGGCACGATGGAAGGCGGCTGTGTTGGCGAGGTTGTTGCCTCCGACAATCCGAAGTTCGCCCCCGGGGATGTCGTCGAGGGACGCTTCGGTTGGTGCACCCACGCTGCGGTGGACGGTGCCGGCATCCGGAAAATCGACCCGTCGATCGCACCGATCCAGACAGCAATCGGCGTGCTCGGGATGCCTGGCATCACCGCCTATGTTGGTCTGCTCGACCACGGTCGTCCGAAGGATGGAGAGACACTTGTCGTCGCCGCAGCCACCGGAGCGGTCGGATCCCTGGTCGGCCAGCTCGGCAAGATCAAGGGGATGCGCGTCGTGGGGGTCGCAGGAGGCCCTGAGAAATGCGCGTTCGCCGTCGATGAGCTCGGCTTCGACGCCTGCATCGACCACTATGCGGCCGCAGATGGCGACGCAATGCGCGAGGCCTTGGCCGCGGAGTGCCCCGATGGGATCGATGTTTACTTCGAGAATGTTGCGGGCAAGACCCTGCAGGGGGTGATCCCCCTGATGAACGTGTGGGGCCGCATCCCTGTCTGCGGAATGATCTCGCAGTACAACATGAGCGGGTTTGGCATGGCAGGCGGCGACGGGCCCGACATGTTACCGAAGCTGTGGCGTACGATCCTGGTGCAGCGCCTCAGCGTACGCGGCTTCATCATAACCGACCACTATGACCGGTTCCCGGCGTTCCTAGACGAAGTGTCTGGCTACATCCGCGATGGCCGCGTGAAGTACCGCGAGAGCATCACGGAAGGCATCGAGAATGCGCCGCAAGCGTTCATCGACATGCTGAAGGGCGGCAATTTCGGGAAGACGCTGATCAAGACAGCGTAAGAACGAGATCGAGGCGGTTGTAAGTATCGATCATGGTGGGCCTGATCCAACAAAGCTAGAACCTGTTTTAGAGGTGTTGGAAGAGTGGAGTGATCTACTCAAACACTCTGATATTGCTGCATTTTTCGAAGCGCTCGACGAAGGAGAGCATGACTGTTCTCTCACTCCTCCCGCTGGATCGGAGATTTCTGCTGAATCTGACTTTGGAGGGCCTCACCCATGACGCACTCCGACACTCAGAAACTCGAAAATCGCCTTGGCAAAGCGTTCTCTTGCGCCGTCGCTCCTTTTGCCCCGAAGCCCAAAGTTAAGCGGGAAAAGCCGCTTTACGTCACCTTGCGCGTCACAGCCGAGGAAAAAGAGAAGCTCCGCACCGATGCCGGTAATCTCTCGATCAGCGATCATGTGCGTAGTCGTTTGTTTGGCGATGATGTGAAACCCCGCAAGGCTCGCGGTAAGCATGTGATCAAAGACAAGCAATCCCTTGCGTTGATCCTTCGCACCATCGGCGGTGCTCCGTTCAGCAATCGGATGCACCGGCTGATCCTCGCCCATGAAGAAAATCGCCTCGGGCTGGATCGTGAACTGGCCGATGAGTTGCGAGCGATGGCGTGGGACATTGCCACCATGCGCAATGCATTGGTGAAAGCGCTCGGTCTCAAGCCACTTCCGCCTCCGGGTAAAACTGACCATGTCACCTTCGAAACGCTGGAGGATCAATGATCCTTGTTGGCAACCAACGGGGCGGTGCGCGCGAGGTGGCCAATCATCTGATGAAGCCAGAGAACGAACGCGTCACGATCCATGAGATACGCGGTTTCGTGTCTCAGGATTTGCATGGGGCCTATCAGGAAAGCCAAGCCATCGCGCAGGCAACCAAGTGCAAACAGCATCTCTATTCGCTTAGCCTCAACCCGCCCAAGGATGCCGATGCCTCGCCTGAACTGTTCGTCAACACTATTGAGCGGGCCGAAGAAAAACTCGGTCTGACGGGACAACCCCGCACCATCGTGTTTCATGAAAAGCGGGGCTCGGATGGGGAGTTACGCATGCATGCCCACGCCGTGTGGTGCCGCATCGATATCGAGAACATGCGCGCGGTGCAGATGTCATTCGACAAGCGTAAGTTGAATGACCTGGGTCGGGAACTCTATCGCGAACATGGCTGGACCATGCCGCGCGGTTTTGTTCGACATGAGGAAGCCAACCCGCGCAATTATACTCTGGCCGAATGGCAGCAGGCTAAGCGGGCTGGGCGCCATCCGGCCAAACTGAAAGAGGTCATTCAAGATTGCTGGATGATCTCGGATGGGCGGGCGGCATTCACAGCAGCGCTAAAAGAACATGGGTTTGTCCTAGCGCGTGGCGATAGGAACGGCGCTGTCGCCGTTGATCATACTGGTGAGGCCTTTTCGGTGGGACGTGCAGTCAAAGCCAGATCGAAAGAGGTGAAGGCCAAGCTCGGCGATCTCAAGACACTCCCCAGCCGCGAAGATGCCCACCACGATGCGGCGAAACTGGTCACGGATCGATTGAAAGAGCTCAAGGACGAACAGGTTCGGCTCGCGCAGGAAAAGTTGGCGCGATGGGACGAAGAGAAAAGGCGAAAAGCTGAGGCGCACCGCCAGCAAATCGCGAACCAGAAGCAAGCTCTCGAACAGCGGCAGCAAAGGGAAGAAACGCAGCGGCAATCAAAACTGCGCAACGGCTGGCGCGGTGTGCTGGATCGGATCACTGGCCGCAGAAAGCGGACCCTGGCCGAAAATGATCAGGACAGAAGAGAATCCGCTTTGCGCGATGACTTAGTTCGGGAGCAGCTCCTGGCTCGGCAAACCGCTGTTGATCAAGTGCTCGAGGCAAAACGGGTTGAAACCAAACTGAATGCCCGGTCGATCAAACGCGAACTGACGCAAGATATCCGGCGGATCGGACCACGACCGCGCAAAGACCCGGATAAGGATGACAAGGCAAAGCGAGAGGAATTCAAAACCAAACGCCGTCGTACGCCCACGAGCGAACGCCGAAAACGTCGTTCAAACAATCCAGCCTACTCACGGGATGGGCCATCGCCCGAATGGTAGTCGTTGAGTTTTGCTGGAAGTTTGAAGCCATCTTCGCGGAGCCGCCGTCGCTGATGCCGAAGAAAAGCCTGACAAGGTTCTGTGTCAACGGTGCGATAGCACCGCCTTGGCGGCTTGCCGTTGATACAGGTTCTTGGCTGGCTTAGGCATCACCTAAGCGACAAGGCCGATGAGATGGCTTCCTGCCCATCTTTGCGGTGGGCTGGAGTGCAACTAAGTGCTAGTGATCAGACAAGTGATCGAGGCTCCTGCAAGCTCGCGGCTGAGTTGGAGGCGGCAACTCGAACTGTAGACGCTCGTAAACTTCTTCAATGACGTCACGAATTAAAGCGAAATCTGGTTCCGGGTTAACTGCGTAAAAATCATCGTCTCCCACCTCTGAAACAATGACATTGCCTCTCTTGCGCAGGAATTCTCGAAATTCTTTCTCACCTACGCATGAAATTGACTTTGAAGTAATTTCGATATTGCAACCAACTCTAAGCGCAACACATCGATCTTGAAAGACGCCTATGCGATTCTCGTCAATGAAGTCAATCAAGCTATTTATATCGTCAACATAGGCACTCATGCTGTATATCCAACTGAAATTACAATCCTCTTACTTATATCTGTCACTACAATGATGTTTCCGTCAATAAATTTATGACGATTGTTTGATTGTAACTCCGATTCTCCATTACGAATACAATTTTCAACGTAACGTGGAGCGATACTGTGTCCAGTTTCTATATTTACTTTTGCTCCTACGTATTTGTCTTGATCAACTTTAGGGTCACCAGCATAATATCCGTAAGCTGGTAAATTCATGCCTTGAACAGCGTGATGGCTGTAGTATCTTCCGGCAATCCTTGCATATGTTTCTCCAGCCATACTCTCTTTTTGGTAGTGACTCCAAGTTGTCCACTCAGGAATTATTGCGTTCCAGTTAAACTCTTTTTTTGCTGATGGGTTGCCATTGTCACTAGCAAAACCTGTTTGGGATGCTCCACCCTTGCCGCCGTTACCGCTGAATGGGTTTGACAGTACCGAACGGGCGGTAAACGGTTTCGTTTGGTCTTTTGTAACTGCTGCTTGCGGACGTCCTGACACACCGCCGCTACAATAGCAGCCTCCATTGTGGAAGGGTTTGGGAGACAACTCACAGGGAGGATACATCTTATCGAAATTGGCTTTGAAGCTATTCGTTCGGCTACTGATGCGGCGCTTAGTTTTGGACGAAAGTTTCACGCCATCCTTGCGAGCTTGGCACATTATCGAAAACACGGCCAAGATCAGGCCAACTCTCTCAAACACTGGAAAGAGGTCAGATATATGCTGGTAGTTGTCCAGAATAACTTTGGCGCGGGCACCCGGCTGTGTGGCAGGATCATTTTCGAAGTGGTGTGTTGAGCGTTGGGAGTCATCATCGCCACCGTAGATGCTACTCTCAACGAATAGATCAATGCTACCAAGCTGGTACTGAATTACGCGCTGAAAGAACCACTTCTTAAAGCAAGCTCGCGAGACATCTGCTGATCTCACAACAATTTCGAGCCTACCATGCGATGCCGCAGTCTCATCTGGGAGGGTGCGATGGCCTGTAGCTTTGCTAACCTCCTTAACAATGGCAGGCGGTTGCCAGTCTTCCACAGTCGCGCCACTAACAAGTGGGTCTTCCACAGATGGCAAGCCGTTCCACATCGTAAAACTTTTCATCAACCAATCTGCAAAGTACATCGACTGACCAAACGCTGTGGAAGCCAGCCATGAAGGTTGAAACGTTTTTCTATCGAGCCGCATGTCGGTGCGCTCGGAAGGAGCTTTGTCGAGGCTAAAGGATGGTGGAACGGGCTCACTGCCCTCGAAGAATGCAAGTTGTGCAGCCACATCCAAATCAGCTTGCGTTAGTAGAGGTACTAATCGACCGCTCGGTGTTCCTGAGACTTTAAAGTCGCCAGAACTGAATTCAATAAAATCGAGATCTAGCCAACCGGCTGCCTCAGAAGGAACGACTTCGCGCAGCAATCCAGCGACAGGAATTCCATTTTCATCCAGAACGTTGTGCATAGGCCCAACGCGCCCAACGGACTCCTTAACGCTCAAGTATGATCCACCCGCCTCGACAATATCGTGAAGCATGCGAAGCGAATGCCACATGTGATCAGTCGGCGCAGGCTCCCGCATTGCGGCAAGAGACGACGCCAATATCAGCCCTCGAACATCGGATGCCTCCAAGTCAATCTTTGAGCGTTTGTGTCTATCAATGGCGTCAGTGAGTTTTTGATGATCCGTAAGAGAACTACACGTATTGTCAAAGGATATACGATCTTTGCTGTTGATCCAGTCTAAGAACCTTGAAGCTGGAAAGCGATCACATTGAGTTGCGCATTCATAATACGCTTTGGCTTTATGCCAGTGCTTTGACCCACGAAGGTGATTCATGAGGCCATGGTGCAAATTTTGGCAACAGTTCAAGCTTCTTGGATTTGGGTCAAGCTCCGAATGAGCAACGGTGTCCACATTCTCGGCAGTTTGGGCCTGCGGCTGAGTGGTAATTTCGGTTTGATTGGATGTCGTTCTTGAAGTCATCGTCCACTACCTCCATTGCCATTTCCGCGCCAATGTACCTAGGGTTCCACAATGGCCCTGTCGGTCACGCAAACGCTGCGGAAGAAGAGCGTTCGAGAGCCTGCGAACAAGCACCTGTTTTGACGCGAAGTTTCAGTGATTTGTCACACGAAACGACTACAGGCTACCTGCCCAAAATCGAATTGTTGCAGTGCAAAAATTGATTTTGAGGGAGTGAGATGCTTACTCAGCTGAAACATCATCTCGACTGCGAAGACTGCTTCAACAAGGCCAGCACTGGGTCACGATCCTCCGGTGACCAGCTGTCACGTCGATGAATATCTATCGTGTATGGCGACCGCATAATCGGTCTTTCGCCTGGTACAGTTTCAAAGTATCTGTCCGCGCGAATGATGCTCTCAGGAAAGCTTCCGGGTGAAGGGAGATTTCTTATCGCACTGCCTTTCTCTTTTATAAGCAGGCAATCTGCATAATTGGGGGCCATTCTTTTTGATTGATCTTGATACAGAATTTTGCCCCATCGTGCTGTACGATTATTTATCAGAAAGGATGTTTTATCTATATATATCAGTACTAAATCTTCACTATTTGGGTGCATTCTTCGCCGTTGCTGAAAAAGAAGTTGCCACCAATATTTATCTCGCTGTGAAACAAAACCATCATACTTAAAAGAATCAATACCTGCAGTAGGGCTTGGGTTTTCACCCTGATAAGCTGGGATATTCATCTTACAGCGAATTCTAAACAGTTCTCTACCCGAGCGTTGACTGCCCTTGTATGGAACTGGATATCGGATGCTCAAACGGCACTTCGATATCATACCAAAACTATAGCCTAAACGATTAGTTTCGGCATTCCGGTCTAATCGAAAAAGAGAGTAAATACCTCCATGAGTGATTGCAAATCTCTCAGCCTTAGTGTAGCTTTGTGCAAAGGTTCCAAATGTTGGAAAGCTCTGTGCATAGTGTGTATCAATAATAAATCTGGAAGTAGCTTTGCTTAAACCAATCAATTCGCCAAATGTGAAAACACCTATATTACCATTTGGATCACTAATTGGATTTTTGATATCTCCAAAGCATTGATAAAATAAGATACTACAAAAATTATCATAGCGTACTAAGTTTTCTCTAGCGTCAGCGCCGAGTGAGTGTTTTCGGATATCGTCTAATTTTATGTAGTCAAACTCTATATCAGCTGGGACATTTCCTACCAAGATGTATGCTCTACCCTTGAGCCCTGGATCGTGAATTTCCCTTACGCCCAGTCTCTTTGGATAAGTGCGAAAGTCATTGGATTCCGCAGAACACATTTCGGCAAGGCGGGCATTAAGAAGGATCAACTTCCGCTGAAATCTCTCTAGGTACATGGTAGCTTAAGCCCTTCTGAGTATACACGCTATCTTTCCGCAGGGGTTTCCACAAGGGGCGGCACGCCCCTTTGGTCAACGAGCGCAGCGAGGCGAAGGAGCGCCGTGACACGGCGCACATCTTGCGCGTGATCTAATCAAGTGTGTAACTTTCATCCGTAGTGCTGCCAATCGACTTGATGTTAATGTCTGACACGGGCGAAGAGCGAGTAGCCCAGCTTTTCAGAAGATAGCGCCAGTCTTTCGCTATTGAGCGAATCTGTGCGATGATCTGTGAGGAAAGTTTTTGTTGTCCGTATTTTGGTTGGGTAGTGGATGTCAGACGCAGAAAAAGAAGCGAACGAAGAGCGCGAGCCGCTGACCGTTAGGCGGCTCACAATCGAGAACTTCAGAGGTGTTCACAAGGGGTCGGTCGACTTCGACGGTCACACACTTCTTGTCGGCGGCAATAATGCGGGCAAGTCCACAATCTGTGAAGCGCTGGAATTAGTGCTTGGCCCCGATCGCGCTTATCGTCGTCCGATCATTAATGAGCACGATTTCCATGCAGGCCGCTATCTCGATGACTATGGCAATCCAGTTTACATCAAGATTGATGTGGTGTTGCTCAATCTACCAGAAGAAATGGAGAGAAAGCTCTTCTCGAAAACGCGTCCATGGAGTGACGCGAAAAACGGGTTTGTTGATGAAGATGGCGCAACACCAGAGGACGCCGATGGCGATGATGTCGTCCGCGCTTTACCCCTAACCTTCATCGGTTCCTACGACCGAAAAGAAGATGATTTCGTCGGGGCGACGTATTTCGCACATCCTGTTGAAGACATTGGCGAAGACGCTGAAGACTATGGAAAACCTTTCGCCGGTTTACAATTCTTCCCTCGCGGGTGGAAGGTACAATGTGGCTTCATCTACTTGCGCACGCTCCGCACCGGACGCCGGGCACTCAGTCTTCAGCGCGGCTCGTTGCTCGATACGATCTTGCGGCTCGGGGATACTGGGAAGGAGTCGATGTGGGAAAGCACGCTGAAACAACTTCGCGCCCTCGATCCGTCGATTGGCGACGTTCCTCAACTCAAAGGTATTCAGACGCAAATAAAGGATCGCATGGCGCGTTTCGTTGGCTTGTCGGCAGAAAAGGATGCGACGGGCTTCTATGCCTCTGACCTGACGCGCGAAAACTTGCGGGAAGTTGTACAACTCTTCTTAAAAAGCCAGGACAGCAACCATGCCGTGCCGTTCAATCGGCTTGGCACGGGCGCGGTGAACGCGCTTGTTTTTTCCTTGCTGACCCACATCGCAGATTTACGCGGCAACCGTGCCATCATTTTCGCAATGGAAGAACCTGAGATCGCCTTGCCGCCTCATGCGCAGCGTCGGATCACCAAGTATCTACTAAAGAACATGGGACAGGCCATCATCACCTCCCATTCGCCATATGTGATCGAAGAGTTCAATATGGCGAACCTGCGCGCCATCTCGCGCAAGTCAGGGACACTTTCATCGGACAGTATTCCGACGGGACACATCAAACACAGCGCGTTGCGTACTAATCGCAGGCAATTGGCTGAGGCGGTTTTGGCACGCGGGGTGATCGTTGCGGAAGGAGACACCGAAGCCAAGATGCTGGCTGCGGCGAGCTATGTGTATGAGACGCTCGACAAATCTGGCACGTACGCGCCTCTAGACTTGGTCGGAGTGAGCGTCTTCGACGCGTGCTCGCAGTCGGATGTTCCCAAATGGGGGCCGTTCTTCGGTGCTCTGAAGAAGACTTCTTTCGCGTTCCACGATAAACCCAAGAAAGCTTGGATGTTAAGTCAGCTTGCCATGCTAAGCACCTACCACCACAGTTTCGAGAGCGCGTACCAGGGCACAGAAGACTTGCTGGCCGCCGAGATAGGTCCTGCGGTACATCGCCGATTTTTGGATCAAGCCAAAGGCCATCCCGACTACCCGACCGACAAGGGTTATCTGAAAGGCGGTGAAAGCGATGATGACGTGATCGCGTTGTCCAAACAGGTACTCAAAGCCAAGAAGGGGTCCGGCTTTGCGGCGATGCTGATCGAGCAATGCGAAACGCTCGACGAGATACCTGACACTGTGAAGACCTTTTTGGAAAGGGTTGCCACCGATATGGCTCTGCCCAAGCTCGACGATGCAGACGATGAAGAAGGGCCGGACGATCCCGATACGATCGAAATCGATGTTGAGGATTTGATCTGAGCAATGGCCTTTAAGATCTGCGAGAAGCGCCAGTCGGTCATAGACGAAGAAGGCCATTCGCTGGTTATTGGTGGGCCCGGATCAGGCAAAACGACACTCGCACTACTGAAGAGTAAGGGCATTCTGGACACACTCACGCCTGGTCAAAGCATTCTCTTCTTGAGCTTTTCTCGTGCCGCCGTGCAACAAATCCTGAAGCGCTGCCGTGAGATTCTCAACGAAGAGGAAATAAAGCGCATAGATGTGCGTACGTACCATTCCTTCTGCTGGGATATATTGCATTGCCATGGGCGCTTGCTGGGCGGACGGCCTTTGAAGATGATGGCCCCGTCCGAGGAAGGCGCGCGGCGCACGCAGTTTGATGGTGACTGGGCGGCGGAAAGCAGGCGACTGAAGGCCGAACGTGGAATGATCTGTTTCGATCTCTTCGCCTCGGCGACTGCGGAACTCTTCGAGGGCAGCAAGCATTTGCGCACCTGGATGGGACGTCTGTATCCACTTGTGATCCTCGATGAGTTTCAAGACTCCGATGATGACCAGTGGCGTTTCGTGCAGCAGCTCAGCAGCGTAGCGCAAACTTTGTTTCTTGCTGATACCGAGCAACGAATATTCGAAGGCAGTTTCCGCCCCGGCGTCCGCGCGGAAAGGCTGGATATTCTGAAAGACGCCATTGATCTGCGCGAAGTCGATCTTCGTAACGACAATTACCGCAGCGCCGATAGCGATATTCTGGCCTTTGCAGATTGCGTGCTGAGAGGGAAAGGCCCGTTGCCCAAGAGCGCAGATGTGAAGGGGCTTTCGTACGACTATAAGAACCAATTCCCGGCAACGGTCCACTTCGCTGTGGCGGTGACACTCGGCACACTGCGCAAGCGTGGGTTTGATGATCCAACCGTCGCGGTCCTCGCGCGAAGTAACGATCTGGTCGCGGAAATCTCGGACATTCTGGCAGTCCCGCACACTTACAGTGAAAGAAACTTGAAGCCGATCTCTCACGACATTGTTTGGGATCAGGAACTTTCGGCATCGGCAGGTGTTGCAATGGCAGCGGCTCTAGAATTCGTCTCGGTGGGCACGCACACGGCACGTGAGGCGATGCACGCCAAGATAGAGGAATACTTCCTTATCAAGAAGGATTTCTGCCAACGCTACGGCGGGCGCGGCGCTCAGGCGGCGGGTACGAAGGCAACACGCTTTGGGAAAGCAAGAACCAAGGTTGCAGAAGGTAAAACGTTCACACAAGGTTCGCCTAAGACCTTCGAGGCCGCACTGATGGCGCTCCCTGCTTTGACGGGTGATCCGGTCAGAGACTGGAAGGCAGTAAGAACGGCTTTCCAAGTCCATGATGATCTGAAGGCGATCTTTCAGGATGCGCGGATGGTCAGGCTGTTCCGCGCCTCCGATACGCTGGCGACGGCTTTGGCCGGGCGCTGGATGGAGCGTGCGAACTATGAAGGGGCAGCGCGCATGATCCGAAGTGTGCTCGATCAGGAGAAACTGATTGGGCTTGAGCGCGATCCGAAGGGCGTTTCGCTCATGACCATTCATAAATCCAAAGGGAAAGAGTTCGACGCCGTGGTGATGGTGGAAGGCATGTATTCAAGCCCATTCTTCCTCGGACATGAGGCGCCCGACTTTGCTCCCTCTCGTCGCCTCTTGCGTGTCGGGATAACACGGGCGCGTAACTTCGTTTTGCTGGTACGTCCGCGTAAAGCCGATAGTTTGGTGAAGGCATATAAGACTTCACAAGAAGTGTTAAAACTGACGCGAGATTGAAGAGCGAGGTCACTCACTTCATTAGGGAAGTTTTGGTTCGGAACAAGCCCCAGACTAACAGCACTCCCCACAGTGTCAAACGCGAACATCCCAAACTACTTTTGTGTTGATTGTTCCAGCCAGAGTGTGCTGATCGTCTCAGGGTTGGTTACTTGTGGAAGTAGCTTATCGTTGTAAGCTTCAGGGCCCAAGTGCATAGATATCAGAGGATCCGTACGACCGTACTTAGCTTTCCAGCGAAGCTGTTGCTCATACGGACGATATGCATTCAGCACATTTATTGGATTTTCTTCAGGATCGTATATTGAAACGCCATCTCTTAGGCACTCTAAGTCTACCTGTGGCAGAGCGTCCATGAGTGCCCAATTATAGAAATGAATGTTCTCGCACGGTCCTGGTAGATCATATCCAAATCCGAATACTAGTACTTCATTTTCTTCGTTATCCTCGATGTAGAAACTATTTTCATCTACACTGATAAGCGTATTATTTACGCTAGAGTTCCAAATATAAATTTTATCTACTGCAATCAGTTCAATTACTGCATCATCCAAATTCGAAGCAGCAATAGATAAATTGTCGAAATCTCCCGAAAATCGAGCTTTTGACAAGTTTGATGCAAATACAGTCGCATTTTCGAGATTTGAGCCATGAAGATACGCACCCTCCAAGTTTACTAGCTCCATGTACGCACCACTAAGATTCGAATCGGACAAAAGCACACCAGAAAGATTCGACCTTGAGAGATCCGCATTCGAGAGATCTATTCCTCGCAGATCAACTACTCCACCTTGAATTTCAGGGCTTAGTTCTAATGAATTTAAACTGCTTCTATCTTTCCAACACCACCGTGTAGGTGATTCAATTCTCTCTCTTTCATTTTCTTGAAACCACCATCTCGAGGACAGATCTACATCTACCTCTACTGGCTCAAATAGGTTTTTCAATAATTTCTCGAAAATTCTAGTAGGCAACGATACGCAAAACGCTTCCGAGTTAAGGTATTCAAGAGCCTGTCTCTTGCCGCTCCGCCCTGGGGCTGGGGTTGACACAACTTGCCAAGCTTCTTGTATACGAGCGTTCTGCGCTGCACGGAGTTCATGAATCCCGATCACCAATGCAGTAATTACACTAGATAGCTTAACGAAGCCTAACGCATACGTCCATATTGTGCCGCGATTATTAGGTTTCTTATTGAACGTAGGCACATCATCCGGTCGCGGTTTCAACCGCAATTTTGCCATTGACGATCGCTTTATTGAGTGTCGGCGGACCCTTCTTGATCGCAATATCACCTCTTTCGTATCGCTATTCACACTCTAGAAGTGGTAGCATCTAGGTGAGAGTTCAACCTCCTCACCGCGTGGTCGAGGGAATGACGCTTAAGGCTGTTACCAAATCCGTAAATTGTCAGTGTGCATTGAAATGCTCAAAACTCAACTGACACGCTCAGATGACAGCTTAGTTCGAATCCCTACGTGCACCGGAATGGAAAGTGAAAAGGAGACGCAGAGAAACTCCGTCGCTTCTCAAATTTGCACCTACACAACCAAAAATTGTACAATAGAGGGGCGGCATGATTGGCCGTGAGTGTGTGTTAATTTTGAGAAGGCGGGTATTCATTGGGGTGTGAATTGCGAGATTTTGAGTTCAGAGCAAACAGCTTTTCTGTTTGCTCAATGCGCTGGACGATAGGCCAGCGACAACGCATGATCGGGGGCCGTGATGCCCTTTGACTACCGTGACATCGCCGAAATCGATGCCAAGCGCATCCGCGCCGAGCTGATCAAAGCATTCAACGACACCTCTGCGGGCCGTGAAACCGGGCGTCTTGACGTCACGCACACGACCGCCAAGGTTGAACGTACCGAACAAGACAAACGCAAGAAGTCTGCCCGCCAATTCTTGGCTGATCTTCAGCGGATCATCGAAGATGGCAAGCTAACCGCCGAAATCATCAACCGTGTCGTTGCTTCCAAATCCGATGCGCAAATCGCCGATATGGTGAACGAGATCGAAGCCAAAACTGGCCTGACGCTGCAAGAGTATGCCGCCGGTATCCTTGGCGCGGATGAAGCCCTGCGCAGGCCGGGTGAATCCGAGGCAGACTACAATCGCCGGATCATCTCGGCGGTTGCTGTCGAAATCATCGATCCCGCAACGGGCAGGATCAAGAAGCAATACCAGGACGATCCGCTGGCGCAGATCATCATGGCGGACGAAGCCTATCGTGACATCATGGAACAGGTGGAATTTATCAACAGCAACGATGCCGACGCCGACGCCGACGCCGCCAGGCTGGTGCGGAAGTTTGCGGATGCGGGGTATGAAAAAGTTGAGCTGGCAGGCCACCATGTCGTTGCCGATGAAGCGAAGAGCGATCTTCGTTACGGTCAAAAGAACCAACGTGATGCAGAGTTTTCAGGCGACGCAGAGGCGCAAGAAAGTGAAGGCTTTTTCAAGCTACCCGGTTTGAAGACTTAGAAGCCTAATCACGAAGCGCTCGAAGCTCCTTAGAGCCCAACCCGAAAAGAGTTGAGCGGTTTCAGCGGGTTGTGATTCTGTCCGGTTGCCACACTGGACGGAGCCTACAATGCCATGGACTGAAACCGCCCGCCGAGAGTATCGGCGGGAGACGCGGCGCTACGCAAGCGACATGACCGACCGCGAGTGGGCGCTGGTCGAACGGTTCATGCCGCCG
>JBHJIZ010000129.1:0-12618 GCA_050043005.1 Paracoccaceae bacterium
GAAAACTCGTAGAATAACGCGCCCTGCGCCTCCTGCCTTGGTCCCAGCATTGTCGTCGCCTCATCAAATCTGAAAAGACTGAATCAGCGATCCCAGCATCCTTCAATGGTTAGTTTTTCAACAGCATCCGGACTTTGCCGCTGTTCGCTGCGTTTGCTCCAATGGCCGCTTTGGTTGCAAAGGGCAGGCTGACTTCCGACTAGGATCGCTTATATGACTATGCAGGCCGCAACTTGTGACCTAATTTCCGCGCGTGATCCATATTGACGCGCTCTATGGCTTGAATACCTGAACGATCAGAAACGCAGGGCCAACCTGGCCCCTGCGTTGCGCCGGCTCATCTACAAGATCATGCAAATTCGGCCGCGTGGCTTTCGCACCATGCACGGAACGTGCGCGGTGCGGTGCCGGTCAGGTTAGCGATGTCATCGGCGAGGAAGCCTGCTCGCCCTGCACGGAACGTCTCGTTGAGGTTGCGCAGAGCCTTGGCATTGGGCTCTGGCATGCCGTCCGCAATGTGTCGCTGTTCAAGTTCTTCGGGCGTGACCGAAACGAACTCAATAGGTCGGTCGATCGCGTCGGCGAGGATCGCGACCTGGTCGCGGGCACTCAGGGCCTCGGGGCCGTTCAGGATGTAGCCCTTGCCTGCATGACCCGGCTCGGTCAGGGCCAGCACGGCGATGCGCGCCACGTCATAGGAATCAACGATGGCCAGTGCGCCGGGATCAGTCGCGTCGACGACGCGGCCGTCTTTCTTGATCGCATCAAGCCACCACAGGGCGTTGGACATAAGCCCATTGGCCCGCAGATAGGTGACATCCAGATCAGACTTGTGAAAGACCTCGTCGCGCGCGGCGATCATGGCACCGATCATTGGATAGGGTTGCAGGCTGGTCCCGAGCGATGAGAGCAGAGCGATCCGCTTCACACTGGCGGCATGTGCCGCATTGATCATGCTTTGCGCCTGAGCGACAGATGGTTCGAGCTGCATGAAGAACACGCCATCCACGCCTTTGGTCGCTTGGGCGATGCTTTTCGCGTCATCAAGCTCACCGACGGCAAATTCAATACCTTCCGGCAGCTGCTTCCTGGCACGGACTTCATCGCGGACAAAGGCACGCACTCCATGGCCTTTTTGTAAGAGTTGAGCCGCGACTTCGCCGCCGACATTTCCGGTTGCTCCAAATACAAGATACATGAGATTTTCCTTTCGATCAGTTGGTTTGGGTTTGGGGTGATGAGGTGTGAGATGCCGCGTTGGCGAGAGCCCAGGCATCCGCGCCCGCGGGTAGATGATCCGGGCAGTCCGCATCGGTTGCCGCCCGCCAAATCGCTTCGGTCACGTCTTCGATCTTCGTTATGGCCGAAGGCACGGCCAAACCGGCAAGTGCCCTGTCTGCGAAACCCGCATAGGCCGCGGGAATGCCGTCTGATGTGCGCGATTGCGCATTGTCGGCAAAGCGCGTCTCGGCCTGACCAGGAATCACGACCTTCACGGATACGCCGAATTCTGCCATCTCAAGCGCGAGGCAATCGCTGAACGCGATGATGGCCGCCTTGCTGGCAGAGTAGAACGAAAACAGCGGAAACGGCTTCATCGTCGTGCTCGTATTGACGTTCACGATGACGCCCGAACCGCGCTGCCGGAAGGCTGGCAAGACCGCTTTCGTCATGGCGATCGTGCCAAGCGTGTTGGTCTCAAAAATGGCGCGGATCTGGGTCATGTCGGTGCCTTCGACGGCGCTCAGCATGCCAATACCGGCGTTGTTGACCAGCACATCGATGGGGCCGGCAGTTTCCATGGCGGCGGCGATGCTGTCTTGACCGGTTGTGTCCAGTGGCAGCACCCGCAAGCGATCGCTTGGCGGGAACAAATCCTCGCGCGGGGTGCGCATCGTCGCGATGACGGACCATCCTTTGTCGAGAAAATACAATGCCGTCTCCAGCCCGAAGCCGGAGGAACATCCTGTAATGAGTACAGTCTTCATTGTGACCTCTTATTTCTATCGCCTGACACCAAACTAGGGGTCGAAATGTGAACTATCGATTGTTGAAAATCCGGTATTCATTTGCGATAGTCCTGATATGACTGATCCGCTGACTGATGTGATTTCTCTGCTGCAACCTCAACCTGCCGCGATGAAGCTGGTGTATGGCGGCGGCGCGTGGCGTGTGCGCCGTGAAGTCACCGACCGGGTCTTTTATGGATTGGCACTCGATGGGGGCTTTCGATTCCAGGCTGACGGACAGGCGGAAGTCACGATTGAAGCCGGCGACTTCCTGTTGGTCCCCTCGGCTGCCGATTTCACGGTATCGAGCAAGAGCGCTGTGACTGGCGATGCCCTTTCGGCGCTTCCCATTGATCTGTCCGGCGGAGAATATCGCGTAGGCGAGCCGGATGCGCCGATCGATGTCAGGATGATGATCGGGTATTGCCTCTTTGGCTCACCAGACGCGTCCTTGCTGGTCTCGCTCTTGCCGCAGATTGTCATTATCCGGAAAAATGATCGCTTGGCCGCGCTCGCGCGCTTGGTAGACGACGAGTATCGAAACCGTCGCAATGCGCGCGATGTGATCCTCGATCGTTTGCTTGAAATCCTGTGCATCGAAGCCTTTCGCGCGCTGCCTGATGAAGGTGGCTTTGCAGGACTCGTGCGCGGGCTTGCAGATGATCAGATCGCGCAGGCCATCCGCCTCATTCACGAAAACCCCACACGCGGCTGGACGGTCGAGGATTTGTCACGCGAAGCCGCGCTATCGCGGTCGGCCTTCTTCGCGAAATTCAATCGTGTTGTAGGCATGGCGCCAATGGAATATCTGCAGAACTGGCGGATGTCGTTGGCCAAGGACAAGCTATGCGCAGGCAACAGTTCCATTTCGGAGATCGCCTATAGCGTCGGCTATGGCTCACCAAGCGCGTTCAGCGTTGCGTTCACCCGCATTGTGGGACGCCCTCCGACAGAATATGCGAGAGAGATCAAAGAGAATGCAAACTTGCTTCACTGACGGCCAAGACCCGCAGCGATAAACCGCGCGATTTTGTCTATTTCCGCTCTGTTTACGCGACCTCCGGTCACAATGATCCGCCAATAGAGGATGCTCGCAAGTGCATCATTGGCAAGGTCGCGGTCCGCGCTTGTAGGCAACTCACCGCGTGCAATGGCGCGATCGACAATGACTTTGCCGCGTTCACGGCGTTCATATTGCAGGGTGTTCCTTATCTCGACGCTCAGTTCGCTCGTCCGGGCCATCTCGGCATGCAAGTCGGGCAAAATAGGCCGGAGCAGCGGGTGGCGCATTGTCCGGCGCAGCGACAACAGGATCAGCCGCAGATCCTCCAACAACGACCCGCTGTCGGGGATGGTAGTTAGGTTCAAGCCAACCGCTTTGATCAACTCGATCGCCATGTCCTGTTTTGACGACCACCGGCGATAGAGCGCCGCTTTCCCGACACTGGCCCGCTTGGCGACAC
This sequence comes from Paracoccaceae bacterium, assembly GCA_050043005.1. Lineage (GTDB taxonomy): Bacteria > Pseudomonadota > Alphaproteobacteria > Rhodobacterales > Rhodobacteraceae > Thermohalobaculum. The sequence continues at coordinate 3,473 of JBHJIZ010000129.1, forward strand.
GTTCCAGGCTTAGCGCACCAAGACCGGTCTCCGCCCATTCCTCAAAAAACGCGCGGGTGAGTGCATCGGTCACGGACGGGCGCATCACGGCCGCTCCACTAGGCGCACGCGGGGATGCGCTCATCGTCAAATCTTCGTCGGAACGGTTGCGTTCCATCCACTAATCTCCTATATGGTCGATACGTCACCGTTCCATCCAAAAGGGAGACTTGTCAATGACTGCCCAACAAACCCGTTTTGAAGGACTTGCCGATATCCTGCGTGAAGGGCTCGGCACACGGATTGCTCCAGGGGCGGAGGATTTCCTCGACATGTTCGCCGAGGACTGTGTGTTTGAGGCGCCTTATGCGCCGCCAGGATTCATTGCTCGCATCAACGGCCGCGATGCGTTGGAGCGTTACCTGATGGTTTTGCCCGACCTGATCCGCATCGACGATTTCTTTGACCTGCGGATCAGCGAAATGGCTGACCCAAACAAGGTCGTGCTGGAGTTTAGCGGCAGCGGCGAAGGCAGAACCGGTGCCTCCTACGATCAGAAATGGATTTCGGTGATCGAAACGCGCGACGGCAAGATCGTCCATTACGCTGACTACTGGGACCCGCGGATTACGCTCGCTGCGACGGGCGATGCGGTTCCTGAGCCTGAAGGGGAGGGTTTTACCCGTGCGTGATACAATCCTTGTCACGGGCGGTACTGGCACGACCGGGCGTCGTGTATCCGCACAGCTTTCGGAGCGCGGTTTTCGTTATCGCGTCGCAACACGCAATCCGAGTGCCAAAGACCACATCCGATTTGATTGGATGGATGAAACCACTTGGGCGGCAGTGCTGGAAGGCGTCAAAGGTGTTTACCTCGTCGCGCCCAGCGGTGTTGCAGAGCCTTTGCCTGTGATGATCCCATTCATGGAACTGGCGTTTCGCAATGGCGTCAAACGCTTAGTATTGCTCAGCGCGTCCTCACTGGACGCGGGCGGCCCAATGATGGGCGCGGTACATGCCTGGCTGCGCGACCACGCGCCGGAATGGGTCGTGCTGCGTCCAACGTGGTTTATGCAGAATTTCTCTGAGGGCCAGCACCTTGCGACCATCCGCGATGAGGGCGCGATCTATACCGCAACAGATCAGGGGCAGATCGGGTTCATCGATGCAGAGGATATAGCAGCCGTCGCGGTCGAAGCACTGACCCAAACAGAATGTGTATCAGGTGACATGATCCTGACCGGACCTGCGGCGCTCAGTTACGATGCTGTGGCGCAGACGCTCAGCGACGTGCTGAAGCACCCGGTCAAGCACCATCACCTGAGCGTCGATGAACTTGCCGCGCGACATATGGCCCAGTCCGGCCTGCCGGAGCCCTATGCCCGGACGCTTGCACAGATGGATGCGGCCATCGCTGCGGGTTCAGAAGACTGCGTCACCGACACCGTGCCGCGCATGGCCGGACGACCGGCACGTGCGCTGGAGACGTTTGTCGCCGCTAATGCGGATGTTTGGAGCAAGAGGTAAAGCACGGCATCGCCCATTGCAGGAAAAGAACGGATCAATGTTTATCGTGAGCTCAAGCGACTATGTTTCTCAACATCAGGTTGACCAACGACCATACGAAATGTATACGTTTCGTATATTCTGAACTCACGGAGACAACGATGGGCATCGTGAAAATCAACGACGATCTGCATGAAGAGGTCCGTCGAGCCAGCGCCGTGTTGTGCAGATCCATCAACGCCCAGGCAGAGTTCTGGATCAAGATCGGCATGTTGGCCGAGGCAAACCCGACCCTGTCCTTCAACAGCATTGTGAAGATGCAATTGGAAGCAGCACAGGTGCGTGTCGCCGAGGTAGCGGCAGCGTAAAATGGTAAAGACCCCCGATGAACTGGATCTGATGCGCGTATCCGGCAGATTGCTGGCGTCGGTGTTCGAGATGCTGGACAGACAAAATCTGGAAGGCATGTCGACATTGCAGGTCAACGATCTGGTCGACCGTTTTATCACCGTCGACCTCGCCGCCCGCCCGGCCAGTAAGGGTCAATACGATTTCGAATATGTCCTGAATTGTTCGATCAATCACGTTGTTTGCCACGGCGTACCAAACCCGAACGAGATCATCCGTGACGGCGATATCGTCAATTTCGATATCACGCTCGAAAAGAACGGCTACATAGCGGATTCAAGCAAGACGTATCTGGTCGGCAATGCCCCACCTGCTGCCAAACGGCTGGTGCGGATCGCCAAGGAGGCGATGTGGCAAGGTATAAGACAGGTGCGACCGGGAACACACCTAGGAGATATAGGCTTCGCGATCGAGAGATATGCCAAAAAGAACGGTTGCTCGATTGTACGGGAATACTGCGGACATGGCATTGGTCGCGAGATGCACGAGGAACCGCAGGTGCTGAATTTCGGAAAGCGGGGAACAGGCAAGAAGCTGCGCGAGGGCATGGTCTTCACCGTCGAGCCGATGGTCAACAAGGGCAGTCGGATGGTCGCAATCGAGAGCGACGGATGGACGGTTGTGACCAAAGACCGGAAGCTCTCAGCGCAGTTCGAGCATACAGTCGCGGTGACAGGAAGTGGCGTCGAGGTTTTGACCCTGCGCAGCGACGAGACGCTAATGTTGGAGGGAATGCGGCAATCTGGCTAATATCTGTACGACACCCCCATGCGGCACTTAAATGCGTGTCGTTTTATGATGTGGCATCGCCGAAGGACTTATCGGCAATGCCACGGCGAGTGATTTAGCTTGCTGCCTGTCTGACTGGAGACAACAAGTCGTCCAGACCGATCCTTCGGAACATCTCTGCCCTGACCCGATCCGCCACCCCGCTCACAACTTCGGAACCATCGTGCGACGGATCAACATGAACCCGAAACGGTCGTTTTCCCAACGGCGCATTCACAATGTCGACGATACCACGCGCCGCGGCCGATGGGTCTGCGTCAGCAGGCTCAAGCGACCGAAGCCCGTCGAGCGCCTTTGAAGGGACGTCAGCACAGGGACCGGTCAGATAAGCATCGGCAACCGCCTGATCGTCGGGTGACCCGGCATGTGCGAAGTGATTGGTACCGGCAGTGAACGCACCCGGCACCATGATCGACGTTTCGATCCCCCAACGCGCCAGCTCGGAGGCGTAGGAAACGGCGAGCGAATCCATGCCTGCCTTGGCCGCAAAGTAGGGCGACAGGAACGGCGGCGTACCACCACGCGCGCTGCTCGAAGACACCCAAACGATAAGCCCTTGGCCTTGCGTACGCATTTTTGGCAGCGCTGCGCGCATTACGCGCTGCGTCGATAGCACATTGACGTTGTAGAGTTGCGCGAGCTGTTCGGGTGTGAACGCCTCCGCCGGGCCGAATGACATGTGGCCCGCATTGTGGACTATCACGTCAAGACGCCCTGCCTCATCATAGATTTGGTCAATCCCGGCAGCAACGGACGCGTCGTCCACCACATCAATCTCAACCACGCGCAGATCGACGGCGTTCTCGCTGGCGTATTCCTGTGCTGCACTGGCTTTTTCTGTATTGTGACCGGCAATGCCGCGCATCGACGCGTAGACAGTATGCCCGACATCGGCGAGGGCGTAGGCCGTCATCTCGCCAAAACCGCTTGAGGCGCCAGTGACGACGACAATCTGTTTTTCTGGTTCCTTTGTCATTTGATTACTCCTTTGCTTCGAATGGAGGGTTGGCCCGCTCAGACCAACCCACCGTTTGCACGTAATGTCTGTCCGTTGACCCAAGCGCCGTCTGGTCCGGCCAGAAACGACACGGTGTTGGCAATGTCGCGGGGTTCCCCAAGCCGTTCGAGCGGCACCATTTTGGCGAAACGCTCAATCAACTCTGGCGGTTTGCCGTCGAGGAACAAATCGGTGGCGGGCGGCCCAGGTGCCACGGCGTTGACCGTAATGTTGCGCCCGCGCAGTTCCTTGGAAAGTATGCTGGTCAGCGCCTCGATAGCCGCCTTGGTCGCAGTATAGACGCCGTAGGTTTCCAGCTTGGTACCGAAGACACTGGTCGAGAAGTTGACGATCGCCCCACCGCTTTGCAATCTATTTGCCGCCTCTCGAAGCGAATTGAATGTGCCTTTGAGGTTGACCGCGATATGCGCGTCAAACAGGGCATCGTCGCTGTCAGAGATCTTCGCCAGCTTCATGATACCCGCGTTGGTCACGAGCACATCAACACCCCCAAATGCGGTCTCAGCTGCATCGAACATGCGTCGCACGGCACCAGCATCGGACACATCCGCTTTGGCAGTGATGGCTTTCCCACCCGCAGCCTCAATCTTGTCGACGATGGCCGCCGCCGCGTTTTCGCTGCCGGAATAATTCACGATGACGTTGAAGCCATCCGCTGCCAAACGTTCGGCAACGGCTGCACCAATTCCGCGGGAAGCGCCGGTGACAATTGCAGTTTTAGATTTTGTATCGGACATGATGTTTCCCTTCTATTTGCCAGCACCATGCTGGCGATGACCGACAGATATGCCGTTGATCGAGTGGGATAATGGGGTGTATTCTGACATGACTATTCGCTCTACACGAATAATGAGGACGCAATGGACCGGCTTGACGCAATGCAGCTTTTTGTGCGGATCGTCGAACGCCGCAGCTTCACGGACGCCGCCCACGATACCGGGACACCGCGATCCACCGTCACTGAAGTGATCCAGCAGATGGAGCAAAGACTTGGGGTGCAATTGCTCCACCGTACGACGCGTGTCGTGCGACCGACCCTAGACGGGCAAGCCTACTATCAGCGATGCCTTTCGATACTTAATGACGTTGAAGAAGCCGACAGTGCCTTTGTCGGCGCCCCACCGAAAGGTCCCCTGCGGATTGAGGTCCAGGGTACGCTGGCCAGACACTTTCTGATGCCGGGCTTGCCAGATTTCCTGGCCCGATACCCCGAGATTGGGGTCTTCATCAGCGAAAGGGATCGGTGGGTCGATCTGGTCGAGGAAGGTGTCGATTGTGCAGTGCGGTGGGGCGAGCTGCCCGACAGCGATCTGATCGTGCGACCACTGGGTATGGCAAAACGGATTACCTGCGCTTCACCGGACTATCTGGAGAAATTCGGAGAACCGACGTCGCTCAGCGATCTGGAGACCCACAAAATGGTCGGTATTTGGCCTATGTCTACGGGAGCGGTTCTTCCGCTCGACTTCATTGTGAAAGACCAAATCAAGAGCTTGAGGCCGCCCAGCCAAGTGTCGGTCAACGGCCCGGAGAGTTATCGCCTGTCCACCCTGCTTGGTTTTGGTTTGGCGCAGATGCCGCTATTCCATATTGACGAAGATCTCCGGCTTGGACGCCTCAATCAGGTTCTGGCAAAACATGACGTTCCGTCTGTGCCTGTCTCGCTTCTCTATCCGCGAAGTCGCCAGCTTTCAGCGCGTGTGCGCGTGTTTATCGACTGGGCAGTTCAGTCGTTTCAGGATGACAGGTTCATGTAGGGCGTCTTCCGATACCGACGGTGCTTTGTCATCTGGCGTAACGTCCGCGATTTGATCAATCGAGGTATTCCTGTTTCGCACCATTCCTCCTCAGACCGCAGTCGGAGCGTACAGGCCCGCTTCGATATCTGCGATCAGAGACGGTTCGGAAGGGCTCCAGTTCAAGACTTCCCGTGTCCATGCGCCAGAGGCCGGGGTGTCGGAGGTCGCCATGAAGTGGAACCAATCGAAATAGGCCTGGGCCTCTTCGCCGGACTTGGGCGATACCGGCAGATTGAGGCTTTGGCCGAGCGCCTCCGCGATATCCTTGAACGGCACGGCTTCTTCGGCCACGGCATGGTAGTGGACGCCGCCTTCGCCCCGCTCCAAGGCCAGCCGGTAAAGGCGCGCGGCGTCCAGCCGATGCACGGCACACCAGCGGTTTTGCCCTTCATCGACATAGGCGGCCTCGCTATTCTGTGCCGCCATGTCTGCCAGCATGCGCACAAAACCGTGGTCCCCGGCGCCGTGAACAGAAGGTGCCAGTCGCACGGCAGCAATCTTGACGCCTTTCCGCGCCATTTCTGCGCCCGCATGTTCTGTCGCCACGCGAGGGTTTGCGATTTCACTTATGGGAGCGAGGTCGGTCTCGGTCGAGAACGCCCCGGGTGACAGGATGGCAGTGCCCGATGTCACGAGAAAAAGCCGGTCTGATCCAGCCAGTTCCGCACCAATGGCACGCACAACCTCGGCGTCATGGGCGCAGTTTTCGGCGAACTTCGAGAAGTCGTGATTGAAGCCAAGATGGATTACGGCGTCGGCCTTGGCGGCCCCTTGCCGCAGGCTGACCAGGTCTTCGAGGCTTCCCTGGTGTGGTTCAGCACCAGCCTGTTTAAGGGCATCAGCTGAGGCTTCGGACCGTGCAAGCCCAATGACCGAATGGTTGTTGTCCAACAAGTCGCGAACGACGGCCGAACCGACGTAGCCTGTTGCTCCGGTTACGAATACACGCATAGCTATCTCCTTTGTTGCACTTGGGTTGGTCGTCAAACCCAAAACTCATGAGACTAAATATACGAGCATTTTTGATACTTTGAATGTGTGATAATCGATAAATTCTTCGCAATCGTCCCAATTTGTTGTTTTCCGATGATTGGTTCGGTATTCTCAACCAAAGCTGAGCAACCGACCGGACCCATGGACCCGCTATCCGACATACTTTCGATCCTGAAGCCGCAGAGCCACCTCGCGGGCCTGATAGACTTGGGCCACCCATCCGCTGTCGCCTTTCCGGACCAGGCCGGGGCGCTGAAATGCAATACAATGCTCGTGGGACAGTGTTGGGTGGCCGTTGAGGGAAGTGACACGCCGGTTCTGGTTGAGCAAGGCGACTTCTTTGTTCTTCCAAGTGGTCGACCATTTTCGATTGCAACGGACCCTTCATGTGTGCCCGAACCGCTAGAGCACCTCTTTCCGGCGCCTCTTTCCGGGCAACCTGCTGTCGTGAATGGTGGAGGTCACGCAACGCTCGCAAGCTGTCGTTTTACGGTGTCACAGGTCCAACCGGCGCATTTTGTCTTTATGCTGCCCTCGATCATCGTGCTCCCCGCCGAACAGGCAGCCGCAGCGCAGTTGCAATATTTGGTCGAGCGCATTCTGGATGAAGTGGCCGCGGCGCGTCCTGGAGGATTGTTGATTGCGCAGCATCTTTCCCATGTCCTTTTGGTCCAGACGCTGCGGCACCGAAACGTTGCAAAGGATGGAGGCTTGGGCTGGCTGGCCGCGCTGGCGGATGCACACCTATCTCTGGCGTTGGCGGCGATCCACGAGGATATAGGACACAAATGGACGCTTAAGTCCTTGGCGGAACACGCTGGTATGTCGCGGTCCGTATTTGCGCGGCGCTTTCATGAGGTATTGGGTGAGACCCCAATAGACTATCTGACAAACTTGCGCATGGCGAAAGCGAGCGATCAACTCATGACTTCACGCGATACGATTGCAGAGGTTGCCGAGCGCGTCGGGTATCAGTCTGAGAATGCTTTCAACGCTGCGTTCAAACGGGTCGTGGGCAGCCCACCCAGACAGTTCGCAAACCAGTTTCAATCGCAGCCTGCTCTATAAGTAACAAGGCTTTGTCTTGAAACGGATGTTCTCTATCTGCAGCCCTCACATCAAGGACGAATTTGTTTAGTCTCATCGGGCTCATGGTTCTCTCCGGGGTCGGCCTGGCCGCCCCATAATGGCGTCGGGGACTGAACACCTCCGTTGGTCCGCTGCGAGGTCGCCATTGAGGCAAATCGACATTCGACAGCGAGGTTGTTCGGCCTCCGTCCCGATGGGACCAAGTTCCGCCTTTGGCGGATCTCGTTCAAACTCAGATCATGCAGGCAAGTTCTCCCTTGTCCAAGCGAAGGATGTTCCGTCCCGCCAGATCCGCGTCAGGATCACGGCGATCTTGCGCGCAACGCCGACAGTTGCCTGCTTCAGCCCTTTCTTCTCAGCGAGTTTCACCGCCCAGGACTTTAACGGTGAGAATTTTGGCACACGCGTGATCAGGACGTTAGCGGCCTCATAGAGCAACTTTCGCATCGCACTGTCGCCACGCTTCGAGATGCGGCCCGTCCAGTCGGTCTCGCCTGATTGATATCGGCGCGGCGTCAGGCCGAGATAAGCGCCGACATCGACTGCTTTTCGAAACCGGTCAACGTCGTCGATGGTGGCGATGAAGCTGAGCGCTACGATTGGACCGACCCCGGGAACGGTCGTCAGGCGGCGCGCCAGCGGGCTCTCTTTCGCAATCTCCTGGAGTTCGTTGTCGAGATCGGTCGCCTGATGGCAAACTGTCTCATGGACGGCGATCAGCGCCGCAAAGACCACCTCGAGGATCGGATCGCCCGCCACGATCTCCGACAGCTGGTCCCGGAAGTTTCTGCGGCTCCATCCAGCGCGCACCGGCCCGAGCCGGATGCCAAAAGTCTTCAGGATGCCACGTGCCTGAGCTTCGATATCCATACGGATCCGGATCAGCCGTTCACGAGCCGACAAAAGCAGACGCAGTCGGTCCGACGCCTCGCTCTTCACATGGACTTCGCGATACCAGCCCGTTCGGGCCAGTTGCGCCAACGCCTCCGCGTCAGAGCGATCCGACTTGTTCATTCGCGCCGACAATGCCTTGTGCGCCGCACGTGCATCAATGCAAACGATCGGCGCACCTCGGTCCATAAGTTCCCGCGTCAGCCAGATCGACAATGGCCCCGACTCGTGGACGATCTTCTCAACCTGTCCGCAGTGCGCAACCGTAGCCAAAATCTGCTCGGGCTCCGTCGCACAGGATCCTACAAAGAGGACTGAACCTTCTTGATCAAAGACGCAGATCGCCGTCTGATCCTGCGACACATCCAAACCGGCATAGCGTTTCATTGTCGTATCTCCTCAAGCTCCAAAGTTTCGAGACTCGACCTTAGCCGTTCTCGACGCCCTCAGAGATTGGCCTGCTGCAGATACGCCATGTCCGCTTATTGGCGGATTGCGCGCATTCGTGAAAGCTGCAGCATTTGCAGAATTGGGCCGATTTTGTTGAAAAAGGCGGCTTGTGCGGTTGCTTGATCGCTGATTCAGTTGATGGCGATCAAGCAAGGAGCGATGCGATGATGGGGCCGCGGCAGGTTGCGCAGAGTTCATTGTTCTATGAGTTTTCCCTCGATGCT
>JBHJIZ010000130.1:0-74571 GCA_050043005.1 Paracoccaceae bacterium
GACCAGCGTCGCCCGCCCGGATCGCAGAAACAGCAGCAACACGATGGCCGCGAGGACGCCACCGACCCAGATGTTCTGGATCACAAGTTCGATTGCCCCGTCGATATAGACCGTCTCGTCATACACCTGCTCGAAGGTCAGGTTCGCACGCGCGAGCGGCCCTGCAGACAATTCGCGGATCGCAGCACGCACGCCGGTCATGGTCTCGATCACATTTGCGCCGGTTTCACGCACCGCATTCACGGCGATCGCAGGGTCGCCCTTGTGCCTGATACGGGCGACCGGGTCGCCGTAGCCGAACTGCACCTGCGCGACATCGCCCACGAAGACCCGGCCACCGCTGCCCGAGTTCGAACGCAAGACGACATTGCGGATTGCCTCGATCGTGTTGAGTTCGCCTTCGGCACGGACAACGTAGCGCCGCTTGCCCTCTTCAACGTCGCCAGCCGAAAGCGAGACGTTCTCTGATCTCAGCCGCTCCACGACATCGGGGATCGTGAGGCGATAGGCAGCAAGACGCTCGGGGTTCACCAGCACCTGCAACTCTCGGCTAACCCCGCCATAGACGTTGACGAGACTGACCCCGTCGACGCGTTCCAGGCGGGACTTGATTACGTCCTCGGCGAAGTCGCCGTAGGTCGACATCTCGCGCGTGTTACCATCGTCGCGCTTCAGGATGATCCACGCGATCGGATTGTCCGACGATCCGGAGGTGTCGAGGGTCGGTTCGTTTGCCTCGTCCGGATAGCCGCTGACCCGGTCCAACCGGTTCGAAACCAGCAACAGAGCGCGATCCATGTTGGTGCCAATGGCGAACTCCAGCGTCACCGTCGCCGTACCGGTCTCGGCGCGGGAGATGATGCTCTCCAGCCCGGACAAGCCTTTCAACACGTCTTCCTGCTCGTTCACGATCTCGCGTTCGACTTCGGCAGGCGCCGCTCCGGGCCAGTCTGTCTTGATTTCGATGATCGGCTTGCGAACGTCCGGGATCAGCTGGATCGGAATTTGCGTCAGCGCCAGGGCGCCAAACATCACCGCCATCATCACAGCGGCGATGACTGCGATGGGTCGATCGATGGCAATGCGGATCAGATCCAACTCAGCCTCCTGCGGGCGATGCGTTGACTTGCTGGCCGGGGCGAAGGCGTTCGTTGCCGCGCACGACGACCAAATCACCCGCGGCAAGACCACCCAGCACCTCGAGCCGGCCTTCAGCAGATTGCCCCAGGGTGACGGGACGAACCTCGGCCACACCGTCGACCACGGCATAGACAATCCAACCGCCGCCCCTGCCTTGCACCAACGCATCCTTGGGGACCGTGATCACCTCGCGCGGGGCGCTGACAGGCAGGTGCAATGTCAGCGATTTTCCAACGGCGATCAGTTGGGGATCGATACCCGTCAGATCGGTCTGGAAACGTACTGGGCGCGTCCGCGTCGAAACGGTTTCAACTGGCAGTGCGACCCGAACCTTTGCCTTCCCGCTGACGCCTCCGGCAAAGTCCACTGCGACGACCGTGGACGGCGTCAATCCCGTAACCAAGTCCGAGGGTACATCAGCCTCGATCTCGACCCCGGCAACATCCAGCAGTTTGGCAATTGCCTCCCCTAGAGTGAGGTATTGTCCGGGCTGAGCCATGCGTTCGACGACCACGCCCGTGAACGGTGCCTTGATGATCGCGTGTTCCAGATCGTAATCGACGCGTGCCATCCGGGCCTCTGCCGCAGCAGCTTGCGCCATCGCCTGACCCAAGAGTCCCTGCACGCGCGCGACTTCGGCTGTTCGGTCCTCGAAGATACCCTGCTGGAACGCCGTCGAGCCCTTGAGCCGTTCCTGACGGGCAAGCACCTGTCGTGCCAAGGTCAGCGCTGCCTCCGCGGTCGCAATGCCGGAGCGAGCGACCTCAAGATCAGCCTCGACATTACGGCGTTCGATTTCGGTGAGTCGTGTCTCGAGACGCACCATCGGCTCGCCCACGGTCACCCGGTCGCCAACCTCGAAGAGCACTTCAGCGGCAACGCCCGCACGACGTGATGCAACGTCCGCCTGAGTGGATGGCACAAGCTGACCCAGCGTAGGAGAGGTGTCGGTGATCGCGCGGACATCGACTTCCTCGACAAGGACCGAGGCGGCGCGTCCCTGTGCCAGTGATAACCCTGTGCTCACGGCTGTGCACAGCATCGCCACAACGAGGATGATCGCGCTTCGCATCTGCAGGCTTCCTTTCCCGACGCGGCGTGGGGGCCGCGACTCGTGAGGCCGGTTCTCCGCACAGGTCGATATAATGGTTAACCCAGGCGTCTGTAGTTCCCAAGATCCGGAAAGCACAAGACGGAAGGATAGGGGATCGGCCCGCCAAGTCCATCGATCGATCAAGGACCGGTCAGAGCGTGCACGGGTGTGGCCAAAGAGAAACGACTTTGAACGACGCGCGCGCAGGCATTTCTGAGCGACATTGAAGAGACTTCGGCTGGATCGGACAGGTCGTCGAATTCAAGGGCTCTTGCCGGAGCACTTTTTGCCAAACCAGCCTGAGGTATCATAGTCAGGCGGGCCTTTGATGCAGTGATACATGAACGAGCCAAACGCTACGGAGTCCGCGTAGGGCCTGATCCTCGGGTATCAGCGCCGCAGACAGAATTCAGTTGAGTTCAGACCTCACGAGACATGATGCGACGTCGCGAGTTACGCGCTGCCATTCAACAGCCACCCGATCGCAACAACCTGTGGCACCGTCAAAAGCGGTAGGAGAAGCGCTGCTTTCAGGCGTCCAACGACCTCACGCAAGATCATCACCTCGGTATAATCCGTGGCAGCTCCTGCCATCAGGAACGTGAACGCGTTTCCAGGCGCATCTGCGCGGTTCATCAGGTCGGCGGCAATCGGGACCGATCCCTCGGAGCAAACTTCGATCACCGTCGCGGCGATTAGCGTTGCGAGCAGTCCCAACACGGTGGGGCCGAACCATGCCTGGAAGATTTCCGTCGGCACGGTCGTCTGGATGAACGCGGCAAGAACGACGCCGAAGAACAGCCAGCGCAAGACCATGCGGCTCGCGGTGACCGACCGGCGCGCGACATCCTGCACGAATTCCAGATCATAGCGCTGTGCCCTTAGACCGGCTTTCGCCGCGCGCCAGACATTGAAATCGCCAGGCAGATCAATCCGGTTTGGGTTGGGTTTGACATGCCCGCGACGTTCGAGCGCCTCAACGATCACTCCGGTGACAAAGGCGATCAGCAGCGAGCCGAAAATGAAGACTGCCATCCATTGCCACCCCATCAGAATGCCAATGATGATCGTGATCGACAGAGAATTCCAAGGCGAGGCAATCAAGAACGCGAAGACCTGGCCCAGGCTTGCGCCCCGTTCGTAGAGTTTGGCGCCCACCATGAGCACGCCATGATTGCACAGATCAAGAAACAGTCCGGCGAAAACCGCGCGCACAATGCTCGCCGAGCTTTGATCGCGTCCAACGATGCCGATCACATATTCGCGTGGGACCCGGTCGATGAAGCCGACTGCGACCATCCCGATCACCACGCCCCACCACATCACGCTCATCGTCTCGTGAATCGAGTGACCGAAGCGTCCCAGCCTGAAAGGTGCCTCGTGCGGAACGATCAACGATGCCGCCAAAGAGACCGCGATGATCAATGCCGAGCCCCAGAGCAACCAGTCGATGCGCCGTCTTGCAGACGACCCCGCATCGCCGGATGACGTGCCACAACACGGGGATGACACGGAAACCGCACCACCGCCACAACACGATGCGGCCGACATATGGCGGGTTTGCTCCAACCGATCTCTGGCAAGATCACGGCTGCCCGGACCGGTGTCCAAGGCAGATGCGTCTCGGCGAGATGATACAGATTCGATCGACATGTTGTCTAAGTACACCCTCCAGTAACTGTAAGCTCAAGGGGCGTGTCCAGATTTCTTGCGACCATTGGTGATGAAAGCACGAAAATCCGGAGACGTGAAAACGCGGTGCCCGTTCGCCGATCTCACGCGCTCGAAATGATCATCGCCGAGGCTCACGACATAGGGTCTGTTGGCTGTTTTCAATAGTCGCGTCCGACGATCCGGCAGACACAGCCTCTCCGAGCCACAAGACTGGATCAGACGAATGTTGATCCAGCGCAAAGCGCTTCGTCGAAATGAAAGTTACGAAACGCCATTCTTCGCTAACGAAAGGACGTCCGAGCTATGAGCATCCAGCGTGTCGCGCTCACAGCTGTTATCGTTATCGTCGCCATCAGCACTGCGGCGTACCTCTGGGGTTTGCACGAACACGAGGCGCTGCCGGCCGGGCTCACTCAGGGGAACGGTCGGATCGAGGCAGAGCAGATCGACATTGCATCCAAAATCAGTGGCCGCGTCATGCGCGTCCTTGCGGAAGAAGGTGGCCTCGTCGAAGCCGGAGCGACACTGGTCGAAATGGACTCGGATGAACTCTCGGCCGATTTGGACCGGGCTAAGGCCGAAGTCGCGCTCGCACGCCAGACACGCGCGGAAGCGCAAGCGATCGTCATTCAACGCCAAAGCGAACTGCGCCGTGCAGAACACGAACTCGCCCGCGCGCGCGCATTGGTCGAGAACCAGAACATATCTGAATCAGTCTTTGAGGAACGCGAGACAGCGTTCCAGGTTGCGGATGCCGTTCTTGGCGCGGCCAAGGCCCGCGTTGCGACAACCGACAGTCAGATTTCCGCAGCAGAAGCAGAGGTGCGCCGGATCGCTGCGCAGCTGAAAGACACTGTTCTGTCGGCGCCGGCAGAAGGCCGGGTGCTCTACCGGCTTGCCGAACCCGGAGAAGTTGTCGCGGCAGGCGGCCCCGTCATAACCCTGCTGAGCCTAGAGAACGTCTATATGGAGGTCTTCCTCCCCGCGCGCGAAGCAGGATTGCTGCGCGTCGGCGCCGAGGCACGACTCGTCCTGGACGCGCTGCCTGACTACGCCATCCCGGCGGCTGTGAGCTTCGTATCACCGGAGGCTCAGTTTACGCCAAAGCAGGTGGAAACTCTCAGCGAGCGTGAGCAGCTTGTCTTCCGCGTTCGTGTCCGTATCCCACCTGATCTGGTCAGGGGCCGGATTGAACACGTGAAGACGGGCCTGCGTGGCGTTGCCGTCATCCAAATCGACCCAGAGACCGCGTGGCCGGACGCTTTGCAACAGCGTATTCCGCCTGAGCTCTTCGAATGAACACCCAGCAAGGTGCGATGCCGCTTCTGATCCGCGATGTCTCCCATCGATATGGACGGCACGTTGCTTTGGATCAGCTCTCGTTCGAGCTTCCGGGAGGACGCCTTGTCGGACTGATCGGCCCGGACGGTGTCGGCAAGTCGACACTGCTGGGCCTGCTCGCCGGTGCTAAGAAACTTCAGTCGGGCTCGGTCGAAGTTCTTGGTGGACCGATGGAAAGGCGCGATCATCGCCAGCGCGTTTGTCCGTCCATCGCGTTCATGCCCCAAGGATTGGGCCGTAATCTCTACTCGGAGCTTTCCGTACGCGAGAACCTGGAATTCTTCTCACGGCTGTTCGGCCAGGGTCAGACCGAACGCGAAGTCCGGATCGCAGCGCTTCTTTCGGCCACCGGGCTTGCGCCTTTCGCCGATCGACTGATGGGAAAGCTGTCAGGCGGCATGAAGCAGAAACTGGGGCTGTGTTGCGCGCTGATCCACGATCCCAAGGTTCTGATACTCGACGAACCGACGACCGGGGTCGACCCGCTCTCGCGTCGCCAGTTCTGGGCCCTGATCAACGCGATCCGCGCGCAAAGCCCAGAGCTTACGGTCCTGGTCTCGACCGCCTACATGGAAGAGGCGGAGGGCTTCGATCGAATCGTCGCGATGGATGCGGGCCGGGTTCTTTTTCAGGGCAGCCCGTCGGAACTGAAGGGCGAGGCCGAAAGTCTTGAGACAGCGTACCGTCTGCTTCAGGAGCGTGACGGACCGATGCGCGACATGGTAGTTACCCCGCTGCCGCTTGGCGACCGCGAGGTCATCATCAGCGCCCGCAATCTGACGCGGCGCTTCGGCGATTTCACGGCAGTTGACAGTGTCGATTTCTCGATCCGACGCGGCGAGATCTTCGGGTTTCTCGGGTCGAACGGATGCGGCAAGTCGACGACAATGAAGATGCTCACGGGACTGCTTCCTGCAAGCGAAGGCGATGCCTTGCTGTTTGGCAAACCTGTCGATGCACGCGACCGAGCGATCCGCCACCAGATCGGCTATATGAGCCAGGCGTTCTCGCTTTATGGCGAGCTTACCGTGCGCCAAAACTTGCGGCTCCACGCACGCATCTTTGCGTTGAAGGATCAAGAGGCACGCATCGCAGAACTGACGGGCCGCTTCGGGCTCGACACCCATCTCGATACGCTTGCCAATTCGCTGCCGCTCGGGATCAAGCAACGCCTGTCACTCGCCGTCGCTGTCATTCACCGACCGCGTGTGCTGATCCTCGACGAGCCGACATCGGGCGTCGATCCGAGCGCACGCGATACGTTCTGGGCCCTGCTGCTTGAGCTTTCCCGCAAGGATGGCGTCACGATTTTCGTCTCGACCCATTTCATGGCCGAGGCCGAGCGTTGCGACCGCGTTTCTTTCATGCACGCGGGTCGAGTTCTGGCCGAGGGGACACCGCAGGACTTGATTGCCGAAGCGGGTGTGCGGAGCCTGGAAGAAGCGTTCGTCAGGATCCTCGAAGCGGCTGAGCGACCGGCGGAGGTGTCAGCTCCCGACACATCGATACAGGCCCATCATCAATGGTCTGGTAGCCTCGGACGGGTTGTGGCTTACACGTTGCGGGAAACAGTCGACGTGCTGCGTGATCCCATACGGTTGGCCTTCGCGTTTGTCGGGTCTGCACTGCTCATGCTGGTTTTTTGCTTTGGCATCACGCTGGATATCGAGGAACTGGATTTCGCAGTGCTCGATCTGTCACAGGGTCCGGAAAGCCGCGCCTACATCGCCGAGATCGAAGGGTCTCGCTACTTCACGCCAACGCCCGCGCTCACCTCGGTGGAGGACGGCCGCCGCAGGCTAACCGCGGGCGACGTCTCGCTTATCGTGGAACTGCCACCTGACTTTGGACGCAAGCTGCGCGCTGGCGAACCGACGGAAGTTCTGGCAACAGTCGATGGCGCGATCCCGTTCAAGGGCGAGACGGTCGAGGGGTATGTGGCCGGACTTCACCAGACGTTCCTGGAGGTTGCTGCCCGCGAGACGGGGTCCAGCGTGACGGAAATCGCGCGCATTGAGCCTCGTTTTCGCTACAATCAGAGCTTCGAGAGCATCGCCGCCATGGCGCCCGCCATGCCTGCAATTTTGCTGATCATGCTGCCCGCGATCCTGACCGCTGTCAGTGTCGCGCGGGAACGCGAGCTTGGGTCCGTTATCAACTTCTATGTCACGCCGACGACCCGGTTCGAATTTCTGATGGGCAAGCAAGCACCTTACATCGCGATCGGATTTGCGAATTTCCTTCTGCTGGCTGCGATGACGACAACCGTGTTTGGCGTCCCGCTCAAGGGAGATCCCTTTCCCTTGATGGCTGGCGGTTTACTGTATGTCTGGGCGACGACATCATACGGACTTCTGATCGCGACCATGACATCCAGCCAGGTCGCTGCGGTCTTCGCAACCGCGATCGCGTCTATCGTTCCGACCATCCAGTTTTCCGGCCTTCTGCAACCGGTTTCGACGCTCGAGGCCGGAGCGCAGATGATCGGCTCCCTTTGGCCATCGTCCTACTTTCTGAGCATCAGCGTCGGTGCGTTCACCAAGGGTCTAGGGTGGGAGGCCCTCGGACCCGACATACTCGCCTTGGCTTTGTTCGGACCTGTGCTGACAGCCCTTGCGGCACTCTCACTCAGATCGCAGGAGGCGTGAGGTGCGCAGGCTGGCTCGCATATTCTGGCTTGGCCTGAAGGAGATGATGAGCCTGCGACGCGATTGGGTCATGATCGCCTTGCTGATCTGGTCGTTTACGCTGTCGCCGGTGATGGAGGCAACGGGTGTGTCGACCTCGGTCAACAATGCGTCGATCGCCTTCGAGGACGAGGACGCCTCGCCGCTTTCCCGTTCGCTTGCAGCCTCGTTCTTTCCACCAGAGTTTCAGCCGGTGGTCCAGATCCAGCCTGGAACCGGCGCGGCGGCGATGGATGCCGGACGGTTTCTTTTCGTGATCTCGATCCCGCCCGGTTTCGAGAAGGATATTCGGTCGGCGCGCTCCCCCGAGATTCAAGTGCTGATTGATGCAACCGCAATGGAACAGGCCGGGATCGGCGCAAACTATATCACGAACATTCTGGGAACCGAGATTCAGCGGTTTGCCGTTGGGGCCGATTTGGCAGAAGATTCACCCGTCGATCTGATTTTGCGCAGCGCCTTCAATCCGAACCGGGACACCGTTCAGTTTGCAAGCGTCGTCGCACTGATCGGCCAGATCATGTGGCTGTCGACGATCCTGACCGGTGCGGCCATGATACGCGAACGCGAGCACGGCACGATCGAACACCTGCTTGCAATGCCGCTGGCGCCGTTTGACATAGCGGTTGCAAAGATCTGGGCGAATGCCGCGGTCGTTCTTGTGGCAGCGGGACTTGCCATGACCTTCGTCCTTGAAGGCTTTCTCGGAGTCACGATCGCGGGTTCAAAGCCGCTCTTCCTGCTCGGCACGGCGTTGTTTCTGTTCACGGCCACAGCACTTGGGGTTTTTCTGGCGACGCTGGCACGGTCGATGGCACAGTTCGCACTGCTCGTGATGCTGACGATCCTGCCGATGCTGATGCTCTCTGGCGGTGAGACGCCGGTCGAGGGACAACCGGATTGGCTTCAGGTTGTAACGTTGATCCTGCCATCACGTCACTTCATGTCGAGCAGCCAGGCGATAGTCTACAAGGGCGCGGGTTTCGAGACAGTCTGGCCAGAGTTTCTATGGCTCACCCTGTTGGGGAGTGCGCTGCTGATGGTCAGCTTGGCGCTCTTCAGGCGCTCGGTGGCGGATGATCGCTAGGCCTCGCGAACACGCGCAGCAACCCGGGTGCCGATACTAGAAACCGAGTGATCTTAAGGACAGGCCCCATATTCGCTTTGATCTCGTGGTGGCTTACAACAAGGCGATCCGAGGGATAGGAGCCAGGTCTCACTCGCGGCTGCGTACAGGGTTCAAGCTGTGCGCCATTCCACCAGTCTTGGCGCCGAACAAGTTCTACACTCGATCGCAACTGCCGGCACTTTAACGAACGCTGGGCGTCGATCGTGCGGATTATGCGCGCGCGCAAGACCACCGTTCTGCATATTCGCAGACCCTACTGCTCCTGCACGTTCCAAACTCATTTCATAGTAGTAATCTGCGAAGAAAATGCATGCTTTGATTGTATAAATGTCAGACTTCTTCTGTACAAATTTGAGCACTGTTCGATGCAGCGCGACGGTCACGAGATCAGCCGAAGATGCGCACACTTTGGAACGGGAGGGGCAATCAAATGGCAGATATTCTCTGGTCGGACCTTCGGATGGAAAACGGGCTGGCGCCGGGACCGGACGATGTCTTCGTGGTGCAATCCGGCGACCGCGTAATCTTCGATGGCGCTGCGGGATCGCAGACTGTGAAGGGACTGGTCATCTATGGCACGTTCGAGGTCGAGGATGCGGATGGACCGTTCGAACTGACGACCGATTGGGCGGTTGTCGCGGGAGATGGCACGTTCCAGGTGGGCACGCCTGCTACACCTTATGCCGGGAAATTCACTCTAACACTGGCCGGCAAAGACAACACGAACGATGTGGATCTGGCCGACTATCCGAACGGCCAGATGGTTATGAACATGGAGATCCGGGACAACAACGCGTTCCTGATGGCCATGGGCGACGGGGCAACAATCTCGATCCACACGGACGACGCAGCCAAGGAAAGCTGGACCCAGCTTAACGGCACGGCCGAGGCGGGGGCGATACAACTGACTCTGGCAGACGCAACAGCTTGGCAAGTCGGCGACCGGATCGCAATCGCGTCGACCGATTTCAGCCTGGACCAGGCCGAGGAACGGACCGTCATTGCCGTCTCGGAAGATGGCAGGACCATCACACTCGATCAGCCTCTGGAATACATGCATTACGGTCAGATCGACCGATACGACGATCCCGATGGCGACGTACACATGCTCGACATGCGGGCAGAAGTCAGCTTGCTCAGCCGCGACGTCAAGATCCAGGGCGACATCGACTACGACCCGGGCACGCCGCTGACGGATCAGGACGATCAGTACGGCGGCCACACCATGGTTATGAACGGCGGAGAGATGTACCTGTCAGGCGTTGAACTCGCATACATGGGACAAGCGGGGATACTGGGCCGCTATCCCGCGCACTGGCACCTGAACGGCGATGTTTCGGGCCAATACATCCGCGACAGCTCGATCCATCACAGCTTCAACAAGGGCATAACGATTCACGGAACCGACAATGCCGAAGTGACCGGCAACGTGGTTCACGAGACGATCAGCCATAGCTACTATTTCGAGGATGGGACCGAGACCGGTAACACGTTGGCCGGCAACCTTGGCATGGGCGCGCGCGAGCCCGGTCGGTTTGGCGAGATCCGCGGCGCGAACGACGACAATCCATCGAATTTCTATGTCACGAACGGCGCGAACACACTGACCGGCAATCATGCCGCGGGCTCCGAGGACAAGGGCTTCTATTTCAGCCTGACCGGCGGCGACTCCCGCGCGTTCGACACCTTCACCGACAACGCCGCGCATTCAGCCGCTGGCCGCGGGTTCTATTTGAACCACGGCGGACTGATCCAGGACGGCAGCCCCCAGGGCAGCCAGGAACAACCGCAGAAAGTCGATCCTTGGTTGGTCGAAGGCCTGACGCTCTACAAAGCCGATGGTGCCTATGTGCGCGGGGTCGAGGGCACCTTCACGAACTCGGCCTTCGCGGAAATGGAAAGCAACGCCCGCTTTCGTCTGAACCAGACCATCGAAGACAGCCTGATCGTTGGACGGTCGAACAACATCGGCAATCCCGACACGGCCGAGGAAATCGCCGCAGGCAGGTCGTTGCCGGACGGCGACGGCAACTTCCAGGGCTTTCAACTCTATGATGGTCCGGGCGGGCTCTCGAACGTGATGTTCGACGGATTCGAGGGCGATGACACCGCCATCGAAACGTCGAACGCCATCCACAAGACGGCGTCGTTCTTCACCGAGGGCATCACCTGGGGTGAGAACATCGACGAAGCCAGCAAGCTGGATATTGACGGTGGCGGCAATGCCATCGGCAATGACGGCTGGGCGCGCGGTATCGTCGACATTGACGGCAGCCTGACCGGCTTTCCGGGTGCAATGATCTACCAGCACAGCCGGGATCGCGACGGGTCCGAGGCGTTCAATGCCGGAGAGATCTATGAAGTGGTCGAAGACTGGGGCGCGATCATCACCTATGGCCAGTCCAGCGGCACGCTGCGGATCGACAATGGCGGCTCAGACGAGGACAACGATGGCGGCAACAACGGCAGTGCCGCGGACGACCTGTCTATAACGCGTTCAGACGGTGAATACGCCAACAACCTGCGCAAACAGATCCCAGTTTTTTCAGAGTACACATACGAGATCGACTATCGGTCGATCGATGACCAGTTCCGGCTTTACCTGCACGACATGGACTGGGGTGACAGCGTCGTCGTCAACCTGGGTCCGGTGCCGGTCACGTCGTCCTTCACGATCGATGACCCATATTCCGATGTAGCGTGGGAGGCTCGGGAAGTGTCCTCGATGGACATGCTCGGCGCCTCGCCCGATACGGCGGTGTTCCAGGATGCGGACGGCCAGGTGCATGTCAAACTGGTGGCACAGATGGCCCATGGCTATCTTTGGCCGCAGCCGGGCGAGACTTTCAATGACACGCTGCATTCCGGCGTGACGGTGCTGGTCGACACAGAAGCCGGAGTCGACCTCGACGCTCTGGTCTTCGATGACCCTCAACCGGACGAAGCTCTGCCGCCGCTACCATATGCCGAGGGCCAGGGCCCGCAACCGGACCCCGAACCGGAGGTGGTGTTCTCGGTAATGGACGGGATCAGCGATCAGTTTGTGGACTCTGATCTCACAGACGGCGAGGTTATCTACGGCACTGGCATCAACATCGTTGCGACACCCGAGTTCGATATCGGTAGCGCGGTGTTCTATTTGAACGGCGAAAAGGTGCAGACAGAGAACAAGTCTGCCTATGCACTGTTCGGCAATCGCGGCGACAACTTTGCTGCCGGAGATCTCGAGGACGGGACATATGAACTCGAGGTCGCGTTCTACTCCGAAAAGCGCGGGCGCGGTGATCTGCTCGCAGCCCACGATGTGACATTCACGGTCAGCAACGATCTGGACGACGTGGCGGCGTTCGATTTTACCCAGGATTCGTTGCTGCTCTGAAATCAGGTCGCGGAGCAGCTCATTTTCATTCCTGAACCACGACGCCAAAGCTTAAGCGCTACTCGGTGAGCGATTGAGGATTCTTTACCAGAGCGATCCCGCTCCTGCTTGGTAGCCCTCGCTCGACACAGTAGTGAAACGAAGCAAGGTTCGGCTAAGAAAGTTGCAGCCTAACTTCCCGAAAACAATGGTGAGCCCGACAGGATTCGAACCTGTGACCCACTGATTAAAAGTCAGTTGCTCTACCAACTGAGCTACGGGCCCACGCGCGGCGCGGTTTAGTCGCCAGCGCCGGGCGGGTCAAGGCGGCAATCCCGCAAATCGGGGTTGTCGGATAACTGGCTAGCATCAGAAGGCCGATAGGTGGTGCCAGCGAGCCGACGCAATCCAGAAAGAGAGTGCGGGGCGGGACGGCATCCCGCAGGTTGTCGCTATGGAACGGGCAGCACCAACCGGACTCTCCTCAACTGGCAGCGGCGGCTTCTGGATGGTCCTGTCGTGCGCGCTGCTTGCTGGCGGCGCCGCACTTGGCCGATACGTCGCGTTAGAGGGCGTGCCGACCTTTCAAACCGTTTTTCTGCGGTTGGCCTTTGCAATACTGGCCTTTGCGCCACTGCTCATGGTTCGTGGCACTGAACTGCTGCACACCAAACACCTAAACCTCTATATCCTGCGCGTTTTCGTTGGTCTGTTCGGGATGACGACATGGTTTGCCGCTCTCAGCTACATCCCGGTCGGCGAGCTGCCTGCGATCGGATTCCTTGCCCCGATTTTTGGCACAGTTGGAGCGGTTTTCCTTTTGCGCGAAGTGGTTGGCTGGCGGCGCTGGAGTGCCACTCTGGTCGGACTGCTGGGAGCACTCGTCATCCTGCGTCCGGGCGTCAATGAACTCGACATCGGCACATGGCTCGCCATCGCAGCAGCGTTCGGCATGGCTATGGCGGGCTTGTTGGTGAAAAACCTGACGGGCAAGGACGACCCGGACAAGGTTGTACTGATCGCGCTCTGCCTGCAGGCACCAGTCGCGCTGATCCCAGCGATCATCGTCTGGCAACCGATCAGCCTTGAGACTTGGGGCGTTTACGCGGTGATGGGTCTTTGCGGAATGCTTGGCCACATAACGTTGACAAGGGCCTTTCGCGCGGCCGATGCGTCCGTTGTCATGTCGCTGGAATTCGCGCGACTTCCGTTTGCCGTCCTCTACGGTTTCGCAATGTTCGGAGAGCTGATCGACCTGTGGACATGGGTCGGAGCCGGGATCATCTTTGCGGCAGCACTCTATACCGCACACCGTGAACGTGTGCGCAGACGCACCGAACCGGAGCCAATCCGAGAGTAGAAATCAAGGGTCACTCGGAAGAGCAAATCGGGATCGTCAGCCCATCCGGCAAACGTGTTTCGGCATCGCCGCACGCCATATCCAACTGATCTTGATTGAGACCGCGCGCCGTCGATAGGTCGGCCCCCGCGAACCGCGTTCGACGCAGCAGCGCGTCAGCCAGATCCGCATCGCGAAGATCCGCGCCGGTCATGTCGGTGCTTGAGAGTCGCGCATTCCGCAAGTCCGCCTTGAGCAGCGTGCTTTCACTGAGATCCGCACGATCCAGATCCGCCCCGCTCAGCCGTGCCTTGCTGAAGTCGGCACCGGACAGACTTGCGCGCTCAAGGTCCACGCGGTCCATCTTGGCGGCAACGAAAACAACCCGCGCGCCACGCACACGGCGCAGGAACGCCGCCCGAAGATCCGCTTTCGTAAAGTCGGCTCCGTCGATCTCGGCATTGGCGAAATCGGTATCTCTTAGGTCCGTGTCCCGGAAAACGGATCCGGTCAGAACGGACTTCTCGAGATCCGCATCCCGCATCCGAGCACCTGTGAAGTCTGCTCCGACGGCCGTCGACTGCTCCATCTCGACGCGTTGCATCCGCGCATCGTGGAAGATCGCATCCGGCAGAGTCGATGACTTGAGATCCGCCTCAATCATCCGCGCATCGGTGAAGTCTGCCTTTTCAATGGAGAGCTCCCGCAATGACGCCCGGTCAAGATTGCAGTCGGGGCATCCGGCATTTGCCACGATTTCGGTCGCGGTGTCGGCGCGTGCAGGTTCGGCAAACAAAGCGATTGCGAGCAGTCCACCAAGCACACCTGAAGCCCATCTACCCACCCGCATCATGCGCAAATTCCCGTTTCTCGTTCATCATACCAGCAGGATACGCGGCAAAGTGGGGCCACACCAGCCCGGTCAGCCTGATGAGCATTTTGTTTGACAACAAAGCATCGGCACGCGCACGTTTTTGCTGCGCTGCAAGATGGCTGTGGGGAAAGCATGGATACACCGGCGGGACAGACGGCCTTGTTCGAGGCCAGAGACGTCTCGAAGCTGTTCGGCACGTTCGCCGCGAATGACAAAGTCTCGCTCGTCGTTCAGCGTGGAGAAAAACACGCGCTTTTGGGTGAGAACGGGGCCGGCAAATCCACGCTGGTCAAGATGATGTACGGCGTAATGCAGCCGACATCGGGACAGTTCTTTTGGCGTGGGCAGCAGGTCACGATCCCCAAGCCCGCCGCGGCACGCGAAATGGGCATCGGTATGGTGTTTCAGCATTTCTCGGTCTTCGACGCGCTCAACGTGGCCGAAAACATTGCACTTGCACTGCCGCCGCAGTCGATGCGCGGCCTGTCCGACAGCATCGCCGAGGTGTCCGAGGCCTACGGTCTGGCAATCGATCCGGAACGCGCGGTCCACACGCTCTCGGTCGGTGAAAAGCAGCGGGGCGAGATCATCCGCTGCCTCTTGCAGTCGCCGCAGCTTCTGATCATGGACGAGCCGACTTCGGTTCTGACGCCGCAGGAAACCCAGATCCTTTTCTCGACACTTAACCAACTGGCCGAAGACGGCTGCGCGATCCTCTATATCAGCCACAAATTGGAGGAAGTGAAAACTCTCTGCGATACGGCGACCATCCTGCGCCATGGCAAACTGGTAGCCCATTGCGATCCCGGTAAGAGCTCGGCGCGCGAAATGGCCGAACTGATGGTCGGCGACAACATCGCGAACTTGGCGCGGAACGGCGCGACGCAGCCCGGAGATGCGCGGTTGGAAATCACAGATCTGACGCTTCCTGCTGACGGGGATTTCGGCACGGCGCTGGATCGGATCTCCCTGAAAGTCCACGCAGGCGAGATCGTCGGGATCGCAGGGATTGCCGGCGAAGGCCAGCCCGAGCTGATGGACGCGCTGACCGGTGAGCGGCTGGCCGGAACGCCCGCCACGATCCGCATGGATGGAGCGCCCCTCGGCCGCGCCGGACCTACGGATCGCCGGGCGGCAGGGGCTGCTTTCGTGCCAGAGGAACGCAACGGTCATGCGGCGATCTCGGATCTTACGCTGTCCGAAAACGTTATCCTTGCCCACCATACCGCCGAAGGTGTGGCCGGTGGCGGCTGGATCGATTTCGGCAAGGCCGCCGATTGGACTCGCCGAATTCGCGAAGCCTTCGATGTGCGCGCGGGCGACGAGAACCCCGCTGCAGGGTCGCTTTCTGGCGGCAATCTTCAGAAGTTCGTCGTCGGGCGAGAGATTTTGCGCAAGCCCGGCGTTCTGATCGTCAGTCAGCCGACCTGGGGCGTGGACGCCGGGGCCGCCGCCGTGATCCGCCAGGCGCTGATCGATCTGGCGTGGGACGGTGCCGCGGTTCTGGTGATCAGCCAGGATCTGGAGGAAGTCTTCGCAATCTGCGACCGCATTGCGGTGATCTATCACGGAACGCTGTCTTCGGCGAAGCCAGCCGCAGAGATGACAGCCGAAACCGTCGGTCTTCTGATGGCGGGCGGAACACTGGCGGAGGACGCGGCGTGATTCTGCTCGAACCCAGAGAGCAACCCTCGCGCCTGCTCGCCGTCCTGTCACCCGTGGTCGCCATTGCGCTAATGCTGTTCGCGGGCGCGATCATGCTGGCAGCAATGGGTCAGCCGCCGCTTCAAGCGCTCTACGTCTACTTCTTCCAGCCGGTTCACGAGCTTTGGTTCTATCTGGTCCGGCCCGAGGAGCGCGCGATGTGGATCTACACGCCCTCGGAAGTGCTGGTGAAGGCCATTCCGCTCGCGCTGATCGGCGCCGGGCTCACGATTTGCTTCCGGGCCAATGTCTGGAACATCGGCGCCGCCGGTCAGTATACGCTGGGAGCGATCTTTGGCGGCGCCGCCGCATTGTATGGGCCAGAGGGCAGCCCGTGGCTGACACAGCCACTCTATCTCGCGGCGGGCGCTTTCGGCGGGCTGCTCTGGGCCGCAATCCCGGCACTTCTGCGCACGCGGTTCAATGCGAACGAGATCCTCGTCAGCCTGATGCTGACCTATGTCGCAACACTTCTGTTGGACTGGCTCGTGCGCGGCCCGTGGAAAAGCCCCACCTCGTTCGGCTTCCCGGTCTCTGCCGACTTCACGGACAGCTACCTGCTACCAGTTCTGGTTCAGGGGACGCGCCTGCATCTTGGCTTGATCCTGGCGATCGTCATTGCCGTCGCCCTGGCCCTGATGATGGCCCGTACCTTACGCGGTTTCCGCGTTCGGGTGATTGGTGCCGCGCCGCGCGCGGGTGCCTTCGCAGGGTTTTCGCAATCGGGCACGATCTGGTTCGTGTTGTTGCTGTCGGGTGGTCTGGCGGGGCTTGCTGGCGCTATCGAAGTCAGCGCCACAATCGGCAAGCTCCAGCCCGAGATCTCCGCCAGTTATGGCTTCACGGCGATCATCGTCGCGTTTCTTGGCCGTCTAAACCCCGCTGGCGCACTTCTGGGCGCGCTGATCCTCGCCATCAGTTACATCGGCGGCGAGAACGCGCAGATCCTGCTGAAACTCCCAAAGAATGTGACCGGTATCTTCCAAGGGATGCTGCTGTTCTTCCTGCTCGCCTGCGACACACTGATCCGCTACCGAATCCGCTGGACGTCAGCCTCAGCGGGCGCCGCCTGATGGAACCCTTCCTGATCTCGATGATGATCGCGGCAACGCCGTTTCTGTTCGCCGGAATGGGAGAACTGGTCGCCGAGCGTTCGGGTGTTCTGAACCTCGGGGTCGAAGGCATGATGTTGATGGGGGCTGTCGCCGCCTTCGCAGTGTCCTGGAGCACTGGCAACTCGACGCTGGCCATTTTGACGGGAGCCTTCGCGGGTGGTCTCATGGCGTTGATTTTCTGCGTGATCGCGCTCAGCCTGTTGGCCAATCAGGCGGCCACGGGGCTTGCATTAACGATCTTCGGGGTCGGCGCTTCTGGGTTGATCGGCCAGAATTTCGTCGGTGAAGCGCTGGAGCCGTTGCAGAAACTCACGATCCCGGTGATGTCCGACAGCACGATGTTGGGCCGCGTTCTGTTCGCGCATGATGGCATGGTCTATCTTGCACTGGTGATGGCTGCGGCGGTCGCATGGTTCCTGTCGCTATCGCGCGCGGGACTGGAACTGCGTGCTGTCGGCGACAGTCACACCAGCGCCCACGCGCTCGGCCTACCCGTTATCCGCATCCGCTATGCCGCAACGATCTTCGGCGGCGCGATGGCCGGGCTGGGCGGCGCGTACTTGTCGCTAGCCTACACCCCGTTATGGGGGGAGAACATGACCAACGGGCGCGGCTGGATCGCACTGGCGCTGGAGGTCTTCGCGACATGGCGACCGTGGAGGCTCGTTGCAGGAGCCTACCTGTTCGCCACGGTCACACAGTTGCAATTCTACGGCCAAAACTGGGGGTGGCCCATACCCGCACAGTTCCTCGCCATGGCACCATATCTGGCGACCGTGGTGGCACTCGTGATCATCAGCCGAGACATTGGCTTGACCAAGGCAAACGCGCCCGCGTGTATCGGGCAGCCCTTCCGGGCAGAGCGCTGAGAGGTCGCGATGTCAGACACCATCCGCTTCCTGTTGAACGGCGAAGAGGTCGAGATCCGGGACCTCTCGCCCACAACCACCCTGCTGAACTGGCTGCGCTATGACCTTGCGCTGACCGGGTCCAAGGAAGGTTGCGCCGAGGGCGATTGCGGGGCTTGCACGGTCGCGATCCTGGATGGCGAGACCTGGCGCCCGGTTTGCGCCTGCATCCAGTTGCTGGGGATGCTGCACGGACAGTCGGTGGTGACGGTCGAAGGCATTTCGGGTCCCAACGCAGAACTGCATCCGGTTCAGGCGTCCATGGCGGAAGGCCATGGCTCGCAATGCGGGTTCTGTACACCCGGTTTCGTGATGAGCCTGTGGACCGAGTATCAGACCGGCGCGCGCCCCGATACGTCTCGGACTTGCGATCTGCTGGCCGGGAACCTCTGTCGCTGCACCGGGTATGGGCCGATCCTGGATGCGGCATCTGAAGCATTTGACCGCCCGCAACCGGCGTGGACCGTTCCCGCGAACTGCATCGACTTCTCTCCTTTGACCTACGCGAGCGATGGTCGGCGATGGTGGTCGCCGGAAACGATTAACGATCTTGCTGATCTCGTTGCCCAGAACCCGGATGCGACAATCATCTCCGGCGCCACCGATGTCGGGCTTTGGGTCACCAAGCACGGCTTCGATCCAGAGAAGGTGATCTACACTGGCCGGGTTGCCGACCTGACGCAGATCACCGAGATGGATGGCTGGATCGAGATCGGAGCGGGCGTCACCTATGCCCAGGCCGAAGCGCGCATCGCAGAACTCGCCCCGGATTTCGGTACGTTGGTCCGGCGGATCGGCGGTGCTCAGGTCCGTGCAGCTGGCACCATCGGCGGCAACATCGCCAACGGATCACCGATCGGCGACACACCACCCGCCCTGAATGCGCTCGGCGCCGAACTGGTTCTACGCCGTGGCGCGGAGCGCCGCACGATCCCGCTCTCCGACTTCTTCCTCGAATACGGCAAGCAGGATCGAAAACCGGGAGAGTTTGTCGAAGCAATCCGCGTCCCCATCCCAAACGATCCGGCCCGGCTGCGCTGCTACAAAGTCTCGAAGCGCAGCGATCAGGACATCACGGCGATCCTGGGATGCATGATTGTCGATGTCATAGACAACCAAGTCCACTCGGCCCGCCTTGCTTTTGGCGGCATGGCCGGGATCCCGAAACGTGCCAGTCACGCGGAAGCAGCGCTTATCGATCAGCCTTGGACTCGCGCGACGATCGAAGCCGCCATGCAGGCGATGACGAACGACTTCGCGCCGCTGACCGACATGCGAGCTTCCGCCGCCTACCGGATGCAGGTCGCACAAAACCTTTTGATGCGGTACTTTCTCGAGATGACGGAGCCTGAGACTGCGACGCGCATCACCGAGATCGCCTGATGGACGGATACCTGACCAAGGACATGAAGCTGGCGAAGGACGGCGTGCATACCGCACGCCGTCATGACAGTGCCGAGAAACAGGTCGCGGGCCGGGCGGCCTATGCCGACGATCTGCCCGAGCCCAAGGCGCTGTTGCACGTCCACATTGTGGGCGCGGACATCGCGTGCGGCACCGTTGCGCCGCTCGATCTGTCAGACATCCGCAAGGCGCCAGGCGTCATCTGGATTGGTACTGCTGATGATATCCCGGGGGAGAACAACACAGGCCCTGTCATCCATGACGAAGAGATGCTGGCAGGGTCGGAAACGCGTCCTGGCCAGATCCACTTTCACGGCCAGCCGCTGTTCCTGGTCGCCGCCGAAACCGTGCAACAGGCCCGTACCGCAGCAAAAAGCGTGAAACTGGTCTACACCAAAGAAACCCCACTGCTGACCATCGACGACGCAATCGCTGCGACGTCTTTGCTGGGCGAGCCTTACCGCATGGCGCGCGGCAATATCGACACTGCGCTGGCGACCGCACCCCATCGCGTGCAGGGCCAGATCGAGATCGGCGGACAGGAACAGTTCTACCTCGAAGGCCAGATCGCCATCGCAACACCGGGCGAGGATGGCGATATGCACGTCATCTCGTCGAACCAGCACCCGTCCGAATGCCAGCTTCTCGTCGCCCATATGCTCGGCGTCCCGGGCCACGCAGTGACCATCGAAGTTCGACGCATCGGCGGTGGCTTCGGCGGGAAGGAGACCCAGGGCAACCTGATGGCCTGTTCAGCCGCTCTCGTCGCCCGCCACACCGGACGCCCGGCGAAATGCCGGCGCGACCGCGATCAGGACATGATCCTGACGGGCAAGCGGCATGAAGCCCGGATCACTTACGACGCGGGCGTCGATGGTGACGGTCGCATCATGGGCCTGCGTGTCCGGCAGGACATTCGCTGCGGCTGGTCGACGGACCTCTCCCACGCGATCGCGGACCGGGCAATGTTCCATGCAGACAACTGCTACTACCTGCCCGCGGCCGAGATCACGTCGTATCGGCTGCGCACCAACACCTGCTCGAACACCGCGTTTCGGGGCTTTGGTGGCCCGCAGGGGATGCTGGGCGCCGAGCGTGTTATCGATCACATAGCCCACCAGATTGGCCGGGACCCGCTGGAAGTCCGCCGGATCAACTTCTACGAACCGCCCGACGGGACGGGAGACCGCGCTGTCACGCCATACCACATGACCGTCGAAGACTGCGTGATCGAAGAGATCGTCGATGAACTGGTCGAAACCTCGGACTACACCGCCCGCCGCGCCGCCATTGCTGACTGGAACGCTGACAACCCGATCCTCAAGAAGGGCATCGCGCTGACGCCCGTGCGGTTCGGTATCTCGTTCACAACGACCCATCTGAATCAAGCGGGCGCTCTGGTGCATCTCTATCAGGACGGCTCGGTCATGCTGAACCATGGCGGGATCGAAATGGGCCAGGGCCTGTTCGTCAAGGTCGCCCAGGTCGCCGCCAGCGCGTTCAACATCGACCTCGACCGGGTGAAAATCACGTCGACACGAACGGACAAAGTACCGAACACATCGGCCACGGCGGCATCCTCGGGCTCGGACATGAACGGCATGGCGGTGGACAATGCCTGCGCCGAGATCCGGGGGCGGCTGATCCGCTTCCTTTGCGAGAACCACAACGTCACCGAAGCTCAGGTCGAGTTCCTGCCGAACCGCGTACGCTTCGGCGCACAGGAGATGTCGTTCAACGAATTGGCCAAGGCCGCGTATCTCGCCCGCGTGCCGCTGTCCGCCACCGGCTTCTACGCCACGCCGAAGATCAGCTGGGACCGTGCAAAGGGCCGGGGCCGCCCGTTCTTTTACTTTGCCTATGGCGCTGCGGTGTCCGAGGTCGTGATAGACACCTTGACCGGAGAGAACCGCCTGACCCGGGTCGACATCCTGCATGACGTCGGCAAATCACTGAATCCGGCGATCGATTTCGGCCAGATCGAAGGCGGTTTCGTCCAGGGCGCGGGCTGGCTGACGATGGAGGAACTTTGGTGGGACGACGCGGGCCGTCTGCGGACCCATGCGCCGTCGACTTACAAGATCCCGACCGCTTCGGACCGGCCTCCGGTGATGAACATCCGGCTTTGGGAAAAGGGCATGAACCGCGAACTGACGATCAAGCGATCGAAAGCCGTGGGGGAGCCGCCGCTGATGCTGGCGAATTCAGTCCACCAGGCGATCAGCCATGCGATCAGCTTCTGCGGCGACGCCTATCCCGACCTCGATGCACCGGCGACGCCCGAACAGATCCTCGGCGCCATCACCCGCTTGCGGGCATGATCTCAAGGGACGAAATCGAAAACGCGATTGCGGTGCATGATCGGGTCGCCGCTGCCGTCGTGACTGAAGCAAAAGGCTCGGCGCCACGCGACAGTGGCACAATGCTGCTGGTCTTCGACGGTGGCACGATCGGCACGATCGGTGGCGGGACGGTCGAGCACACTGTCATCGGCGAGGCGCGCAAGCTGCTCGAAACAGATGGCTCTCCCCTTGATCTGACCTTTCCGCTCGGCCCGGATCTCGATCAATGCTGTGGCGGGCAAATGCGGGTACAGATCGGGCTGATTGTGCCCAACGGCGAATTCCTCTGGCCCGGCGGCCCGCGCTTTCCGAACGATCCCGACAAGCGTCTCGTGATCATCTACGGCGCAGGTCATGTCGGGCAGGCGATCGTCCGTGCCCTGGCGCCTCTGCCGTTCCGGCTCACCCTGGTCGATGCGCGGGACGCACCGCCAACCGATGATGACGTTCTGATCACGCCCCTTCCGGAAGCAGTCGCCGAGGAAGCGCCGCCTGGCACATTTCACGTCGTGCTGACTCACTCCCATGCCATCGATCTAGAAGTCATCACCGCCATTCTGGCCGGTGAGTTCGGGTTCTGCGGGTTGATCGGATCCGCCACCAAGCGCACCTTGTTCGAACGGCGATTGGCCGAGCGTGGCGTCCCGCAGGACGCAATCGCCCAACTGACCTGCCCCATCGGTCTGCCCGGTCTGCGGGACAAGCGCCCGGAGGTCATTGCCGCCTCGGTTGCTGTCCAGTTGCTGGTGCGCGATGCCGAGTTACGTGAGGCCGCATGATCACGATCCTGCGCGGAGAGACGATCCGTTGGGCAGGCGATCCATTTCACGACCCTGAGGCTCTGGTCCATGATTCAGACACCGCGATCGTGATCGATGACGGGATGATCCGCGAGGTTGGGCCAGCGGAAGCCATTCTCCCGCGTTATCCCGACGCAAAGCTCACCCGAACACCGCACCTAATATCGCCAGGCTTCATCGATACCCATGTACACTACCCACAAATCGGGATCATCGCATCCTGGGGCGCAGACCTGATCGACTGGCTGAACGGCTACACCTTCCCGGAGGAAGCCCGCTTCGTAGACCCCGACTACGCCGCAAGCGCCGCGACAGCTTATTTCGACGAACAGTTGCGCCACGGCGTCACCACCGCAGCAAGCTTCTGCACGATCCATCCTGCCTCGGTCGACACCTACTTCACCGAGGCCAAGCAGCGGGGTGTCCGAGCCATTGGCGGCAAGGTGATGATGGACCGCAACGCGCTGGAAAATCTGCGCGACACGCCACAATCCGGCTATGACGAGTCAAAGGCCCTGATCAATCGTTGGCACGCGCACGACAGGATCACCTACGCCGTCACGCCCCGCTTTGCGCCAACGTCGACGCCCGAGCAACTCGAAGCTGCGGGTGCTCTTTCGGCCGAGCACCCGGATTGCTTGATGCAGACGCATCTGTCCGAACAACACCGCGAGATCGCGTGGATTGCAGAGTTGTTCCCGGATTGTGCGGATTATCTGGCAGTTTATGAACGCTTCGGGCTCGTAGGCGCGCGCGCCGTGTTCGGTCATGCCATCCATCTAACCGACCGGGAGCGTGTAGCACTCAAAGACCATGGTGCCTCCATCGCTCATTGTCCGACCTCCAATCAGTTCCTTGGCTCGGGCGAATGTGCCGTTCTCGGGTTGAACGAGAGCGGCATCCGCACGGGACTGGCCACCGACACTGGCGGCGGCACGTCCTATTCGATGTTTGACACGATGAAGGCCGCCTACGAGGTCGCCCGGCGGCGCGGTGATACTCTTTCCCCCGCGCAGCTCTGGTGGTTGGCAACGCAGGGCTCGGCGCGCGCACTGCATCACGAGCACCTGATCGGGAACATCGCACCAGGACTCGAGGCGGACCTGATCCTGATCGACCGATCGGCGACGCCCCTGATGGCCGCCCGCACAGCCCGCGCCGAAAGCATCAGTGAAATGCTCTTTGCATTGATCATCCTGGGCGATGACAGGGCCATCGCCGAAGTGCTATCGGGCGGCAAACCGGTGTGGAGGCGCGAAGAATGATTACGATCTATGGGCGGGCGACGTCCTCGAACGTGCAACTGGCCATGTGGGCGGTCGGCGAGCTTGGTCTAGAACACGAGCGCCTGGACTATGGCCACAAGTACGGTGGAACGGACACACCAGAATACCGCGCCATGCACCCGCTGGGGCGCGTACCAGTCCTGAAAGATGGCGATCTGGTGATGTTCGAGTCCGGTGCGATTACGCGGTATCTGTGTGAAAAATACGGGACCGAGCCGTTCTGGCCCAAGGACCTGGAAAACCGGGCCCGCCTGGACGTCTGGTGCGAACTGATCAAGGCAACGGTCGCTCCGATGTTCGCCCAGCCGATCTTCTGGTCTCTGCTGAAGTTTCCGGCAGGACAGGGTGGCGAAACCGTACAGGCTGCCGCTGAAGCCATCAAACCGCATGTGGCTGCACTGGACGTGCGGGTCGGAGACGGACCGTGGCTGGCGGGCGAGGACTTCACCTTCGCCGACCTTTGGACCGGCCACTTGCTGTACCGCTACAACGTTCTGAACTTCGATAAAGCTGCGACACCGAACCTCGACTCGTACTATCAGCGTCTCACCCAGCGCCCTGCGTTCGCCGAGCACGTCATGGTCAGTTTTGAGCCGCTGAGGATGGTGTGAAACAACCCGCGCACCCTGACGAACGCCACACGTTCGCGGGCTGGAGCATCGAACGATTTAGCGATCGCTGCTTCTTCCAGTTTTGGCATATGAGTGAGCATGGCGCGCTCTCAGAACGCTACGAGACTACGGCCGAAAACTATTGATGGTCTAGGCGGACAACTGAAGCGTCCGCATCTACCTCGTCACGTCCGGCGTGATCGTTCTGGCCGGGATGATCTTACTCGTGCTTGGGTCGAGTTGGACCGGTTCCAATACTTCATCCCCGGCCCGGCCTCGGCTGATCGGAATCCACCAACAGGCTCAGAAACTCCGCGGCATCCTGTTGTGCAGTCTCGGGCGTTGGCGCGACACTTGCCTGTGCAGCATGGACCCACACACCATCCATGTAAGACTGGATCCCGAAGCGCACCTGATCCCGAACACTGTCCGGCACCAGAGCTCTCAATTCGTGGTTCAGGTTGCTTCGCACCCGCGCCTTGTTCATCCGTTGCAGCCTCGACAGCCTGGCATTGTACGGCGCATAGGCCCAGAACTGCGTCCAGACCGTGCAGGTTTCCTGCGAAAAGAACGCCTCGTCAAAGTTCGCCACGACCATGGCGTTGAGGCGTCGACGCGGATCTTCTGCGGCTCTCAGCCGACGACGCACCGTGGCGCTGAGCACCGTCATCAGGTGACGCATCGTTGCTTCCAGCAACGCCTCCTTGCCACCGAAGTAGTAATGAATGCTGCCGGTCGAAGTCTCGGCATCCTTGGCGATCTGGCTGACCGTCAGATCTGCAAATCCATGCTGGTGGATCGCTGAAATCGCCGCCGAGATCAGCTCGGCCCTGCGCAATTCCTTGATGGTTTGACGCCGCATCGACACCCCGTTTGATCTCTGGGTCTTGTGCAATCATGCAGATATTTGCACAATCATTAAATTTATTGCATAACTGTGCAAGATCAGGGGAATCTGAAGAGGTTCGCAACATTGCACGCGAGATCGTGCACACCGGGAGGGGAATGAATGGCTGGTTTCTTATCGATCGTGATTACGTTCGGAATCCTCATGGCGCTGGCACTTGTGGCCTTTTGCGTCGTGAAGTGGTGGAATGTTCGAGCAGTCGGAGTGACGCCGGTCTCTCTGTTCACTTTCATCGCCATCCTGTTCACATCGGGCCTGGATGTCGGGCTGATCATGTTCCCGCTGGGCGAGTTCCCGACCTATGCAGACCCTGCGAATGCGGGCGACTACGGCTTCACCAACCCGCTATCGATCGAATTCGGGTTCTGGGGCTTTCTGATCTGGAGCTTCTATTTCCTGACCAGCTTCTATTTCTGTGTGATCGAGCCCCGGGTCCGGTTCTTCGAAATCCCGTTCGTGCGGATCCTGAACAACGTCGTGATCATCGGGACCTGTGCCTTCACGGCCAGCCTGTTCCTGATCTACCTGCCGTTCTACATCCCCGAAATCGGCGACGGCGAAACGGTCGTCGCGACCTTCTACGTGATTGTGTTCTGCGTCATTCTGGCGGCCGCTTACTCAAGCACCGACATCAAATACGTTCGTATTCTCAGCGTCGGTTCGACGTTTCTGTTTGCCGGGCTGATCCTGTTCATGTGGATCTATGGCGGCATGGGCGTCACGGGCATGATGGACAATCTGGGCACGCTTGCCGGCGGGTACTTCTCGAACATCCACAAGTTCATCGTGCCGATCAACGACTACCATGAATTCTATCTGTTCTGGTGGTTCGCATGGTCGATCATGATCGGCCAGTTCACGTCGCGTTTCGTTGGCGGGCTGAAGACACAGCACCTGCTGCTGGCCTTGCTGGTGATCCCGTCCATCCCGTTGGCGATCTGGTTCTCCGTCCTCTACTTCTACTTCACGAACGGGATCGAGACGGCCGGACTACTGAACGCGATGATGATCGTCGTCGGCATCACCTTCGTCATCAACTCGTTGGACTCGCTGATCCGCTTGTACACGGACAACCTGTCCCTGACGGTGAAACGTCTCGGCAAGCCGCTTTATATCGCGGGCAATGTCGCGGTTCTGTTCGGCCTGACCCTGGCGTTCCAGAGCCAATGGCTGCAGATCCAGTGGATCGGCGCGATCGTCGTTGGAATCTACCTGGCCTGCGTCCTGTTTATCTTCGTGACGAAGCGGCTCGATGTCATGAGCATCAAGACGTCACCGCCCGAGAACAAACTGGACTTCGACAAGATCGAGGCGGCTCACTAATCTCCAACCGTGGCGGCGCGCCGATGTGTGCCGCCACATTGCATGCGGTGTTTGCGCTCTTCACAGCAGGTTCCGAACGCACACAGGCAGGGTCGAGGGAGCGGGAGCTTTAGATGCAAGCTGACTACGTCATCATCGGCTCGGGGTCTGCCGGATCAGCCATGGCAGCGCGTCTGTCCGAGGCTGGGCACTCGGTGCTTGTTCTGGAGTTCGGCGGGACCGACTGGGGGCCGCTGATCCAGATGCCGGGCGCTCTGAGCTTCCCGATGAACATGCCGCGCTATGACTGGGGTTATCGGTCGGAGCCCGAACCGCATCTGGGCGGGCGGCAATTGGCATGTCCACGCGGCAAAGTCGTCGGCGGATCGTCCTCAATCAACGGCATGGTCTATGTCCGTGGCCACGCGCGGGATTATGATCATTGGGCCGAGAGCGGCGCGGACGGTTGGGCCTATGCCGACGTTGCCCCCTATTTCGACCGGATGGAGAGCTGGGACGATGCGGGCCATGGCGGCGACCCGGACTGGCGCGGCAAAGACGGCCCGCTCAACGTCACGCGCGGCACGCGCGAGATCCCCTTGCATCAGGCCTTTGTCGAGGCCGGGAAACAAGCGGGGTTCGAGCTGACCGCAGACTACAATGGTGAGAAGCAGGAAGGCTTCGGCCCGATGGAGATGACCGTCAAGAACGGTCAGCGCTGGTCCGCCGCCAACGCCTATCTGAAACCCGCGCTGAAGCGGCCGAACCTCGATATGATCAAGTGCTTCGCGCGGAAGATCGTTATAGACGACGGCCGCGCCACCGGCGTCGAGATTGAACGCGGCGGCCAGGTCGAGACGGTCACCGCAAGCAAAGAAGTCATCGTCGCGGCGTCCTCGATCAACTCACCCAAGCTGCTAATGCTTTCCGGGATCGGCCCAGCTTCGCATCTGGCCGAGCATGGCATTGATGTTGTCGCTGACCGGCCGGGCGTCGGTCAGAACCTGCAAGACCACCTCGAGCTTTACATCCAACAGGCCTGCACCCAACCCATCACGTTGTTCAAGCATTGGAACCTGTTCGGCAAGGGCATGGTCGGCCTGAAATGGCTCCTGACCCGCAAGGGACCCGGGGCGTCGAACCAGTTCGAATCCGCGGCCTTCCTGCGCTCGAAACCAGGTGTCGAGTACCCGGACATCCAGTACCACTTCCTGCCGCTCGCCGTGCGCTATGACGGGCAGGCCGCCGCCGAGGGTCATGGCTGGCAGGGCCATGTCGGACCGCTGCGCTCGCCGTCTCGCGGGCATGTCACGCTACGGTCCTCCGATCCGAAGGACGCGCCGAAGATCCTGTTCAACTACATGTCCACCGATCAGGATTGGGCGGACTTCCGCCACTGCATCCGGCTGACACGCGAAATCTTCGCACAATCAGCCTTCGATCCGTATCGGGGTAAGGAAATCCAGCCCGGCAAGGAGGTCCAGACCGACGACGAACTCGATGGGTTTATCCGCGAGCACGTCGAAAGCGCCTACCATCCCTGCGGCACATGCAAGATGGGTGCGCCGGACGATCCCATGGCGGTCGTCGATCCGGATTGCCGAGTGATCGGGGTCGAGAACCTGCGTGTCGCTGACTCTTCGATCTTCCCACGCATCCCGAACGGCAACCTGAACGGGCCCAGCATCATGACCGGCGAGAAAGCCTCGGACCACATCCTGGGCCGCAAGCTGCCACGCTCGAACCGCCAACCCTGGATCAACCCGCGCTGGCAGGAAAGCGATCGTTAGATTCTGCGCTAGCGCGTGCGCTGACATGGTCGGGACGCGCCACGTCCGAGGAAGAATGGCAAGCACCTCGGGGCGACACCCCAAGTTTCCCGAATTTTCTCAGACTTTCTCAGATTTTCCCACACTCACACTCAAGATTTAATTCTTTTTGGCTTTTATATTGAAATTTATGGCGCTCGCGGGGCGTCGCGCACAAGGACAAACATTTCGGAGATTTTCAAATGACAGATTTGGCACCACTTCTTAGCACCCATAACGGCACGCAGACATGGATTTTCGAGCAGTTGAGTTCGGCGCAGCGCAAGAAACGGAAAGGGACCGGGACGGTCTGGGGCCTCTGCTGGGCCCTGTCGTTGGAGTGGGTCCGGAGCGAAAAGACCGGCAACCCATTAATGAACAAGATCGGGTCAGAGGGAAACCTGAACGACGTCGTCTACAAACAGATCATCAACAACCAGAAGACACTTAACACAAGTCTTGCTTATAAAGTGGAAGAAGGCGCGATCGCAAATATGGGACTGGCGTGCAATAAGCTCAACACCGGGAAATATAGCAAAGAACGCAAGAGCGAGATGAACGAGTCTTTCTCGACGCAGATGCGCAGCGTCATCGGGCGTGTGGCGGATCAGAAGTATGGAATCATCGATATTTATTCGCGAAAGATTATCAACGTTACACCAAGTCACGTTATGGCGATTAGTACACATGGTGGCATCTTCAAGTTCTTCGATCCAGTAAAAGGTCAGTTCGAGTTCAATAACAAGTCCAACTTCATGAATTTCATCGCTGCGTATATGGACAAGATGTACAATGGCGTCATTATGAACTTCCAGAAGGATTTCAGGGTTCGGCAGTTCAGCGCGTCAAATTAGAGCCACGCAGTATAGCAAAGAGGTGGCGGTGTCGGGCCGATAGGCGCCCGGCATCTCGGCTCAGTCGAAAGACGGTCTGAAACGAGCACGAGGGGTTTTAGCTAGTCGACCTCCTCAGGAAACCCTGCCCGCATATAGGCGATGACGTGCCACATCTCGTCCCGGCTGAGACGGTCGCGGAAGGCGGGCATATCTGACCCGAAGGGCTCGCCGCCATCGGACAGCGTCCAGATCAGGTACTCATCCGCGGCCGTCGGCGTGTCGTTGAGCACCACCAGAAGTGCCGGCGACGGATCCAAGGCGTAGCCCGCATCACCGTCGCCAAACCCGCGCTGTCCATGGCATCCAGCGCAATCCCGGGCATAGATCTGTTTGCCAGCAAGCAACACCTGCACTGTCGGATCAAACGGGTTCTCGATACCTCGATAAACCGGCGGAATTTGCCCGGCGACGACCGTGTCCTGCCGGGTGGCGCGCAACGTTTGTTGCGGACCCATCTCTCCGCGATCCCAACGCTCGGTATCCTGGGGTGCCGCATCCAGCCAATCCAAAGACCATGGACCGGCAAGCGAGGCCGGTGCCGTCAGCACCATGGCGCCAATCAGGCACAACACGATTGCACGCACAATCTTCATGCGAGTGTCCTCGTTCTCAGTGGGCAGATCGGCTCGTGACGCCGGGCCTGTCAGCCCTGATGCGGTCCACGCAACTCGATCAGGGCGCTCTTGATCTTGCGCCATGGCATGGCGGCTTCAGGCTGCCCGGCGTCGTCGGCTTCATTGGCGCGCGCAGCCGCTAGGGCGATCGCCTTAGGCCCATATTCGTCGAACAACTGGCGTGAGTAGACGGCAAGGTCGTTGATCTGCATGGCAGTTTCCTCCTTGTCCGGTCGTTATGGACAAATCGAATCTACGCGTCGTTGACACAAATCAAATTGCCGCGAACGTCACCCTGAAGTTTGCGCAAGACGGGAATCGTCGCCGAATGCGGGCGCTAAAATGCACTAAGCATCCCGTTCACACCGTAGCGCCGGATCAGAAGTGCACGGGCGTGGCGCTGAAAATGAGTTTGCGGACCGCTGCAACATTCGCAAACCGGAATCTTCAGCCATAAGGCTGGGCCCGCGCCCTATGCGGCGAAGATCTTGCCAGATGCAGCCCGCGCAGGACCATCGTAGACGTTGCGCGTATCGATGATCAGTCCGCTGCGTCGGGCGAGATCCTCATAGTCCACACCATCATGGTCCGTCACGATCACGACGGCGTCCCAATCGGCAGACGCGGGGTCGACAGAAGCCATGCCGGTCAAACCCGGATGATCTCGCGTCGTCGGAATCTCGGGGCAAAACGGATCTGTGTACGCGACCGCGGCACCGCGCGCGATCAGAAGATCAAGAACATAAAGCGCCGGGCTTTCGCGTAAGTCATTGATATTCTTCTTATAGGCAACACCCGCGACCAGCACCCGGGCGCCGTTCAATGCCTTGCCCAGGTGATCGGAAAGGCGCAGTTGAAGCGCACTGACGACGCGTGACGGCATCGCGCGATTGATCTCTCCAGCAAGCTCGATGAATCGGGTGTTGATCCCGAACTCCTTGGCTTTCCAGGTCAGGTAAAACGGATCTATCGGAATGCAGTGCCCGCCAAGACCGGGCCCCGGAAAGTACGGCGTAAAGCCGAAAGGTTTCGTCGACGCAGCCGCGATCACCTCGAAGATATCGATGTCCATCGCCTGGGCGATCATCTTCATCTCGTTCATCAGGCCGATATTGATCGAGCGCTGAATGTTCTCGAGCAGCTTGGTCAGTTCAGCGGCACGGGTCGACGAAACCGGCACGACTTGGTCGACGATCGCGCCGTACAGCAACTCACCCGCTTCCAGACATTCCGGCGTGGCACCGCCGACGACCTTCGGGATCTGGTGCAGCGCGAACTTCTCGTTCCCGGGATCTTCACGCTCGGGCGAGAACAGCAGCGCGATGTCCCGGCCGACGACCAATCCGTCGACCTCGACCATTGGCCGCAGAACTTCGTCAGTGGTGCCAGGCCACGTCGTACTCTCCAGACTGATCAGCATCTGCGGATGCAGGTAGGGCTGGATCGTTTCGATAGACCGGGTGACGTAGCTGAGGTCGGGCTGCCGGTACTGGTCGAGCGGTGTTGGCAGACAGATCAGAATGGCATCGACCTGGGCGACCTGGGCGAAATCGTTCGTCAGCCATGTGTCGGCACCCGCAAGACGCGCCACATCGGCATCCGGGATATGCGAGAACGGGCTCTTGCCATCTTTCAACTTGGCAATGTGCGTCTCGTTGATGTCGAACCCTGCAACCGGAAAACCCTGAGCCGAGAGGCGCAGGATCAACGGCAGACCGACATACCCCAGCCCGATGACACCGATCCGTGCCGTGCGGTCCGTAAGCCGCTGTTTCACCTGGTCCATCATGACAAACACTGCCCCCAGCGCTTCTCGGAAAAAGGCATGTTCATCTTCCGGTGTATCCGAGCGTCAGACAGCTGCAATTTTGAATACTCATGGTCGCGGCTGCCTACTCCAGCAGTTCATCTGCTGTCCAGCGGATGCGGTGCGGCTGAAACTCGCGGCGCAGGCCCACCGCGCGACGCCGCTAGCCGGCAAAACCCGGTCCGCCGCTCAGCTCTCCCATTCGGATCAGGCGGCTGTCCGCAACGCTTGCAGTGCGGTGGACCACGGCTTGCTGATAGTCGGGGTCCGTGACCATTGCCAGGAAAGCACCGGCAGTCGGATACCGGGCAATAAAGCAGAAATCCCAGCGCTCCTGCGGTGGCCCGATCAACACGGTCTCGAACGAGCCGCGCCACAGGATCGATCCTCCGACGCGGTCCAGAACGGGTGCACTTTCCCGCCCATACGCTTCGTAGGCTTCGCGCCCTGTCGACAGACGGCCATCCGGATACTCTGCCTGATCGCGCACACGCACCAGGTTCAGCATGTTGACGGGCGTATCGCGCGGCAAGGCCTTGAAGGCCTCGAACTGCGCGCGCTCTGGGTTGATATGGCCATCCTCGGTCACTGTCAAATCTCCTGACCCAGGCGCGGTTTCCAGAACGGGCGAAACAACTCGATCTTCGGGCAGCGATCCATAACCACCTTCAGGCCCGCCGCCTCGGCCAGCAGGGCTGCCTCGGGGTCGACAACGCCGATCTGGCCCCACAGGACCTTGGCACCGATCGCGATGGCTTCCTCTGCCACGCCGTAAAGTGCCGACTTGTCCCGAAAGACCTGAACCATGTCGACCGGGCGATCGATTTCTTGCAGCGAGCCCACCACCGGAAGCCCGCGTATCTCACCGCCCGCCAGCTTTGGATTGACCGGGATCATGTCATACCCGGTCTCGTGCAGAACCCGCAGGACCCCGTAGGAGAACTTGGTCGGATCGTCAGAAGCCCCGACCATCGCAACGGTTTTGACCTCCTTCAGAATCGTCGAAAGATAACTCGGCGGGTACTCGACGTCATGGTTCATGAAGACCGGCGCGTTCATGATTGTATCCCTAGATGTCTTCGCATTGGATGATACTCGGCGCCCAATCTGTCAGTCCCAGCCGAGTTCGCGCAAGGTCCATGGTGCGTTCCAAACCTTGGTAACGTGTCTGATGCGGCCATTAATGAATTCCATCGCGTACACGTAGTCCGCGACAAATGTCTTACCGGTCGGCGCGACAGGACCCGCATCGTGCGTGTGCGTCCCGGTGAACACCGAATAGACGGTCACGTTGTTGCGCACGCTGTCATAGCCGAACGATTTCAGCTCGAACGTTGCATTCGGCATGGCTTTCAACAGATCGCGCATCCAGTCACAGTATTCCGAGACCGTGTTCATAGCGGCCAATTCATCGCATTGTGACGAGAAGCTCGCATCTTCGTCGCAGTATTTCGCACAGACAGCCCAGCCTTGTCCCGTGTCGCAAGCGGTAATGAAGTCGATGACGTTCTCAGTCTGTTTCCCCACATCTTTCTCCGTGCTTTACAGGAATTCTCTATTCCGGCGCCGGATGCTCTGGTCCGGTCGCAACGGTTGAACGCGCTCACTGTCGTGTCACGCAAATGCAAAGACACTAACCTCTCCTGCGGCCACGTCGCTCCAACAGCGGCCAGAGAGGCGACGCTTCTTACAACCAGATGTCCGAAGTGCAGTCCCCACCCGGATAACGCGTTTCGTGGCACCGGCTGGGCCCGTGCGGTTCCTTGCCGAAGTCCACGAAGAAGTCACGGTCAATCTCCATGCCCCCCGCATCGGTGTCACAGTTTACCATCACCATGCAGCCGCCGTTGTGCCGGATTTCGGGATAGAACTGATTGTCCCAGGTCGAGAACAGCGAAGTCGTCACGTAAAGCCGCTTCCCATCGAGCGAAAGCTGGATCATCTGCGGCCCGCCGGTGATGCGCCGCCCGTTCACCTCCGGCGCTTTCTCCAGCAAACCCCCCAACCAGACCTGCCCCTTCATGACCGGGCTGTGCGCGGCCGAGATATCGTATTGCCGGATATCGCCGCGCAACCAGTTGCAGAAATACAGGAACCGGTCATTCATCGACAGCAGGATGACGCTGATCACGCCCGGCACGGGGATCGGCCATTCCGGATGCGGCTCGTTCACGACATCGATGATCTTCTCCCACTGCCAAGCGCCTGCATCATCGCGCCACCAATGGATGATGTTCGCGCTCAATGCAGCGCCGACAAAGCCGTGGGTCGAAGCCGGATCATGGTGGAAGCGTACCTCGAGCGGGACCAGCCCATCCTCGCCGAGATAGAAGGTCTCGCGCGGCTCGCGCTTCTCGAAATCCCACAAATGGATTTCGCGGCCGTACTTCAGGTGGCCGACTTCCTCGAGGTCGAATCCAGGCATGAACGTGTTTGGCGCCGCCCATTCCGACGAAACCATGACATTGTGACGGGGCTGGTACCAGAAATCGTAGCCGAACTTGATTGAGCCCATCGAACTTTCCCAGCGTCCGACGATGTTGAAGTCCTTGTCCAGGTGCAGGTAACCGCCCGGCGCGTTGCCG
This sequence comes from Paracoccaceae bacterium, assembly GCA_050043005.1. Lineage (GTDB taxonomy): Bacteria > Pseudomonadota > Alphaproteobacteria > Rhodobacterales > Rhodobacteraceae > Thermohalobaculum. The sequence goes on from JBHJIZ010000130.1 coordinate 34,725, forward strand.
TTCGCGGCGCCCAGCATCGAGATGATGATGTCAGAGCCCAGGCAATGCACCGTGTGCGGTGCCGACAGATCGGTCTTCGATTTGATCTCGTCGCCGGAAATGACCTTATGGATGCGCGGCGCGCGCGCGTCCTCGCCAGTATCGATGATGTGGATGTTCGAGGTGCGCACGCCCGGCACGATCAGATAGCGCCGCTCCATCGCCGCATCGCCATGGCAAGAGGAACAGGCGTTCCACCCCATATGGTGCAACTCGTCGCCAATCCCCGGCATCTCGCACCGATGGATAACCTGGGAATAGGTTGAACTTTCCGGGTCGGCATCGATTGTCGCGAGGTAGTCCGGCTTCTGGATGCCGGTGCCAACATAGAGCGCGATCGTATACAGAAGCTTCTCGCGCGGCGCCTGCATCGCCTCGAGCGGCGAGGCATAGCCCGGTCCGCAGCAGTCCAGTGACATGCCGGTACTCCCCAAATTCCCCAGAGCCATAGTTCACGTACATCCTGCACGTGTAAACCCGGTCCCGCGCAATCGACCCGTATTTTCCAGCCAACCGTGCGCGTGGCCTGGCAGGTGGCACCGAATACGCTTGGCCTGACGGATCTTGGGCAGTATAGGCGGCGCCAACGCTGCACGACGAGGAAAACCATGGCCAAGATCAACGGCAACGAAATCCGCCGCGGGAACATCATCGAGCACAACGGCGGCCTGTGGGTCGCGGTGAAGACCGATCATGTCAAGCCGGGCAAGGGCGGCGCCTTCGCTCAGGTCGAACTGAAGAACCTGCGCAACGGTTCCAAGCTTAACGAGCGCTTCCGGTCGGCGGACAAGGTCGAACGTGTGCGCCTGGAACAGAAGGACCAGCAGTTCCTGTATGAGAACGATGGGATGCTGGTGTGCATGGATACCGAAAGCTACGAGCAGATCGAACTGCCAGCCGATATCCTGGGCGACGCGCGCCCCTTCCTGCAGGACGGTATGACCGTGCAGATCGAATACTATGACGAAGAGGCCTTGAGTGCTGCACTGCCCGAGCGTGTGACCTGCAAGATCGTCGAGACGGAACCTGCGATCAAGGGCCAGACGGCGGCAAACTCGTTCAAACCGGCCGTGCTGGACAACGGTGTGCGCATCATGATCCCGCCGTTCGTCGAGCAGGATTCGGACGTGGTGGTCAGCACCGAGACATTCGAATACGTCGAGCGCGCCTGATACCGGCTGCGTCGCGCGGACACAGGTCCCGCGCGAGCTGTTCGCTCTCCCGTGTGGCGGAGTGTTAGGAAGGCGCACCTTCCTCAAAAGGAGACATCATGGCCGGATCCGCCAATCTCAACATCATGATCCAGGCCGCGCGCAAGGCTTCGCGGCGGTTGGTGCGTGATTTCGGCGAGGCTGAAAACCTTCAGGTCTCGATCAAAGGGGTCGGCGACTTCGTATCCGCGGCCGATCGTAAGGCAGAGCAGATCATCCGGGACCACCTGACCGACGCCCGACCGAACTATGGCTGGCTCGGCGAGGAAAGCGAGCCCCAGGACGGCAACGATCCGACCCGTCGCTGGATCGTCGATCCAATCGACGGGACCACGAATTTCCTGCATGGACTGCCGCACTGGGCGATCTCGATCGGTCTGGAACACAAGGGCGAAATCGTCGCCGGTGTGATCTATGACCCGATCAAGGACGAGATGTTCACGGCGGAGGCCGGACAAGGTGCCTGGCTGAACGACCGGCGTCTGCGCGTCTCGGCCCGGCGGGAGCCGACCGAGATGGTCTTTGCCACCGGCATTCCCTTCGGGTCCATGACAACGATGGCCGAGATGGTGAAAGACCTCGCGAAGCTGATGCCGCAATGCGCGGGCATCCGTCGTTTCGGGGCTGCCTCGCTCGATCTCGCCTATGTCGCCGCGGGCCGCTACGATGGCTTCTGGGAACGCGGGCTCCAGCCTTGGGACATGGCCGCAGGGATCATTCTGGTGCGCGAAGCCGGCGGTCTGGTCGGCTCGATCGGCGAGAAGACCGAGACGACCGACCCGATGCCGCACGGGAATGTCATCGCTGCACCGTCGGATCCGTATCGACTGCTCAGCCGGAACGTCAGCGGCGACTAGATATCGACAGCACTCGCGCATAGCGAGAACATGACACTTCACGGCGTGCGGAATACGCGCAGGCCGGGCCGCAACAGCGCGACTATCTCGCGTGGCGGTTCCCGCAACTGCGTATATCTGCTTGGTTTTCAATCTCCAAAACCCTAATCTCGCCAAAACGATGGGGCCGGGCACGGCATGAGTTTCTCCGACGCGCCGACGAAACAATTCGCCTTTCCAGCGCGGCAGATCGTCCTGATGCTGCTCGCTCTGATAGCTGTCGGCGTGGGCGGTTTCTTCATGACCGCTCAGATCCAGACGATTTTCTTCGCCAACGTCTATCTGAACGCGTTCATCGGCTTCGTCTTCGTGGTGGGTGTGCTGGCCACGTTCTGGCAGATCGCTCAGATCATCTCGGCCGTGCGATGGCTGCGAAATCTGCAGTCCGGTTTCGATGGGCACGAGTTCGTGCAGCCACCATCGCTGGTGACATCGATGTCGATGATCCAGCGCGAGGGGCGCCTGCGCAAGCGACTGGCGACTTCGGCCACGCGGTCGATCCTCGACTCGATCTCGGAGCGGCTCGAGGAAAGCCGCGACATCACGCGCTATATCTCGAACCTGCTGATTTTTCTGGGCCTGCTCGGCACGTTCTGGGGGCTGTCCCTGACCGTTCCCGCCGTGGTCGATACGATCAAATCGCTGGCCCCGCAGGACGGCGACACGTCCGATGTGTCGATCTTCGACAATCTGATGAGCGGGCTGGAAAGCCAGCTCGGCGGGATGGGCACGGCCTTCGCATCCTCGTTGGTTGGTCTGGCCGGCTCGCTGGTTGTGGGGCTGCTGGAGCTTTTTGCCGGGCATGGTCAGAACCGCTTCTATCGCGAGCTCGAGGAGTATCTTTCAGCCTACACGCGGCTTGGCATGGTGTCCGAGGGCGAAGGCCCTGAAAGCGCGCTTATCGCCTTGCTCGAACGCGTCGACGAAGGTCTGGAACGCACCACGGATTTCGCCGAACGCGCCGAGGAAGCCCGGATCCAGGCCGAGGAACGGCTGGCGGCGGCGGCCGACGTGGTCGGTAAAATGGCCGCCGAGATCGAGCGTGAACGCACGTTGGTTGCGCAACTGGTCTCGGAGATGCGGGATGCCCGCGAGCTCGAGGCCGGGCGCGATCATGCCACGCTTACGGTACTGAAACGCATCGACCAGGGTCAGAACCAACTTGCGGCAGCGCAGCAGGCTGTGGCTGAAATGATCGAGCGGATGCCTGTCGGTTCTGCGGTCGGCGGTGCCGTCGGTGGCGGTCTCGACACGGAATCCCGCAACCACATCCGCTCGCTGGACAAACAGCTGCGGGCGATGGCGGATGATGTCGCGGTCGGACGGCACGAGACACTGACTGCCCTGCGTGCCGAACTGCGCGCTCTGACCAACATGATCGACATGCGGACCCGCGAGACGGGGCAGTAGGATGGCGTTCACCCGCCGCAGCGGACAGCGGTTCACGGCGTCGATCTGGCCGGGTTTCGTCGACGCGCTGACCGCCCTTCTGCTGATCCTGATGTTCGTCCTGTCGATCTTCATGATCATCCAGTTTTCGTTGCGTGAGATGATCACCGGACAGGACAAGGAACTGGAGAACCTGAACAACGAGGTCGCGGCCAAAAGCCAGGAAATCACAGCTCAGGACAACGCGATCGATGCATTGAACAGCCAGCTCGCCGGGCTTGCCGACGCTCTGGGGCTGGAACGCAACCGGACGTCGGCGCTGGAGTCCGAGGTTGGAACCCTGCGTTCGACGCTCACCGATGAACGCGCCGAGATCGACCGGTTGACCGCCGCACTGGGCGCAATGACCCAGCAATTCGAGACGGAACGCGCAACCTCAACGGCGCTGCAGACGGATCTCGAATCTGAACGCGCTGGGCGCGCCGAAGACATCGCGCGTCTGGGTGGGGAATTGGAGATCAGCCAACAGCAGGCGCTTGCTCTGCAGACCGCCCTGACCGCCGCCCGCGGCGAAGTCGACCAACAGGCAGAAGAAGCACGCCTTGCCGCTGCCCGCCGCGAGGCATTGGACGCCTTGGTGACACGGCTCGAGGCCGATCGCGATGCCCGCGATTCCGATATCCGTGTGCTTGAGGCGGACAAGGCGCGTGCATTGGCGCTGATAGACACGCTCAACGCAGACAAGACCGAGGCAGCAGCCGAGCAGACCCGCCTGAACGCGCGGCTACTGGAAGAGCTTGACGCAATGACCCGCGCGCGCGCCGCGTTGGCCACGACCGAGGCGGATCGAGACCGGCTGACTGCGGAGCTGGCTGATCTCACGACCGCGCAGACGGATGCCCTTTCCGCGCTGGCCGGCATGACCGAAGACCGCGACCGCGTGCTGGCCGAGCTTGGAAACGTCAATGCCGCCCAGGCGGAAGCCCTGACCGCCTTGGCCGAGCTTCGCGAAGACCGCTCCGCGATACTGGAGCGGCTCGGGTCGATCGACGCTGAACGCGCTGCCGCAGTGGCCATGGTCGCACGGCTTGAACAGGAGAACGCAGGCATCCTCGCCGATGTCGACGCGCTCGATACCGAGAAGGCCGCAGCGCTTGCCCTGATCTCGCAGCTTGAAGCTGACCGCGCCGAAGACGGCGAGGCGCTCGCGGCCCTGCGGCAGGACATCGCCGACCGCCAGACGCTGATCGATCAGCTGGGCACCGACAAGGCGGCTGCCCTGGCGCTGGTCGAGACATTCAAGGCGAGCCTTGCCGCCGATCAACAGGCTTTGGCCGACCTGGAAGCGGACCAAACCCGGACCGAGGAAGAGCGCGCCGCGCTGGAGGCAGAACTGGCCAAGCGTCAGACGGCGCTCGAACGACTTCAAACCGAGAACGCTGAACGATTGAAGGCGTTCGAAAACCTCTCTGCCGAGCAATCCTTGGCGCTGGCCACGATTGCCAAGCTGGAGAACGAGCGAAACGCGCTCACCGACTCCCAAGCAACCGCCAGCGCCGAGGCGGACCAGTTCCAGTTCGAACTCAAGGCCGCCCTCGACCGTGCCGCCGAACTTGCATCCCGACTGTCCGAGGCGGAAGAGGCGAAGCTTGCCGACGCAGCCGCGGCGCAGGCGCTGCGCGAACGGCTTGCCGAGAGCCAGACCGAGCTCGACGCCGTGACACTGGCCCTCGATGAAGCCCGCAAGGAGGCTGAAGAAACCCTGCCGCTGCTCGCCGCGGCCGCGGCCTCGCGCGGCCAGCTTTCGGCGAGTGCGCTGGCGGCGGCGGACCGGATCGATCGCGAAGCAGCACTGCGCGCGGTCGCCGAGCAGCAGCTCTCGCAGGCACAGGAACAGACCGTCGCCGAACAGCGCAAGGTCGCCGCACTGACGGCGCAGGTGAAGGAGTTGAACACACAGCTTGGGACCCTGCAGGCATTGCTCGACGAGTCGGCTGAACGCGACCGCGACGCACAGGTCCAGATCGCCGAGCTTGGCAGCCAGTTGAACCAGGCGCTGGCGCAGAAAGTCTCGGAGCTTTCCCGGTTCCGGTCCGAGTTCTTCGGGCGGATGCGCGATGTTCTGGGTGGGCGCGAAGGCATCCAGGTCGTTGGTGACCGTTTCGTGTTCCAGTCCGAAATCCTGTTCTCCTCGGCCTCGGCCATCCTGGGCCCCGAGGGTCAGACAGAGCTTTCGAAACTGGCCGAAGTGGTGCGCGAACTTGCCAGCACGGCGCCGGACGACCTTAATTGGGTGCTGCGGGTTGATGGACACACCGATCCCGTGCCGCTGTCCGGGACTGGCCGGTATCGCGACAATTGGGAACTCAGCCAGGCGCGCGCGCTGTCCGTCGTGCGCTACATGATCGATATCGAGGGGATCCCGCCGAACCGTCTCGCGGCCACCGGCTTCGGCGAGTACCAGCCGATCGTCGAGGGTTTGACGTCCGAAGACAACGCCCGCAACCGACGCATCGAGTTCAAGTTCACCGAGCGGTGACTGATTACAGCGTCACGCGCGCGTGACGTGTTCCCGGTTCGTTTACAGCATGTCCGGCAAAATGCGAACAAATCGACTCTGATACCACGATAGAATTCATGTATCTTAACAACAGGTTAGCGAGTGTCCGAGAGTGGGTTTGCTACTCCGCCGCCGTTTGCACGCCGATCATCCCACCAGTCTGGCGGTTCCAGAATCCGGCATAAAGCCCGCCGCGCGTCAAAAGTTCATCGTGGCTGCCCTGCTCGGCGATGACGCCGCCATCCATGACGATGATACGATCCATATGGCTTATGGTCGACAGGCGGTGAGCGACGGCGATCACGGTCTTGCCGACCATCAGCTCCTGCAGCGCGGTCTGGATCGCCGCCTCGGACTCCGAGTCAAGCGCCGAGGTTGCCTCGTCCAAAACCAGGATAGGCGCATCCTTCAGGATCGCGCGGGCCAATGCGATGCGTTGGCGTTGGCCGCCGGACAGCTTGACGCCCCGCTCCCCGAGATGGGCCGCATAGCCCTCGCGGTCCCTGTAATCGCGTAATTCCTGAATGAATTCATGTGCTTGGGCCTGGCGGGCGGCGGCGAAGGCAGCCTCTTCGCCCGCGTCCGGATTGCCATACAGGATGTTGTCCAGCGCGGGCCGGTTGAACATCGCGGTGTCCTGCGTGACGATGGAGATCTGGCGGCGCAGCCCGTCCTGGGTCAGCCTGGCGACGTCGTGATCGTCCAGCAGGATCCGCCCGCCCTCCGGGTCATACAACCGCGCCAGCAGTGAGACGACGGTGGACTTGCCCGCGCCAGAATGGCCGACCAGCGCGACCCGCTCACCCGGCGCGATATCAAGCGAGAACGGCCCGATGCCGCCGGTTTGACGGCCATAACGGAACATCACGTCATCGAAACGGATGCGGCCTGTCAGCGGTGGCGGATCACTCGCGCCCGGGGCATCGATCACCTCGTGCGACGGCGTCAGCGTGCGGATGCCGTCCTCGGTCACACCGATGTTCGCGAAGATCCCCATCGCCGTGAAACTGATCCAGCCTGACATCTGCGCGATCCGGGTTGAGATCAGGCCCGCCAACGCGATGGTGCCCGGGGTTGCTGAGCCCTGCTGCCAGAGGAAAATCGCCAATGAAATCAATGCGACAGGCAGGATGCCGCCCAACACCGCCAAACCCGTGCGGAACATCCAGGCGATCCGGCCAAAGGCGAAGGCCTTCTCGCGGTACCGGCTGATCGAGTGCTCGGCGGCAGCGTGCTCGCGGCCCGCATGCGCGAAGAGTTTGACCGTCGTCATGTGGCCGAGACTGTCGACAAGCTGACCGGAGACGGCAGACCGCGCATCGGCGCGCTCGCGCGATAACCGCCTGATCTTTGGTAGAAAAAACCAGACCAGACCGACATAGGCCGCCATCCACACCGCCAGCGCCAGAGCCAGCCGCCAGTCGGTGCTTTGCAACAGGATCAGCGCTGCGATCACGGTCGAGAGGCCGAACAGCACTGCGTGGATCGTCTCCTGCACCGCGTCGGCCAGCGCGATCGAGGACTGCGTTTCCTTCTGTGCCAGGCGCCCGGCGAAGTCGTCCTCGAAGTATTTCATCGAGTGGCCAAGCACATGCGCGTGCAGGCGCCATAAGGTCATTGTCCAGACGCTCGGCATGAAGGCGCGCGAGTTGAAGGCAGCCGTGATGCTCATCAGTACCGGGCGCAACAGCAGAAAGAATCCAGCAATCCCAAGCAGTTGCGGCCAGTTCCGATCGAAGAAGCCCTCGGCGGGTTCGGTCGCCACAAGGTCGACCACCCAGCCGACCAGCCAAGCCGTCGCCGCCTCGGTCGCACCGGTCGCCAGCGACACCAAAAGCAGCATGAACAACGGGACTTCGGCGCCCTTCAGTGCCCAGCGCCCGAACGCCCACAGCGTCTGCGGTGGTGGTCCATCCGCTGGAACAAAGGGGTCAATCAGGCGCTCGAAGCGTTTCATCCGGGTCCTTTCATAGGATCGGATTCCTAATCCGTCCGTCGGTCTTGAGAGCAACGTAGGGCAATATCGTCAGCGATCATCGCTGCTGCGGCCCGCAGCTCAGAAGGATTTGCATCATCATCCCAAAATGCGATCATTCGGTCTTCAATTCGTCGGGAGACATACCAGCCCACTGCAAGATCGAGTGCAGGACCAGCATCCCAGAACGCGGTGAATCCGACCTCCTGCAAATGCCCGTCTTGTGCCAAGCCACGGACAATGCCGGCAACGGGGCAGGCATCAAGGCGTACAAGTACTGGTTCGAGGTTTAGACCGATTCCGGCGATCATGCATAGGCAATCATCTAGCATCGCATCATCACGGAACCCGTTCGGGTCGTTCGCCAAAGCCGCGATCAACGCTGTGGCAAATCTGGACATCAAGTCAACTTCCGCTGGACGGTAAGCATCCGGGAACCCGGTCATTGCCAGTCGCCGAAGCGTAAGTGCGTAATCGATCGGATTGAGATCCTCCCCTGCTGCCAACAACTCAAGTGTTCGCGGTAGAACCCACCTCACGCTCGCGCGACCATTCTCGGCAGAGAATGCTGCATCTTGCCATTCGCGTAAGTCGTTGCGGGTGATGTTTGCCTGCCCTGCCTCCAATGCGCGTCGCTCTGCCTCGGCGGGCATGCAGCAACCCTCGGTGCAGACGCTGAGATCCGGAGGGGCACCGATCCGGAAGATCTTGTAACCTTCGCGGACAAGATCTTGAAGTTCCTGGCTAAGACTCTTGATCTCGGATGACATCGCTATTCCGCCGCCGCGATCCCGATCATGCCGCCCGATTGTCTGTTCCAGAACGTGGCGTAGAGCCCGCCATTGGCAAGCAGCACGTCGTGGGTGCCTTGCTCGACGATGCGGCCTTCGTCCATGACGACGATGCGGTCCATCCGCTGGATCGTCGAGAGGCGGTGGGCGATCGCGATCACGGTCTTGCCGGACATGAAATCGTAGAGGGCGGACTGGATTTCGGCCTCGACCTCGGAGTCCAGGGCCGAGGTTGCCTCGTCCAGGATCAGCATTGGTGCGTCCTTCAGGACCGCCCTTGCGAGCGCGATCCGCTGACGCTGCCCACCGGACAGACGCACGCCACGCTCACCGACATGGGCCTCCATCCCCGTTCTGCCATCATGGTCCTGGAGATCGGGGATGAAGCCATTGGCCGAGACCTTGCGCGCGGCCTCCCAAATCTGGTCCATCGTCGCGTCGGGCCGGCCGTAGCGGATGTTGTCAGCGATCGAGCGATGCAGCAGCGCCGTATCCTGGGTGACCATAGAGATCTGGGCGCGCACGCTTTCCTGCGTGCAGTCGGAAAGGCTTTGCCCGTCGATCAGCACGCGGCCCTGATCCGGATCGAAGAACCGCAACGCGAGGTTGACAAGGGTCGACTTGCCCGCGCCGGAGCGCCCGACCAGACCGACACGCTCACCGGGTGCTATGACCAGATCGACATCGCGGACCCCGCCGGCTTTCTTGCCGTACTGGTGGGTGACGCTGTCGAAGCTGATCTCGCCGCCCTTGAACGCAAGCGGCTGCGCCTCGGGCGCATCCATCAGGCGGAGCGGTTGGCTGACAGTCTCCATCCCCTCCTGCACGGTCCCGATGTTCTGGAACAGCGAGGTCATGTTCCACATGATCCACTCGACGAGGCCGAGCATCCGCATGACCAGTGCGACAGCGGCGGCGACGGTCCCGACTGTCACGGCATCCTGGGTCCAGAGCCAGACCGCATAGCCGACGACTGAACCGATCAGCACGGTCGAGAGCGCAGACATCACGATCTCGAGCCGCGTGTGGATGCGATTCACCACCTCGAATTCGTGGCGGAAGTCTTCAAGTGCCTCGCGGGAGTATTCTTCCTCGGAGTCGGCATGGGCGAACAGTTTGACCGTCTGGATGTTGGTGTAGCTGTCGACGATCCGGCCCGCGAGGACCGAACGGGCTTCGGCCATCCGCATCCCGGCATCGGTGATGCGCGGCACGAACCAGATTGCAATGGCGATGTAGATGGCGAACCACGTCGCGAACGGGATCAGCAGGCGGATATCGACCTCGGCCAGGATCGCGGCGCCGCCGATCACGAAGATCAGCGCATACCAGAGCGCGTTGGTCAGCATGTAGACGCTATCGTTCAGCGCGGGCGCGAGCTGGAGCTGCTTGTTGGCGAGCCGCCCGGCGAAGTCGTCCGAGAAGAAACCGACCGACTGGCGCAACAGTTTTCGGTGCGTCCGCCAGCGCACGAGCGAGGCGACCGAGGGGTAGTAGCCCTGGTTCATGATGAACGCATCGGCGATCGCGGTAATGGGCCGGATCAACAGGGCGACGATGATCATGATGATCAGTTCGGTGCGGTAGGTTGACCAGAGCTGATCCGTCTCGACCGTTGTCAGCATGTCGATCAGATTGGCGCCGTACTGGATCAGCATGACCTCGATCACGGCGAAGATGAACCCAAGCGTCATCGAGACGGCGATCAGCTTGCGCGCCGGCCAAAGCATGTTCAGGTAGAACGGCACCAGCCGGTTCGGAAACTCGGCCCGCGCGTCGTAGGGCGCGTAGGGAGCGATCAGGCGTGCGAAGTAACGATACATCGGTCTGTCCGGTTGCTCAGGATTGGTCGATGCCGATCCTGATTGGAGTCGTGAAGGCGGCGGATCACTCCGCCGCCGCAATGCCGATCATGCCGCCGGACTGCCTGTTCCAGAGATTGGCGTACAGGCCACCCTTTGCAAGGAGCGTGTCATGCGCACCCATCTCGACGATCCGGCCCTGGTCCATGACGACGATCCGGTCCATCCGGCGGATGGTGGACAGCCGGTGCGCGATTGCGATCACCGTCTTGCCCTGCATGACACCGTAGAGCGTGTCCTGGATGGCGGCCTCGACCTCGGAATCCAATGCCGAAGGCGCCTCGTCCAGCACCAGGATCGGCGCGTCCTTCAGGATCACCCGCGCCAGCGCGATCCGCTGCCGCTGGCCGCCCGAAAGCTTCACGCCCCGTTCGCCAACCTGGGCGTTGTAACCCGTGTTGCCGGTCGGGTCGGAGAGCCCGAGGATGAACTCGTGCGCCTCGGCCCGGTTGGCGGCCTGGATCATCTCGGCCTCGGTCGCGTCCGGCTTGCCGTAGAGGATGTTCGCCCGGATCGACCGGTGCAGCAGCGAGCTGTCCTGCGTCACCATCCCGATCTGCGCGCGCAAGCTGTCCTGCGTGACATGCGCGATGTCCTGCCCGTCGATCAGGATGCGCCCCTGCTCGGTATCGCGGAACCGCATCAGCAGGTTGACGAGGCTGGACTTCCCCGCGCCGGACCGTCCGACAAGACCAACCTTCTCGCCACCTGCGATATCGAGCGTGACACCATCCAATCCGCCAAAACCCTTGCCATAGTGGTGATGCAGGGCCTCGAACCGGATGCTGGCCTCGGCGATCCGAAGCATTCCCGCGTTCGGGTCATCGACGACGTCATGGTCGACCGCAATCGAGCGCAGGCCCTCGTTGATCACGCCGAAATGCTCGAACAGGCGGATGACGACCCACATGATCCAGCCGGACATGCCGTTCAGACGGATACACAGGGCCGAGGCCGCTGCGACCTCGCCGATCGAGACGACGCCACTTTGCCAGAGCATGATCGCGGGCGTCAGCACGCCGATCAGCAAGAGCCCGTTGATGGCCGTCAGTCCCAGCGACAGCTCGGTCATCAACCGCAGGAACCGCTGGAACCGCAGGCGCAGCCGCTTCATCGCGGACAGCACATAGGCTTCCTCGCGTCCGTCCTGGGCGAACAGCTTCACCGTCTCGATATTGGCATAGGCATCGACCACGCGGCCGGTCACCATCGAGCGCGCATCGGACCATTTCTCGGACGCCGAGGACACGCGCAGCGCGACGTTGCGGACATAGAGCCCGTAGATCAGCAGCCACAGGATCAGCGGCAGCGCCAGCCAGACCGAAATCTGACCCAGCACCAGAGCGGCCCCCAGCGCGTAGGTTCCGGCATACCAGAGACCCTCGAACGCCATGTCGGTCGAGTCCTCGCCCGCCGGACCGGTCTGCATGACGCGGTTCGACAGCCGGCCGGCAAAGTCGGACTGGAAGAAACCCATCGACTGGCCCAGCATATGGGTGTGCGCACGCCAACGAACCTGTTCCTGCATGTTCGAGGCCAGCGTCTGTTCCAGGAACAGGTGGTTCAGCGCGATCGCCAACGGACGCGCAATCAGGATGAGCAGTGCCGCCGCGATCACCTCGACATGATGCTCGGCCCAGAACGCACGCGGCCCCGCTTCGGTCATCAGGTCGATCAGACGGCCGGAATAGAAGATCAGACCGCTTTCCATCAGGGCGGCGATCAGACCGGTCAGCGCGATCCATGGAATGTAGCGACGCATCGATGACAGGTGCGAGCGGTAGAACGCCCAGAGCCTGCGCGGCGGGGTTCCGCCAGCATGTGGCGCGAAGGGATCAACGAGGTTTTCAAATGTACGAAACATGGTCGTGTTTCCATCGTAGCGATGTCGGGAACACATTCTGGGGGTAGCCCAACAGGATGCGGTGGCGAAAAACTGCGTACGAGTAACCGGGCCGTCACGCGGCCAAACGGTTCTTCGACTAGGGACGCTGGGGTCGCGTCAGCTAAGTCGACTGCAGTAAATCAAGCACACCATCGAAGTCTCCTGTTCGGAAGCCGCTATCTAGCCGAATCTTCCGCAGAGTGGAAGTGACAGGACGATGACGCTGCAACTCAAGCGGGAAGGGATGCATTCCTGCCACATTCTGCGTCTCAGCCAATATTGACTTGGATGCAGGGTTCTGCCACCCGCGAATGCGAGCATGGCCGCGTCAGACGGCGCTCGCGAGACGATGACAGGAGCGGACCCGATGACCGAGATGACCGAGCAGAAAGACCGTGCAGCCGCCTGGTTCTCCGCGTTGCGCGACCAGATCTGTGCGGCCTTCGAGGGGCTGGAAGACAAGCAGCTCACCGGTCCTTTTGCCGATCTGCCGCCCGGGCGGTTCGAGCGGTCCGAGACCCGGCGTGCGGGAGAGGGCGAAGGCGATCAGGGCGGCGGCGTCATGTCTGTGATGCGCGGGGGGCGCTGCTTCGAGAAGGTCGGTGTCAACGTCTCGGCGGTTTACGGAACGCTGGGTGAGCGGGCACAGAAATCGCTGACAGCGCGCCATGAGATCCCCGGTCTGACCGAGGATCCGCGTTTCTGGGCTTCTGGCATTTCCCTGGTGGCGCACATGCGTTCGCCCAAGGTGCCGGCGGTACACATGCACACGCGGATGTTCTGGACGACGGGAGCATGGTGGTTCGGTGGCGGCTCGGACCTGCACCCGATGCAGCCGGTCGACGAGGACACTGCGTTCTTCCACAAGGTGCTCGAGGACGCGTGCGACAAGCACCACGCGGACTACTACCCGAAGTTCAAGGCCTGGGCCGACGACTACTTCCTGATCCGGCACCGGCACGAGGCACGCGGTGTCGGCGGGATCTTTTATGACGATCTTTGCACTGGCGACTGGGAGGCGGACTTTGGCTTCACCCAGGATGTCGGGCGCGCATTCCTGGATGCCTGGGTCCCGATCGCCGAGAAACGAATGAACGAGACTTGGACGAACGAGGACCGCGAACACCAACTGTTCCGCCGCGGCCGCTATGCCGAGTTCAACCTGGTCTGGGACCGCGGCACCAAGTTCGGGCTGGAAACCGGGCACAACATCGAAGCCGTTCTGATGTCGATGCCGCCGGTTGCAACCTGGCCGTGATCCCAGTCGCTGAACGTCAGTGGCGCCAGGTCACGGGCGCCAGGTCACGTCCAGTTCGAGCCCTTTCGATAGGGAGCGGTCCAGGAAGACGCTTGCCTCCCACGGTTTGACCGAGGCACGCACCGACGGATAGCTCGCGATCGTCTCCATCAACTCGGGGAAGATCGTCAGGATCTCGTCCCGCGTTTCGTGTCCCAGCACCTCCAAAGAGTGTTTTCCGGGATGGAAACTCTCCGTCAGGATACCTTCGGACCACACCAATTCGTGCTGATCGAACAACAGGTGGCAGTATCGGACAGTCCAGTAGCTGTCATCGAACCTGACGTTCGGAACCTTGCCGACGAGTGCCTTGGCGGGCACGAGAATTTCGGCAGCGCCGAACAAGAGCTCTGCCATGGCATTTCCCAGAAGAATGCGGTGCTGCGGAGAGACGACGAGATCGCGCGTGTTCCCCAGCGCGCCGCGCTCGATCCTGACCGGCGTCATCGACCCGCCCGCCGCGACGTCGCGCATCCCGATCCAGTTGAGCTTCTTGTAACCGTTGTCACCGGTCCGGATGAGATCCCCGGGGCAAAGATCTTCCACGGGAACCGGACCGGCGGCTGTTTCGATCAAGGTCCCGGACGCAAAACAAATGAAATCCGAGAACGGTCGTTGCGAGTTCTCGGTGACGACGCCGACGATCGTGAGGTCCAACCCTCCTGCAGGGACGTCAGGAATGTTCGGACCGATGACCGCGATGAACGCGACTTGCTCGCCGGGATCGGCCCCGGCGACCGTGCCATTGCCGACATTGCCGTCATTGTTCAGATCGACATCGATGATCGCGAATACATATGTCGTCGTGCCGTCGGTCGCGGTGAAGGTGTATTCATAGATGGCCGCGACATCCGTTCCGCCGATGTTAACCGTCTGCCCCGGATCATCAGGCGTTTCGTTGGTCCCAGTGTCTCCATTAAACGTGGCATCGTTGTCGTCGATGGTCAGCGTGGAGAACGGGGTATCGATCGTGAATGTTGCACCGCTTCCGAGCGGCAGGCCGTTCGTCGGATAGTTTGTGTCTGCGCCGTTGACGGCTGCGATATCAGGCATTTTCCCCTCCTAAACATTTGCATCGTTCTTGATGTAAAATGCAGCGGCAATCCGGCTAATCTTTTACAAATCAACCAAAGTGATTGGACGATTGTGGCGTGCGCCCAGGCGCTGTTTGACGAGAGGAGTCTTCGGTCTTGGCGCGGGGGCGGTGTTGGACCAAGCCACGGCTTCCGATAAGATCAAACCACTGTTTCTATTGGGAGATTCGGATTCGGATCGCCACGCGCCCGAAGCCCCACGCCTGAATGGCTGGGAGCGAGACGTCGCCGGTTCGGCCCGGCAGTAGATTGTGGCAGGCTCTGCGCAATTGGGCGAAGATCGTGACGACCTCACGGACTCGATCGTGCCGTTTCAGAAATGTCCGACTTTGTCGACCAGCCCGTGCCCGGAGCGTTCGCGGCGTTTGCCATAGCGACCGCTGCGCTGGCAACTGAACGCGAGACTTTGACTTCAATCAGAACGCAGCGTGAGCGTTCCTTGATGCTTATGTCCCGATTGCCGAAAAGCATATGGACGAACGCTGGACCGACGAGGCCCGCGAGAACCAGCTTCTTCGCGGCAGCCGCCACGCCGAATTCAATCTGGTCTGCGACGGTGGCACCAAGTTCGGGCTGGCGACAGGTCACAGAATTGGAGCCCTGCCGGCGTCGATGCCTCCGGATGCAACCTGACCGCAAAGGTCGCGGCAACCACAAACGAACTGGCGTCTCTACCGTTCTACTTTGAGGCTCAAGCGCCAAGGTGTACAATTGGCCATAAGGCTGATTTCAGACGCCGCTACGCCGGGAGTTACCCGTGGCGCTTAGACGATTGAAGATTGCAACATGGATTGCCCTGCTCGGTCTGGTTCTTTCCGCATCGGCGTTCGGCATTTCGATACTGACGTACATCGCCAACAGCCGCCAATACGTCGAAACGAACACGCTCGCCATGTTGGACAAACGTCTGAATTCAGAGGTCATCGCGGCAACGCAATCGGTCGGAGAGTGCTTGCGTGCTGTTGACGGATGCTTCCCGTCGGCCGATGCCGAAACGCTCCAGAATTTCTACGTGTTCTTTGGGTATCTCGACAGCGTGGCACACTGTGTCGAGCTTGGGCTTTGCTCGCGACCAATTGCTGAAAACCTGCTCTCACCAGAGATCGAGGCAGCGATGCTGCTGAAAGGGTGGATCGAACAGACGAGAGCCGAACATGGGGATCAAAGTTATCTGACAGTGACGGAACGCGTCTTCCTGACGGAGTGACAGGCCGGGGATCGATATGCTGAGAGTTTTAAAATTCCTTGTTCTTTCAGCTTTTGCCGCGGTGCTTTGGGGATGCGCGCCACCCAAGGCGCCGCAGGAAGCTTCGAGCCTGCACAGCGACATAGACAACGCGATTCTCGAGGTCTTTGGTAGCTTCGTTGTTCGTGGACCGGCCCATGACCGGGCGCAGGAGATCTTCTCCCAGGTTGTTGAAACCGCAGATCCGGACCGGAACTTCTATCTGCGCGTCCTGCCGCATGACAGTCCGCAAGCATATTCGAATGGCGGGTCGATCGCATATGTCACAACGGGTGCAGCGCTGAGGGCAAACGATGCGCAACTCTTCATGATCCTTGCGCATGAGCTTGCGCACCTACAGGCTCAGAAGCTCGACGTTTCGCAGGATAAGCGGTCCGTAATCCGAAAAGCGGAACTCGTCCGAAACCTCACGGACCGAACAAACGACGGCCTGACGAACACACGCAGCCGAACGGACTGTTCGAGAGATGGCTTTGTTCCGCCACGGACCATGCTTGAGGCAGCAAATCCGATAGCGTTGGGAATCTGGGGAGTCGTCGCGACAGCGAAAGGCATCGTTTGCAGCGATGTTCTCAAAGCTGCACCATCTGGATTGAAATCTGTCTTTGGCGCACGGCGCAGCAACGCTTTGCAGGCGTTTCTGGCGTTGGAGAGCGACATGGACGCAATTGCATTCAAACTTGGCCAGAAGGCCGGATACGATCCGGCAGAGTTGGTATCCGCGTTTCATCTTCTGAACTCCGGTTCGCACATGCATCCATTCCTGCGCGACAGGGCCATGCGGCTGGGGTTCGGAGATCAACGAGGGGTTCCGATCGGAGCCGCGCCGGTCGCGCTGGGTGATCGTCTGACCGCCTCGGCTGTCGATCAACTCCACACCATCGGTCGGCTCGATCATGTTCTCGCAAGAGACCGCATCCGTAGGATACGTGATTTTGCGGAAGCGACAAAGGCGATCTATGGTTCGGTTCCGGCGTTTCAACGAGCCTATTTTTCCTATCTGATTACCTATGGCGGGGACATCGGCGTAGATCCGGCTTGGTTGAGAGAGGCCATGACCGGCCTTCGCGCGTTGGGGGCCCGGTCAGTTGGGAACGACAAGGTTATTGGCCGCGTTTGGATGGGATGCCGGCGCGTCGCGCTTCAACCAACGTTCCGGGACGCGCTTGCGTCTTTCGCATCTGTCGACAACGCGAAACTCAATCGGGTTCTGGCAGAGTTCGTTCGTGATCACCGATTTGTCCAGGAGGAAAGAGAATGCGATTTGCAGTCGTAGCCCTTGCCTGCATCTGCACGTCCGCGTGCGTCGAAAGCGACAGAACACAACCGGACACCGCGATCGGTCCCGTGCCTTCGGCGGCCCTTACGACCCCGTCTGCCGCAGCTGGAAACACCGGAATCGTGTTGCGCAAGGACGACCTGGAGTGCCTTCGTGACGAGGTGGAAAAGTCCTTGGCGGATGCGCCAGCAAAAGCGGAAGTGATCTTCAACGGGTTGAGGATCTGCGGGATTCGCACCGACCAGAAGTCTTGAGATGGCGTTTCACTAATGTAACCTTCATCGCACATTTGCCGGGAGCAATGCGAAATGGCCAATGAGGGTTCAGATCCGCCACGCCTGAATGGCTGGGAGCGAGACGTCGCAGAAGCGGCGGACGACATGATTGGCGCCGGAGTCGCGCAACTGGGCGAGGACCGCGAAGACGTCACCGTCTCGATCGTGCCTTACCAAAACCGTCCGCTCTTGCCGACCACACCGAAGCAAAAGCGGCGCTTCTGGGAGCAACTCGACAAACTCATGGATTTCGCCTTCCGCGAAGAGCCGGGTGTCGTCCGCCACGACCGCGAGGATGCCGAACAGGGACCGCTGATGGATGCCGCCTGCATCCTGTGCAAGGGGCAGTGCTGTCTGAACGGCGGGCCGAACAATGCGTTCCTGGAGGTCGAGGACATCCAGAGGTTCCGCATCCGCAATCCGGGTGCGACGCGCGAGGACATCAAGGCGGCGTACGAAGCGCTGATGCCCGAAGAAACCAGTGTGATGTCGTGCGTGTTCCACGGGATCTATGGCTGCACTCTGCCGCGAGAGATGAGGTCCCAGCTTTGCAACTCCTTTGTTTGCCGGGGACAGTCGGTTCTTGCACAAGGTGCCGCAGCCGGAAACAAAGGTGCCGTGTTGCTCGCAGCACCACAGAATACGGCCGTCGCATCAGCAACCTTCGATACAGAAAACGGTTACCGCCCGGTCGCAGCGGAGCGTGATCCTTGAATGCGATCGGTGAGGCGGATGCCAAGGGCGAAACCGAGTACCACCTGATCGATGACCTGATGCATGAAGAGTTGCTGCCAGAAGGCAGCGATGAGCCGCGCTATCGCTTCTCGAAGTGGTCACTGGCCTTCCTGCATCCGGGCATGGAACCCGATTACATGGCGTATCGCACGCCGCGCGTGCTCGCGACCTTGCGGTGGATCCTGCTGATTGGCGCCGGCATGGTATTTTGCGGATCCATCATCGACTTCACGCGCTTGCCCGAGGAAGATGCCTGGCTGCTGACAGGCATTCGTGTGTCGGCGGCGATCGGAATGCTGATTGCGTGGCGGTTGACCGCGCTGGATTGGGTACAGCGCAACGTCCAGACTTTCATCGGTATCGGCGCCACTCTGATCCATGGGGTCTGGATGGTCTCGGTCCCGATTATCGGCGAACGGATCTACGAGTATGACGGCGTCTTGCCCATCAACATCATGATCACGTTTCTGGTGTCCGGACTGATGTTCCGCTTCGCGCGATGGGTCGCACTCGGCGCTACAGTTGCCTATACGGCGGTGCTGTTGTCGATGCATCCGGCACCCGTCGCACCGATCCTCTATATCGTCGTCTCGGGCATCTATGCAGGTTTCGCGGCCTATGTCGCTGAGCGCGCCCGGCGCGAGGCCTGGGCTGATCTGCAGATGCTGGATGCTGAGCGTGAGCGGTCGGACCAGTTGCTCCTGAACGTGCTGCCGCCCTCGATCGCAACCCGAAAGAAACGTGAGGAGCCCCGCATCGTCGATCGGTTCGAGGAAGCGGCCGTACTGTTCTCGGACATTGTCGGTTTTACCAAGATGTCGTCCGAGATGGATCCCGGCGAACTGGTCGACATTCTGGATGAGATCTTCTCGCGCTTCGACGACATCACCGAGGAACTGGATCTCGAGAAAATCAAGACGATCGGTGATTGCTACATGATCGCCTGCGGTCTGCCGACGGAGCGCGACCGCGCGATCTGGCGGATCGCCGAGGCTGCGCTGCGCATGCAGGACGCCCTGCACGAGATGGCCGAAGCGCGCGGGCTGGAACTGGAGATCCGCAGCGGGATAAATTGCGGGCCGGTCGTGGCCGGTGTGATCGGCCGGTCGAAGTTCATCTATGATCTGTGGGGTGATACGGTGAACGTCGCGAGCCGCATGGAGTCGAACGCACCACAGGGCGGGATCATGATCTCTGACGCCATGAAGCAACGCCTCGATACCGGCTACATTGTCGAGTTCCACGGCGAAGTCGACATGAAGGGCAAGGGCCTGCAAAAAACATGGCTCATAACCGGGAGGACGGATTGATGGCAGGTGAGGCGATGCAATCGGCGCTGGTGACGGGGGCGTCGGCAGGGATCGGAGCGGCGACAGTGCGCGCTTTGCGTGACGCCGGGCTTGAGGTGTGGGCGATGGCACGGCGTGCCGATCGGCTGGAGGCGCTGGCGGCCGAGACCGGTTGTCATCCGGTTGTGGCGGATGTGCGCGACGGCCCAGGTCTGGAAGCTGCCGTTGCGGATCTGGCGCCGGACGTGCTGGTGAACAATGCAGGGCTGGGCGCCGGGATCACCGGGCTGGTGAACGCCAGCCGCGAGGATCTGGAGAAGACCTTCGGGACCAATGTCACGGCATTGCTGGACATCTGCCGTCTGGTGCTGCCCGGGAAGATCGAGCGCGGGCGCGGGCACGTGGTGAACCTGGGGTCGGTCGCCGGGCTATATCCGATCAACTCGACCGTTTATGGCGGCTCGAAGGGTGCTGTGCACCTGATCAGCCAGAACCTGCGGCTCGAATTGCGGGGAACCGGCATTCGGGTGACCGAAATCAATCCCGGCCGGGTGTCGACCGAGTTCTTTCAGGTTGCCGTGCCGCAGGGGACGAACTCGGGAACCGTTGCGACCGCGCCGCCGATCCGCGAGATGGGGCCGGACGACATTGCGGGGGCGATCCGGTATGCGGTTGAGGCTCCGCCGCATGTGAATGTGTCGATGATCGAGCTTCAACCGACCGAACAGACCTTTGGCGCGACTCAGTTCGATCCGTTGGACTGGAAGGAATGACCGATCGTCCGGTCGCGCTGGTCACCGGCGCGTCCAGCGGGATCGGCGCCGGAATCGTGGAGGTTCTGGCGGGTGCAGGATACGGCGTGCACGGCGTCGCGCGGCGGGCCGACCGGCTCTCGGAGCTTTCCGGCCGTACGGGCTGCGCGGTTCACACCTGTGACCTGACAGACGGCGCTGCAATCGATGCCTTGGCGCAGCTGGTTTCACCGGATGTGCTGATCTGCAACGCCGGGCGTGGCGCGGGTTTTGAGGGGACTGCGCGGACTGCAATTGCGGATCTTCGGCAGACCATCGATACCAATGTCTTGGCCACGCTGGACCTGATCCGATGCACCTTACCGGGAATGATCGCGCGGGGTCGCGGCCACATCGTGACGATCGGATCGGTCGCGGCGCTCTACCCCTCTCCATCTTCAATCTATGGTGGCAGCAAGGCTGCGATCCGCTTGCTGACCGAGAACCTGCGGCTGGAACTGCGCGGCACCGGCATTCGTGTCACGGATATCCGCCCGGGCCGTGTAAGCTCGGAGTTCTATGACGTGGCGGTTGCCAACCGCGGTCAGGCAAAGGCCGCGAAAGCGACAGGAATTCGCCAACTGTCGCCAAAGGACGTTGGCAACGCCGTTCTCTTCGCCGTCCGGGCACCTGTGCATGTGAACGTGTCGTGCATCGAGATTCAGCCGGTCGAACAGACGTATGGCGGGACGAGCTTCGACAGCGTTGGTGGGTGAAAAAATTCCGGCGTCCTCTTGACCTCAAGGAGGGGAACGTGGTCGCGAGGACGCCGGGTTAAAAGAAGCCAAGCCCTGAGGGGGAGTGGGCCTGGCCTCTAAACATACTTGGCGGGGGCGCATGAGGGACATTGCCTGCCGCCGATGGATATAGATTTAGAACTCATATTGAAATTTACAATAGGCGTTACGGAGATTCTTGGAGAAAACTCGCCCGCAGACACGTAAGTCGTTGATACAAAAAGATATGTTTTTCGGTCAGAGAGCTGCGAGCGCGATCAGGACTGGAACAGACGCAGGAATTCCGACTCGCCTTGTGAAGAAAATGCGACGACCCGGCTGTTTTCGACGCGCTGCGCCCAGCCCTTGGCCTGGACCTGCTGCCAGATCGCGGCGCCGACGGCACCGGCAAGATGACTGCGCCGCACGGACCAATCCAAGCAGGACCGGCAGAGCTTCCTGCGACCCGCGTCCAACGCGCCGAGGTCGATGCCGAAGTCGGAGAGCCTCTCGCGACCTGACGGCGTCAGGGAAACCTCTTCGCCCGTCTCGGCGATCGCGCCGGACGACAACAGTCCTTCATAAAGCGTCACGCCCAGATCGCCGGCCAGATGATCGTAGCAGATCCGCGCATGTCTCAAGGCTGGATCGCGCGGACCCGTACGCACGCGGACGGCACCCGCGTGCTGCGCCAGACCCATCAGCGATTCGAGCGTTTGTGCGACCTCCGGGCCTGTCAGGCTGAAATAGCGATGTCGGCCTTGCTGGTTCACGCGCACCAAGCCGCCATCGCCCAGTTTGCTCAGGTGACCAGAGGCAGTCGCGGCAGTGACACCGGCCTCTGACGCCAGTTCGGTTGCGGTCAAAGCCTTTCCGCCCATCAGCGCCGACAACATGTTCGCCCGCGCCGGATCACCGATCAGGCTGGCAATGCGCGCGATATCCGGTCCGTCCTTCATAGTTCGGTCTGTACCAAAACATCTGCGTACCCACAACCGTTATGCTTCGGCACACATCAAATCATGGGGGACAGACATGAGCATCACATGCTTCATCCGGTACGAGATCGACCCCTACCAGCGCGACGCCTTCGCCGAATATGCCCGGGTCTGGGGCCAGGCCATCCCGGCAGCCGGCGCCGATCTGATTGGCTATTTCGGGCCGCATGAGGCTTCCGCCACGACGGCGTACGGTGTCTACACGCTGCCTTCGCTTGCAGAGTATGAATGCTACCGTGCTCGACTGGCGGCGTCAGACCTCGGCCGTCACAATTATGCGTTTGCGCAACGCGAGCGGTTCATCCGGCGCGAGGATCGTATATTCCTGCGCCGTGTCTCGGACCCCCATGCGCTGAAGGATGCTCCATGATTGCCGTTATCTTCGAAGTCGAACCCCGTGCCGGGAAACTGGACCCGTATCTCGACATGGCCGCTGATCTGAAACCGATGCTGCAAGACATCGACGGGTTCATATCGGTCGAGCGTTTCCAGAGCCTGACGACCGAGGGAAAGTATGTCTCGCTGAGTTATTGGCGCGATGAGGACGCCCTGATCGCGTGGCGGCGTCACGCGCATCACACGCGGGCGCAGCATGCCGGACGGCACGAGATGTTCGCGGATTATCGTCTGCGTGTTGCATCTGTGATGCGGGACTACGGGATGTACGAACGCGACGAGGCTCCGGACGAGTTTCGTGCGAGAGATGCTCCGCAGAGTGAAAAAATGTCAGAATGAGATTTGAAGCGGGCGCTTACGCTCCCTATACTCTCTCGGGCGGGTTGCCGATCGCCGCCCGTACCGATTGAAACGATAGATTTGATGGCGGCAACCGGGTTATCCTGTTCCGGCGCCGACATTCAGGAGACCAAGACATGTTCAAGCCCGGAGCCGTGATGTACGCCCGCGCGGCGGAAAAGATCCATCGCCGCCATTGCGAGTTCTGCGGGGTCGAACTGACCGCACACCAGGGCTTGTCGAGCGGTATCTGTGACAAGCCGCAGTGCCATGAGCAGATGATCGCGCGGGTCGGTCAGGAACTGATCGATCGGAAGCGCAAGGAAAACGCCGAGAAGGTCGAAAAGCTCTTCACGGCGGCGGCACCACTGGTCGAGAAAGCTGCGCAGGATATCGGCGCCGAGGGCGACGATTTTGTCCGCAGCAAGCTGCCATTCCACGAGTTTGGCCCGGTACCATTGGAAGAGGAACGCAAAGCGGCGCTCGAAAAGCATCTGCGCTGGATTGCGGCGCGGGCCTTCACCGAGGAAGTCCCCGACCGCGATCTGTCCTACCGCGACGATCTCGAGCGTGATCAGCACGATGTGCTGGACACAGCCTGTTCAGCCTGCCGCGGAGGATGCTGTGCGAATGCCGGGGATACCGCGTTTTTGCAGGACGACGACATCAAACGCTGGCGCCAGCGCAATCCGGACGGCACCGAAGAGCAGGTGGTCGAGCACTACATGTCGATGCTGCCGGACGATGTGATGGGCGAGGGCTGCGTCTTCCAGAGACCGACCGGCTGCAACATGCCACGCTCGGAGCGGTCCGATCAGTGCCACACGTTCTACTGCAAGTCGCTGAAGACATTGCAGGAAGACCTGATGGAATCGACCCACGGCAAGACCGTGTTTGTGGTTGGGCACAACCAGCTTCCCGTCAGCGTTGTCGGCTGGAGCCCGGATACCGGCCGGGTGCCGGTGATGGGAGGAGTCGAGCGCGAGCGGAAGGCGCCGGAGCCAATCGTCATGTCGTCCGACGACTTCAAGTAATGTCGGATCAGGCAGGGGGTTCGCGGTCCGCGTCCCCGCCGGACGTCCCGGCACATTCGGGAAAACCCCGCTGTAAATTCTGCGAGGCACCGCTGACCCCGCAGCAACATGTCGAAGGCGTCTGCAACTCGATGAAATGCGAGATGCTGCGTGTGCAGGGCGCCGCGCGAAGCGTTTTTCAACGGAACTGGCAGACCTATGTCGGCCGCCAGCGCGATGCCGTTCAGGAGGCCGCGCGGGAGATCGCCGCGGCCGCTGCCCGCCTGGGCGCGGGTCCCGACGAGATCGCCGTGGGCGTCGTACCCCGCCAGGAAAGGCCTCTGGTCCCGCTGCCCGAGGATCGGATTGCAACCTTCAGCGCACATCTCGATAAGATCATCGACGAGGCATTTGCTGAGGGTGAACCGAGCGCGGATATCGATTCCCGCGAGAAGGAAGAAGCACCGGAGTATCCGCTGATCGACGCAACATGCGCCACGTGCCAGGGTAAGTGCTGCATCCTGGGCGGACCCGGTAACGCGTTCCTGAACTCCAGCAATATCCAGCGCTTTCGTTTGCGCCATCCAGGTGCCCAGCCGGAGCAGATCAAGGCTCATTACCTCGGCAAGCTGCCGGAGGTGTCGGTCGAGTTCTCCTGCTTCTACCATGGGCCGATGGGTTGCGTTCTGGATCGTACCGAACGGGGCGATGTGTGTAACCGATACCACTGCAACCCTCAGACACAGCTGCTGCAACGTTATCGCGAGATGGGTGCTACCAAGGCCGTCATCGTCGCGACCGAGGACAACACCGGGACTCACGTCGCCAGCTTTACGGATCAGGACGGCTGGATTCCGCCCCGCTCCGAGGAAGATCTGGCCGAGTTCACCGAGAGCGGCGAAGATCAGCACTTCATCGACCAAGCGCTTGAGAGCGCGCTTGCTCAGTTGCCACCCGGAGATCCCGGCGGGACCGGCGTGTGAACGTCCCAGCCCGGCCTGGCGCACCGATCTGCCGATGGTGCGACACCATCCTTACTGCACATCAGTCTGTCTCCACCAAGAGCTGCGGCGCGCAAGGATGCGAACGCCAGCGAGTGGCCGAGGTTTCGCGCACCGTTGGCAATCAGAAAGCCCAGCAGCACGAGGATCTGCGCCTCCGGCTCGCTGGCGAACTGTCAGCTGACCTGGAGGCGGTGGCCGATACGATCGGGCGCGCACGCGATGACCTGATCGTCGCTGCGGTTCCTTTCAACGGCGGCGCACTGATCCCTACCTCGGAGGATCGTCTGGCGGGCCTGAGGGCCCATCTGGAGCAGGTCGCGGCAGAGGGGTTCGCGATTGAGGACCCGCACTCGCTGAGCTGGCCCGCCCAACGCCGCAATGCCGAACTGCCAGAGCCCGAGGTCGCGGATGCCGCCTGCGCAACCTGCCAGGGCGGGTGTTGCCGACCGGGTGGTCCGTCCTGGGGGTTCATCGGTAAGGAGGAGGTCTGCCGCTATCGCCTCGACAATCCGGACGCTGGGCCAGAGGACTTCATAACCTATTACATGGGTCATGTGGCGGACGAGACGGTTTCTGACAGCTGCATCTTTCAGGCAGAGATGGGGTGCGTACTGGCTCGGACCGACCGGGCAACGTTGTGCAATACGTTCCTATGCCGCGGCGTGAACCGTATGCTGGCGGATCTGGCGGGCGATCACAGCCAACCTGTTGCAGTGATCGCACAAGACCATGGCGATGCGCGAAACCTGGGGTCATGGTCGCCGGAACGCGGTTGGACCCGCGTCGGTCTTGCGGAGCCTGAACGGCGATGATCCTGCCGGGGCGTACTCAGTTGGCTCGCGCTGCTGGCATAGCCGCGGCCTGGTGGTTCATGATGCGCCAGGCGTGATCCTCGAGCACATAGGTGTTCGA
Organism: Paracoccaceae bacterium; assembly: GCA_050043005.1. GTDB lineage: Bacteria > Pseudomonadota > Alphaproteobacteria > Rhodobacterales > Rhodobacteraceae > Thermohalobaculum. The sequence goes on from JBHJIZ010000130.1 coordinate 60,717, forward strand.
CGCCATCAACTCATTTCCACCCAGCCGTTCGATGCAGATCACCATCGCCGTCGTTCCGGTGACAACCACGTCCGCGTCGGCAGGCCAGATCTGAGGCGGTGGCGCCTGCGTCAGGATCAGTCGCCAACTGTCCATGACGGCCTTGCGCCCGACCAGCATCGACCAGTTGGGGTGTGTGCAGGTAACCTCGCGCCGCCGCGCCCAAAGACGCTCCATTTCTGCAACGTCCCCCCGCCGCATAGCCGTGTAGAAATCATCGTTCGCCCCGAGCACCTCGATTCTGTCCATGCTCTGCCCCATCTTCAGATCACCGGAGTGAGACGGCCCAACCCGAGAGGTTGACCGACCTTCTCACTCCAGATCCAGATCTCGTTATAGCCGGACGGCTCGATACTGGTCGGGATGCTATAGCTCTGCCGACCGGCATTTCGGACCAGTGTCGCAAACCGCGTATCCGGCCGGTAACCGTCGCGTCCGAAAGCCAAACTGGCGCCCACCGGTGCATTCATCCGGAAGTTCGGCTCGAACACCAAAACGCCCGCATTCGGTGCCTGATACAGCGAAACGGTCCCCACGGCGTCCGTGTTGCTCTCGCCGATCAGGACCGCGCGGTGCGTGACGCGTGCGCCATCCGGGATCGGTGCCTCGCCTGGCTTCGGGGCCTGCGCGCACGCCGAAAGCCACACAAGGCATAAGACCAGGACACTGCGTTTCACGCTCGAGATCGACGGCATTAAGTGCTCCCCCATCGCTTGACGAGCGTATCGGATGACCGGCACTTGGCAAGGCGAAAAGCTGTGAACGAATAAAGCAAGGGTTAGGCTGATGCACGGACGCTACGCGGTGCTGGGCTGGGGATCGCTGATCTGGGATCTGGAGATTCTGGAGGCGCATGTCGAGTTGCCCTGGCAGATGGAGCATGGTCCGCACCTGCCGATGGAGTTCAGCCGGATCAGCGCCAAGCGCAAGATGGGTCTGGCGGTATGCCTGGATCACGAGTTCGGACAGGCCTGTCCAACGCACGCGGTGCCGTCGCGGAGAACCGAGGTTGGCGCAGTGGCGGACGATCTGGCACGGCGCGAGCGCGCGCCTGTCGAGATGATCGGGGCCGTTTGCCATGCTACGGGTACGCGGGTCGGACGGGCCGAGATTGTCGAGATCATCGCCGACTGGTGCACTCAGCATGGCTGGACGGGTGCTGTCTGGACCGATCTGCGCAGCAATTTCGCCGAAATCTCAGGGCAGGTATTTTCCTTCGATGCCGCCGGAGCGCACTTGCGGACTTTGACAGACGAACAACTCGAGGAAGCCGTGCGCTATATCACCTGCGCGCCCGTAGCGACCGACACGCCCCTGCGCCGTACCCTGATGCAGGACCCTTGGTGGCACGAGGCTATGGCGCGGTTCGGCTTCGCGGACAGGCTCGCGGTTATCACATGACGGACGGCACGCCGCCTTGCCGGCGCGGCACGCAGTACACATAACACTTGGGAACCGCCCGGACCCAGTTGATCAGGAGAGCCCGACCATGCCCGAGGCCGCTTACATCTACGACGCCATCCGCACGCCGCGCTCCCGCGGCAAGGCCGACGGCACCTTGAACGAGGTCAAACCGATCAATCTGGTGACGACGCTGCTCGACGAGATGCAGGGGCGCCACGATCTGGACACGTCGCGGGTCGACGACGTGATGCTGGGCTGCGTGATGCCGCATATGGAGCAGGGATCGGTTCTGCCGAAGATCGCGCTGCAAAAGTCGGGCTGGGACGAAAGCGTGCCGGGTGCGCAGGTGAACCGCTTCTGTGCCTCGGGCCTCGATACATTCAACACCGCCGCCGCCAAGGTCGCCTCGGGTTGGGAGGATCTGGTCTGCGCGGGCGGGTTCGAATCGATGTCCCGCGTGCCGATGGGTTCGGACGGCGGACCGTTCGCCGAGGATCCAGAGACGAACTTCGCCACCGGCTGCGTGCCGCAGGGCAGCGGCGCCGATCTGATCGCCACGATCGAGGGTTGGAACCGCGATGACGTGGATGATGTCGCGGTACAGTCGCAGAAGAAGGCCGCTCACGCCCAGGCCCAGGGCTGGTTCGACCGCTCCGTCGTGCCCGTGAAAGATGAGAGCGGCCTGACGGTTCTGGAGAAAGACGATTTCATCAAGCCCGATACGGACATGCAGAAGCTCGGCGCGCTGCGGCCGAGTTTCGAGAAGATGGGTGCGTTCGGCTATGATGCCGTCGCGTTGGCGAAGTACGCCGAGGTCGAGCGGATCAACCACGTGCACACGCCGGGCAATTCGTCCGGGATTGTCGACGGCGCTTCGCTGATCATGGTTGGTAACGAACAGGTCGGGAAGGACCTGGGGCTGGAGCCGCGGGCGCGGGTGCGTTCGATCGCGCTGACCGGAACCGAGCCGACGATCATGCTGACCGGGCCGGGACCGGCCGCGAAGAAGGCGTTGAAGAAAGCCGGACTGACGATCGATGACATCGACCTGGTCGAGATCAACGCGGCTTTTGCCTCGGTCGTTCTGCGCCTGCAGCGGGATCTGGGCGTGCCGGACGAGACACTGAACGTGGTCGGCGGTGCCATCGCGATGGGTCACCCGCTGGGGGCGACCGGCGGGTGCCTGGTGTCGACCATGGTTGACGAACTGGAGCGCCGCGATCTGAAACGCGCACTGATGTGCATGTGTGTTGGCGGCGGCATGGGCGTCGCCTCGATCATCGAGCGGGTCTGAGACCGATGGGGACCGAGACCGAGTATCATTGGGACAGCGACGCCGACGGTATTGTCACCATCACCTTCGATGCCTCGGGCCAATCCGCGAACACGATGAATGCGCGCTGGGGTCAGGCGATGGACGAGATCCTGGGACGCCTGATTGCCGAGGACGGATTGACGGGCGTGGTCCTGGCATCGGCCAAGAAAACCTTCTTCGCGGGCGGCGATCTGGAAGAGCTGTTGGCCGCAGAAGGCACGCCGGAGGAGATGTTCGCCTGGACCGAACGCGCCAAGTCGCATTACCGGGCACTCGAGAAGCTGCCGGTCCCCGTGGTCGGTGCGATCAATGGCGCCGCACTTGGGGGCGGTTACGAGATGGCACTGGCCTGCAATCATCGGATCATCATCGACGATCCCAAGGCGGTGACCGGCTTACCGGAGGTCACACTTGGCCTCTTGCCAGGTGCCGGCGGCGTCGTACGCCTGCCCTGCGTGATCGGCCTGGAGAAAGCTCTGCCGATCCTGCTGGAAGGTAAACCTCAGAAGCCAGCACAAGCGTTGAAGCTTGGCATGGTCGACGAGATCGTGGCGTCGGGCGACGATTTGGTCGTGGCGGCCAAGGCATGGATCAAGACCAATCCCGAGGCGCACACCCAGCCCTGGGATCAGAAAGGTTTCCGGTATCCGGGTGGCAGTGCGACGGCGCCGAACGTGCGTCAGACCGCAACCATGGCACCGACCATGCTGTATCAGCGGACCCGCGGCCTGATGCCAGCGCCGGAGAAGATCCTGGACGTGGCCGTGAATTCGATGCGGATGGGCTTTGACTCAGCTCTGCGTGCGGAGACGCGGGCTTTCGTCAGCCTGTTGCTCGGATCGCACGCGAAAGCCGCGATCTCGACCTTTTTCTTCGGGATGCAGTCGATCAAATCGGGTCAGCATCGTCCGGCGGGCGATCGCTGGCGGGCAGGGTCATCCGCGATCCTCGGCGCAGGTATGATGGGTGCAGGCATTGCCTGGGCGCATGCATCCAAAGGATTGGCGACGACCCTTAAGGACACCGATCTCACCAGAGCGGAAAAAGGCAAGGCCTACTCCGCCGGGCTGGCCGACAAGGCAATCAGCCGCAAACGCGTGACGCCCGAGGGCAAGGATTCGCTGCTGGCGCAGATTGTGCCAACCGACGCGGAAACCATCGACAACGCTGATATCATCATCGAGGCGGTCTTTGAGGATATCGACCTGAAGGAGAAGGTGATCGCCGAGACGTTCCCGAGGCTTGCGCCGGGCGGGATCTATGGTTCGAACACCTCGACCCTGCCGATCTCGATCCTCGCCGAAGCCTGCCCGGAGCCGGAGCGGTTCATCGGCCTGCACTTCTTCAGCCCAGTCGACAGGATGAGGATCGTCGAAATCATCCTGGGCGAAAAGACCAGCGATGACACGCTGCGCAAGGCTTACGACTACGTGCAACAGATAGGCTATACACCCATCGTCGTGAACGACCGGCGGGGGTTCTTCACCAGCCGCGTGTTCGGCACCTATTTGGACGAAGGCCATGCGCTGATGATTGACGGCATGGCGCCGGTCTCGATCGAGCGTGCCGCTTGGCTGGCTGGTATGCCGGTGGGCCCGTTCGCCGTGCACGACGAAGTCTCGATGGTGTTGTCCAAGAAGGTCCGCGAAACGCACGCGGCGCTGGATAATCGGCTAGGGATCGAGAACGGATTCCCGGCCGAGGGCAAACACGCCGAGGAAGTCGTCAATGCCATGGTCGAGATGGGGCGTGGCGGGCGCCACTACGGCGGCGGGCTCTACGACTATCACGCCGACGGATCAAAGACACTTTGGCCGGGGCTAGAGCGGTTCAAGCGTGGGAACGCCACGAGCTCGGTCGACGACGCCAAGGATCGGCTGCTGTATCGGCAGGCCATCGAAGCACTGCGCTGCCTCGCCGAAGGGGTCCTGAGGACCGAGGTCGAAGGCAATATCGGCTCGATCCTGGCCATCGGCTTCCCGGCCTGGACCGGCGGCGCGCTGCAATTCTGCCGCTTCCATGGATTGGACACCTTCAAGGCGCGCGCCGACGCACTGGCCGAAACATACGGCGAACGGTTCCGCGTCACCGACGCAATGATGGATGCGTTGAGGGGCACGGAAAAAGCCGCGGCCTGATCCTCGGTCAGGCTGCGTCCGGACCCGCTCCGCGCCCTTGGCTGACAACTACTGATGGCGATCAGTTGAGCTGGATTACCACCGCCACGGGCTTTTCATCGCGCAGGACCGGCGTGTCGTGCTGTTCGACCGCGCCGTTGCCGAACTCGAAGACCTTGGCGACGCCCGTATCAAGATGGAGCATGGCCATGACGCGGTCACCCGGGGCGACAGCCTTGCTGAGCGGGACCTGGACCGACCTGCTGGGACCAGCCGGCACATAGACATGCCCGATCGAGGCGGGAACCACCGGCGCATCGCCATTCATCTCGTGGACCACCAGCCACCCCGTGCTGGGCATACCAATACTGTCGACGGTGATGCTCGTTCCCGCAGCTTGCGCCGACGCGGCAATGGTACCCTTCTCGTACGATGCTGCGGTCGATTGCGGCGTCTGATAGCAACCAGCCACGGCAAGTGCGGTGCAAATACAGCCCGTCATGACCGAAATCTTGCGCATGTTCATGAAATCGCCCTCCCGATTATCAAGATTTCCCTCGGGGCCAAGTCTCCCAAGAATCGGAGACATCTTCAACTGGCCGGTGGAGGATCCGCGGCGGCCAGCGTCAGCCGGATCAGGAACGACGTTCCCTTCTGCGGCTCGGAGCTTACCTGAATTGTCCCGCCCATGGCGTCCACAAGGTTGCGTGTGATCGCGAGGCCCAGTCCGGCTCCGCCATGTCTTCGGGTGATCGTTCCATCAACCTGAAAGAAGCGGTCAAAGACCTGCTCCAGCCGGTCTGGCGCGATTCCGACACCGGTATCCGTCACCGAAATTGAGATTGTGATCCCCTCGGGCCCGTCCATGTGATCGAGGCCAATCTCGATCTGCCCGGCATCGGTGAACTTCACCGAGTTCGTCAGAAGGTTGAGAAGTATCTGCTTGATCCGAACCATATCGCCCGAAAGGGCCGGAACGACTGAGGCATCGTCCAAACAGATCAGTTCCAAGCCCTTTTCTTCCGCGCTTGGCCCGATCAACGCCACGCATTCACGGATGACGTCCGATATCTCAAACCGGTCCTGCACGACCTGAAACGTTTCGGCATCGATCCGGCTGAGGTCCAGGATATCGTCGATCAGCCGCATCAGGACGTGGCCGGAGTTACCGATAACATCGACCAGTTCGCGTTGACCGTCCGACAGATCCGATTTGTCCAGAAGTGCGGCAACGCCAAGGATTCCGTTCAGCGGCGTGCGCATTTCGTGGCTCATCCGCGCGACGAACTCGGACTTCGAACGGGCCGAATCCTCGGCTTCGCTGCGAGCCCTCATCAACTGCTGCTCGCGTTTCAGCTGATCGGTCATATCGCGCGTGGTCATCACGCAACCGCCACCGGGCAGGTTGGTCTTGTTGATGTTAAGGGTGCGGCCATTGCTCAGATGCCGCCGCGCCGACGTCGCGCTGGGATCGAAGGCGAAGTCGCGGCGCAGCTTAAGTTCGGCGGCGCGTTTCTGATGGGACATGTATTTGAGATCGCCAATGTTTTCGACGAAACTGTCGTATTCCATGCCCCAGTAAACGTGGTTGGGGTCGATATTGTAGAGTTCCAGGAACTGGTCGTTGAACATTGCGAAGCGGCCTTCGGGGTCAATAAGCGCCAGGCCGTCGCTCATGTTCTCCAGCAGGCTGGTCATGTAGATCCGCTGGCGCTCGATCTCCTCCTCGCTTCGGACGGCACTGGTAACGTCGACGTGAACCGCAACCACCTCGTTCGCCAGGGTCATCGACCGGTAGATCTCGATGATCCGCCCCGTCTCGAGGAATCTGCGTTCGAACCGGCTTTCGTCGGTACCCCAGGTCCGCATACGGCGGGCGACGAATTCTTCGACAGTTTGCCCGCCCATCGGCCCGAGCAGCCCCTCGACCGTGAGATGCCGAAGCGCTGCCTCCAGATGATCACCCGGCGCGACATCAGCCTCGGTAATGCCAAGCTGTTGATAGTACATCGGATTTGCGTAGAGGATCCGCAGATCGTTGCCGACAACGAGCACGCCGTCCCTGAGCGTGTCCAGGATGCCGCCGACGAAGCCATCAGCACTCGGCCGCGCTTCTGAGTCCGCGCGTCGTTCACCGAAGAGCGGTTTCACGTCGGCACGATGCAAGGGCAATGGCCTCTCCCGTTCAACGCAAAAAACCCCACCCTCGTTGTTCGTGAACAGCTTACTGTTGGCACGGCGCCTTTGCAAATCCACCTGACGCTACCTGACTTGCCGTTTAGAAACGATAAACACATCGGACGTTCGGTCGTGCACCGCTTGCCAAGCAAGGTCCGATCGCGCAAAACGCGCCCCGACAATAAGATACGGTTCGAGGGAGCGACCCATGCCTGCAATGAAGCTGCTGATCCTGCCCGGTGATGGTATCGGTCCCGAGGTGATGGCCGAAGTTCGCAAGGTCATCGACAGGTACGGCGACAACCGGGGTCTGGACTTTTCCGTCGAGGAAGATCTGGTCGGCGGTGCCGCCTATGACGCGCTTGGGGCGCCGCTGTCGGACGAGACGATGGCCAAGGCTCAATCGGTCGATGCGGGACTTCTGGGCGCTGTCGGCGGCCCGGCCTATGACAACCTGGACTTCTCGTTGAAGCCCGAGCGTGGGTTGTTGCGGCTTCGCAAAGAGATGGACCTGTACGCCAACCTCCGACCGGCGCAGTGTTTCGATGCGCTGGCGGATTACTCGTCCCTCAAAAAGGACATCGTCGCCGGGCTCGACATCATGATTGTCCGCGAGCTGACCAGCGGCATGTATTTCGGAGAGCCGCGCGGGATCCACACCGAGGGCAACGAACGCGTCGGCATCAACACACACCGTTATACGACCTCCGAGATCCGCCGCGTCGGACGCTCGGCCTTCGAACTGGCGATGAAACGCGGCAAGCGCGTCTGCTCGATGGAGAAAGCCAACGTGATGGAGGCCGGGATCCTCTGGCGCGAAGAAATCGAAGTGATTGCAAAGGATTACCCCGAGATCGAGCTGAGCCACATGTACGCCGACAACGGCGCCATGCAGCTGGTTCGGAACCCCAAACAGTTCGATGTGATCGTCACCGACAACCTGTTTGGCGATATATTGTCGGACTGCGCGGCGATGCTGACCGGGTCGCTGGGGATGTTGCCCTCGGCCTCGTTAGGTGCACCGATGGAGAACGGCCGCCCCAAGGCGCTTTACGAACCGGTGCATGGCTCGGCCCCCGATATCGCCGGTCAGGGCAAGGCCAACCCGTGCGCCTGCCTGCTGAGCTTTGCGATGGCGCTGCGCTATTCGTTCGATCTGGGCGCCGAGGCCGACATGCTGGAGGCCGCCGTCAATGAGGTGCTGGATCAGGGCGTGCGTACCGCCGACCTGGCGCAGTCCGAAGGCGCGACGCCTGTTTCGACGGCCGAGATGGGCGATGCGGTGTTGGCGGCGATGGACTCTAACGACTGGTGACTCGAGTCACGAGTCGTGATACCGAGTTAAATGCTAAGACGCTCAGTCATCAAGCATAAAGGGTTGCGACGTTTTGCGTTCGGAGATGACCGCAGCGGCATCAACCCTCAGTGGGCTGAAAGAGTAGAGGAGATCTTGGCAGCACTGGACGCAGCGGTAGATCCAATGGAACTGGATTTGCCTCATTTTCGTTTGCATCGCCTTAAGGGCTATCGTGCTGGTAGCTATTCGTTGAAGGTCACAAAGAACTATCGGATTACATTCAGATGGGAAGCAGGACAGCCAGTGGACGTCGATTTGGAGGACTATCATGGCTCATGACAATGAAAGGCTTTCGTTCCCGCCGCCACATCCGGGCCGCTATGTGCGTGGCATAAAGGAAGAGTTAGACATGACGGTCGAGGAGTTGGCTACGCACTTGGGAGTCAAGCGAGCTGCTCTCTCGGACTTGATAAACGGAAAAAGTGGAGTTTCGACTGAGATGGCAATCCGTCTTGGACAGGCGTTCAAGAATGGTGCCAGATTTTGGATGACGCTTCAGTCGCAATACGAGATTTGGCACACAGAGCGTGAGAAACAAATAGATGTCAAACCGTTGCACTGGAGCAATGGCGAGCCAGCCTAACGGATACATTGGCTTTCATCGCAGTTGACGAACGGCTTCTGCGACTGCCATGCCAGCGGCAACGGCAATGTTGAGTGACCGGGTTCCCGGTGCCATCGGAATCAGCAGACGCGCGTCGGACTTGGCGTGGATGTCTTCGGGCAGCCCGGCACTCTCTCGCCCCATCAGAATCGTATCGCCGGGCTGGAACGCGAAGTCCCACAGAACCTCTGCCCCGTGGGTTGTCATTGCGACCAATCGGCCAGGCGGGCGGTCTTTACTAAACCGCTCCCACGATATGTGATCGGTAACATCCGCCTTGTCGCCGTAATCCATGACCTGACGCCGGACTGCCCGCAGCGAGAACGCAAATCCGCACGGTCCGATGACGTCGACGGGCACCGACATGCAGGCACCCAGGCGGATGATCGCGCCGACGTTCGGCGCAATGTCGGGCTGGAAGAGTGCCAGCCGTATCCGCGCGATTTTGGCCGATGATTCATCCATCTGTAACCATGTTCTGTGTTCTCTGGCCGAAAAGCAGGAGGCGGCCATGAACCTCTACCATGTGATGATCGATCTCAAGGATGACGCCAAAGCGTTGGCCTTCGCCCATGCGTTGGACCGGTGGCTGGGATATCTGGAGCAGGAAGGCAAGATCGGCGCATGGCGCCTGTTGCGGCGCAAGCTGAACCTGGCCTCGGACGATGCGCGTGACTTCCTGCTGGAGATCGAGGTGGACCGGCTCAACCAACTGGATGAGGCGTTCCAGCATGTCTCCCAGCATTCGGACGAGGTCGAAGAGCTCTACTACCCGGTTCATGCCATGATCGCGAAGGCGAGCTATGCGCTGTACCGGCCGTTTCCGGATGATGGACGGGCAGAGCGCGTCGCCATCCTGTGACACGCGTTGTCACCGGGTAGAAAGCCCGACGGCAAAGGCGCTTTGACGCATTCGATGCGGCGCGTTGTCCGCTGGCAGCGATGTTCATCATGCTCTAACTCCCTGCGGTGATACCGAAGTGCGCGCGGACAACCGTGCGCCGCCGATTTCAAGGCACCCGGCAACGGGGTCGGGTGTAGCCAAGGGAGAGACACGTGTCTGGAGAAGGTGACCGCCGCGATTTTCTCTACGTAGCGACTGGGGCCGCAGGCGTCGTCGCGACCGGTGCCGCCGTATGGCCGCTTGTGGATCAGATGAATCCGTCACGCGACGTGCTCGCGCTGGCCTCGATCGAGGTTCCGGTCGGTGATCTGGAACCGGGTTCCCAGATTACGGTGAAATGGCGCGGAAAGCCGGTCTTCATCCGCCGTCGCACAGCCGAAGAGATCGCCGAATCGCGGGACGTCGCGTTGGCTGAGCTTCCGGATCAGAGTGCGCGCAACGCGAACGAGCCCGATGCCGATGCCGGAGATCAGAACCGCGCGCTCGACTCCGACGGTGAGTGGCTGGTCATGATGGGCGTCTGCACGCAGCTGGGCTGTGTGCCGCTATCTGACGCAGGCGATTTCGGTGGATGGTTCTGTCCGTGCCACGGGTCGCACTATGATCTGTCCGGGCGCATCCGCCGAGGACCTGCGCCTGAAAACCTTCCAGTCCCGACGGCATCCTTCGTCGGAGACGACGTAATCAAGCTGGGATAAGGACAAAGCAATGGCCGGTATTCCGCACGAACATTACGAACCGAAGTCGGGCCCGGAGAAGTGGCTGCACCGCCGCTTGCCGATCCTCAGCATCGCCTACGACACGCTGATGATCCCGACCCCGAAGAACCTGAACTGGATGTGGATCTGGGGCATTGTCCTCACGGGCTGTCTGGTCCTGCAGATTGTCACCGGCATCGCGCTGGTCATGCACTATACGCCGCATGTCGACCATGCGTTTGCATCGGTTGAGCACATCATGCGCGACGTGAACGGCGGCTGGTTGCTGCGATATGCGCATCAGAACGGCGCCATGCTGTTCTTCGCTGCCGTGTACCTGCATATCTTCCGTGGCCTTTACTACGGATCGTACAAGGAACCGCGCGAGATCACGTGGATCATCGGCATCCTGATCTATCTCGCGATGATGGCGACCGCGTTCATGGGATATGTGCTGCCGTGGGGCCAGATGTCGTTCTGGGGCGCCACCGTGATCACCAACCTGTTCTCGGCGCTGCCGTTGATCGGTGAACCCCTGGTAGAGTGGCTTTGGGGCGGCTTCGCGGTCGACAACGCGCTGCTGAACCGGTTCTTCTCGCTGCATTACCTGCTGCCGTTCGTGATCCTGGGCTTGGTGGTCGTGCACATCTGGGCGTTCCATACTACGGGCATCATCAACCCAACGGGCGGCGAAGTGCGTCGCGACTCGATCGACATCGCGAAGAAAGACACGGTTCCGTTCTGGCCGTATTTCGTGATCAAGGATCTGTTCGCTTTGGCGGTGATCCTGGCGATCTTCGTGGTCATCGTGTTCTTCATGCCGAACTTCCTGGGCCACCCGGACAACTACATCGAGGCGAACGCGCTGGCGACACCTGCGCACATCGTGCCGGAGTGGTACTTCCTGCCGTTCTACGCGATCCTGCGCGCGATCACCTTCGACATCCTGTTCATCGACTCGAAGCTGGGCGGTGTGCTGGCGATGTTCGGCGCGATCGTGGTCATGGCACTGGTGCCATGGCTGGACACCAGCCGCGTGCGCTCGGGCCGTTATCGCCCGCAGTTCAAATGGTGGTTCTGGATCTTCGTGTTCAACTTCTTCGTGCTCATGTGGTGCGGGTCTCAGCCGGCCGAGGGTCTGGTGCCGACGATCTCGCTGATCGGTACGATTTACTGGTTCGGCTACTTCCTGGTAATCCTGCCACTGCTCGGCATCACCGAGAAACCACAGCCGCAACCCGAGACGATCGAAGCGGATTTCGACACCCACTATCCGCCGAAGACGTCGGCCACCCCGGCCGAGTGACCCACCGCGCAAGGAGATAAAAGATGTTCAGAAAAAGCATCACGGCCGCGGTGATTGCTCTGGCGTTGGCGCCCGCTGGGGCGCTGGCTGCAGGCGGTGCCGGGTATGTCGAAGACGTCGACTTCAGCTTCGAAGGCCCGTTCGGCACCTTTGACAAGTACCAACTCCAACGGGGCTTTCAGGTCTATCAGGAAGTCTGCGCGGGATGTCATGGCCTGAAGTATCTGGCGTTCCGCGATCTTGGGCGCTCGGACGGCCCGGCGTTCCCGGCGGAGCAGATCAAGGCGATCGCCGCGAGCTACACGATCATCGACGATGAGAGTGAGGACGGCGAGCGGCCCGGATTACCGTCGGATCTGTTCCCTGGAAACGATGCTGCGGGCGCACCGGATCTGACGCTGATGGCCAAGGCGCGCGCCGGGTTCCACGGTCCCTCGGGCCTGCTCGTCAACCAGCTCTTCAAGGGCATCGGCGGCCCCGAGTACATCTACTCGCTTCTGACGCACTACAACGGCGAGGAAGAGGAAGTCGGCGGATCGCTTCTCTACGGCAACGATACGATGTCGGGTGGCTGGATCTCGATGGCGCAACCGCTCTACGGCGATGATGTCGAGTTTGCGGTCTACGCAGCAGACGGCACGGCCGCCGAGTACGAGGGTTATACGCCGCCAGAGCCCACGATGGAGCAGTTGTCAGAAGACGTCGCGGCCTTTCTGATGTGGGCAGCGGAACCGGCACTGGTCGAACGCAAGGAAGCAGGCTTTCGCAATCTTGTCTTCGTGATCATCCTGGCGGTGCTTCTGTTCTACACCAACAAGAAGCTCTGGGCGCCGATCAAGCGCAAGGAAGAAGCCTGAGCGGCCTGCGCCCGAACGCCTGATACATGGGCCCGGCCATCGCGCCGGGCCTTTTTCTTTTCGCCCGGATCGGCTATCCGCAGCGGCACCTGACGAGAACACCCGGCAATCCACATGTCCTTCAACACGTTCGGCCGCATCTTCCGAGTGACAACCTGGGGCGAAAGCCACGGTCCCGCGCTGGGCGCGACGGTCGACGGATGCCCGCCCGGTGTAACCCTAGACGCCGGTATGCTGCAGCATTGGCTGGATCGGCGCAAACCGGGGCAGAACAAGTATACGACGCAGCGCCGGGAGGCCGACGAGGTCGAAATCCTGTCCGGCGTATTCGAGGGCACGACCACGGGCCATCCGATCCAGCTCATGATCCGCAACACGGACCAGCGGTCCAAGGACTATTCCGACATCATGGACAAGTTCCGGCCGGGCCACGCGGACTACACCTACTGGATGAAGTACGGCATCCGCGACTATCGCGGCGGCGGCCGGTCCTCGGCCCGCGAAACGGCAGCGCGCGTCGCGGCGGCAGGTATTGCCCGCGAGGCACTTCGACAGCTTGTCCCGGATCTTGTGGTTCGGGGCTGCATGGTCCAGATGGGGCCGCGACAGATCGATCGCAGCAACTGGGACTGGGACGAGGTCGAACGCAACCCGTTCTGGACCCCCGATGCAACCGCCGCATCGGACTGGGCGACTTACCTGGACGATCTGCGCAAGTCAGGAAACTCGGTTGGTGCCGTGATCGAGATCGTTGGCTCGGGCGTACCAGTCGGCCTGGGCGCGCCGATATACGCGAAACTCGATACGGACCTGTCGGCCGCTATGATGTCGATCAACGCTGTCAAAGGGGTCGAGATTGGCGATGGATTTGCGGCGGCTGCTCTGACCGGAATGGACAATGCCGACGAGATGTCCTGGGGCAACGATGGCGCGCGCTATGGCTCGAACCATGCGGGCGGGAGTCTTGGTGGCATCTCGACCGGGCAGGACGCCGTGGTTCGGTGCGCCGTGAAGCCGACCAGCTCGATTCTGACACCGCGCCAGACGATCGATAAGGATTGGTACTCCACCGAGAT